>JACZWZ010000032.1:0-7436 GCA_022571885.1 Acidobacteriota bacterium
CGGCGCGGCGCTCGGTCACCTCGGACTCGAGCGGCCTGGATCTGCCTGCTGCACGCTTCCTGCTCCCTATCTTCCTTTGAACTCGGGCGGGCGCTTCTCCCGGAAGGAGATGAGACCATCAGCCGCGTCGGCGGAGGTCAGCAGAATCGCCTGCGCCTGGGCCTCGTAGGCGAGCGCCTCCTCGAACGACATCTCGAACGAGCGATCTAGACCGGCCTTGATGAAGCGCTGTGCCAGAGGAGCTCCGACCGCCAAATCAGCGCCGAGAGCTGCGGCCTCACCGTGGAGTTCCTCGTGCGGCAGCACTCGAGAGGCGATGCCGTATTCGAAGGCCTCCTGAGCCGACAGGATGCGCCCGGAGAGTGCGAGCTCCTTTGCCCTCGCCAGGCCGATGCGTCGCGGCAGCAGCCAGGTGCCGCCGAAATCGACGGTCAACCCCCGCCGGACGAACACTTCGGTGAACCTTGCCCGATCCGATGCCAGCAGAATGTCGCAACCGAGGGCGAGGTTCATCCCGGCTCCGGCGGCAACACCGTCTACTGCTGCGATGGTCGGCTTGGAGGTGGCGTGCAAGGCCCTGGCTGCGTTGCTCACATCCGCCATCGACCTGTACGAAGCAGCAACACCCCCCTCGGACGGACTCGACCCGACATCCAGGCCCGAGCAAAAGTCCTCACCGCTACCGGTCACCACCAGAACTCGAGCATCCGAGTTCTCAAAAGACTCGAGAGCCTCGGCCAGCGCTGCCCACTGGTCGGCAGGTATGGCGTTACGTCGTGTGGGATTGTCGATCGTCAGGGTGCGAACCGCGCCATCGTCGGACACCGGAAACATGGAGTCAGTCATGAATTAGTCATCAGTCTGGCATTTGGGTTACGAATCGTCATCAGTCGGGAGTCGGGCATCACCAGCCGAGTCTGCCACGCCTTCAGGCTGGAGACTGGGGACTGAGGACTGGCTTGATCCGGGGCCTACCATGCGTTCATGGGCTTCAACCCCTTCCGCTCGCAGCGCAAGACCGCACTCGACTTTGCTTTGGTGATCGGAACGCTCCTCATCGCCGTGGCTCTCGTGGCATGGGCGGCTTTTTCGGGATAGAGGTCGTCACCCCGGTGCAGCCGTACGCCGCCCGCAAGCGCTACCTCTGCCCCGGATGTGATGGCTCGATCGAGGTAGGCGAGGGACACCTGGTGGTCACCCCTGAACATGAGCCCGATCTTCGCCGCCATTGGCACCGAGGGTGCTGGCACCTCGAGCAGCGCCGCCGCCACGGGCGCTAGGAGTCTCCTGACCGGTCCCGTTTCGGGAGTCGCCAGTCATCAGTCCCCAGTCTCCAGTCAGCAACACCCGAAAACACACTTCGGTAGTGACGGCCATTCGAGGCCCTGCCAACCAGGACGATGAAGCAGCAGCCGAATACGAGACTCGCCCTTCAACCCGCGCCTCGATACCAACGAACCGTGACTCGCCCGCCTCGGGGAGTTGTGACCGTCACCAGGTCTAGCCGCCGCGGAGGCGGTTGCAGCCGCCGCATCGCGGCCCGCACCACAGCAATCTTGTCGTCGGTGAATTGGTCCATCGGGGTAGCGCCCGTCTTCACCTCGACCGCGACCACCACCCCATGGTCTCTGATGATCAGATCGATCTCGCCGCGACCGACGCGCACATTGCGGGCGAGAATCGAGCAGCCCTTCCTGGCAAGAAAACGGGCGGCGACCTCTTCGCCAATACCGCCTAGGCGTCGTCGGTAGGCAGCTCGAGATCGGGGTGTTCGACTTCCTCGACGTTTACGTCGCGGAAGGTGAGCACCCTCACCTTCTTCAGAAACCGTGCCGGTCGGTACATGTCCCATACCCACGCATCCTCGAGTTCGATATCGAAGAACACGGAGGTCCCGGACTGCTGGGTCTTCATGTCGACACCATTCGCCAAATAGAAACGGCGCTCAGTCTCTACGACATAACGAAACATCGGAAGGACGTCGCGGTACTCGCGGTAGATCTGGAGCTCGACATCGGACTCGTAACGCTCGAGATCTTCTTCGCTCATCGCCTCTCCTGCCGCCTCTATTCGGTCGGAGGAGGATGGTAACCCTGCTGCAGTTCGTGCGTTCTCTGTGCTCGGCGCCAGTATCTTCCCGACACCCGACGAGAACTAGACATCAGTTTCCAGTTCCCGACTCCCGACACCCAGGATTGTTCTGGCTGGAGACTGGAGACTGGACCTGGCGAGGGCACGATCACATCCGATACCTCGATCGCCACCCGCACCCGTCGAGTACTGGAGACTCGAGCGCACGGTGGCCGGCGCCGGGCAGGCGCGTAGACCAGGACCCGGACAACGGCGCCCGGTCAAATCCCGCCCCAGCGGCTGGGTGGCCAGACTCGAACGAACGCCCTTCCGATGATCGACGACTCGGGTATCGGGCCGAACCTGCGACTGTCTTCACTCTGATTCCGGTTGTCACCCATGATGAACACGTGACCCGGCGGAATCTGCAGCGGCCCGAAATCGGGCATCCGCACGCTCCGTGTGAGGTAGGGCTCGTCGATCGCGATTCCATTTATGAATACTGTGTTGGCTCGAATCTCGATCGTGTCGCCCTCGAGGGCGATCACCCGTTTGATGAGAGCCGTGTCGGGGGTGGACAACCCGAGCGATTCCCCGATGTTTCGCATAATCGCGCCAAAGAAGTTCTCGCCGTCGGACAACTCCTCCAATGGCGAGTCGAGCACGATCACATCGCCGTGTCCCGGTTCACCGAACCGGAAGGCGAGTTTGTTCACCATCACCCGATCGCCTTCGAGCAAGGTGTCACGCATCGACGCCGACGGGATGAAGAACGCCTGCACCAGAAAGGTCTTGATAATGACTGCGACGACCAGCGCCACAATGATCAGGACCGGCAGCTCCTTCCAGAATGCCCGTGCCGCGTCCGACTTCTGGCCCCGGTTGCGAGCGTCGTCGCGCAACGCCTCCAGCTCCGGGTCGAAATGAAAGGGGTCGGAAGGGGCCCGAGGGGCGACCTGATCGTCGCCCGAATCGTCAACGAATGCGTCGGCGGCGGTCGGACGTTCGGTCGGGTCGGAATTCACGGGCCGGAGAGTACCTTCACCCTGTCGCTGCGAACGGCGGCAGGTGCGTCAGGAGTCCCGCTTCTCCTTGATGCGAGTCGCCTTGCCGATGCGGTCTCGCAAGTAGTAGAGCTTGGCACGCCGTACGTCTCCGCGGCGGGTCACTTCGATGCTGTGAATGATCGGAGCATGAACCGGAAAGATGCGCTCGACCCCAACTCCGAAGCTGATCTTGCGAACGGTGAAGGTCTCGCGGAGTCCTCCTCCGCCGCGGGCGATAACGACGCCTTCGAACACCTGAACCCGCTCGCGACCACCCTCTACAACCCGGACGTTGACCTTGACGTTGTCGCCGGGGCCGAAGTCGGGAAGGTCGTCCCGGAGGTATGCGGCTTCGACCTGATCAAGCGTGTTCATCGGGAATCCCTTCAGAGCTGCGCCGACGACCGTCCGGCGCCGCCGGATCATACTCATCACCGGACGCCACGACGAATTCCTCAAATAGATCAGGTCGGCACTGCCTGGTCCTCTCCAGCTGCTGACTTCGACGCCACTCGTCGATCCTCCCGTGATCTCCGCTCAACAGGATCTCCGGAACGGACCACCCCCGAAACTCGGAGGGCCTCGTGTACTGGGGTTCCTCCAGCAAGCCACCACGGAAACTCTCGCGTTCGATCGACTCCGGATTTCCGACGACACCGGGCAACAGGCGGGCGACTCCTTCGACAATCGCGGTGGCGACAGCCTCTCCCCCGGCGATGACGAAGTCCCCGAGCGACACCTGCTCGTCGATGAACCGCTCGGCGACTCGCTCATCGACTCCCTCGAACCGCCCGCACACCAGCGTCAAGTGCCCAACGCTCGACCACCGATCCAGGTGATCTTGAGACAGTCGAGATCCGCCGGGCGTGAGCAGGACGCGGTGCGATGACTCGAGTGGGTCGAGCGCATCGGCGAGCGGCTCGATCATCATCACCATCCCGGGGCCGCCTCCGAAGGGAGCGTCGTCGACCTGCCGATGCGGGCCCAGGCCGTGAGCCCTGAGATCCACGATGTCGATGTCGACCAACCCGGCGTCGACGGCGCGGCCCACAATGCTGACGCGCAGAGGCGAGTCGAAGAACTCCGGGAAGAGGGTGACGATCGAGATGCGCACGACCCGAGCGTATCCGAGCGCGAGTGGAAAGTGGGTCCGGTATCGTCATCGGGTGGTCCGGAGACTCTCATCGCTGGCGCTGATCAGCCTCGCCGCCCTGCTGGGGATCGCCCCGGCCCATGCCCAAGTCTCCGACAACTGCGTCATCGCCTTCAATGGGATAGAAGCCGAGCGGATCGACTCGTTGAACAGCCCGCTCGAACTCGATACCAAAGACACACTCATCTTCGCCGGCACCGATTTGACCGGAACCCGATCGGCCCGCCTGGAACTGATCATCGGCCCCATCACCGTCGAGTCGAACAGCTCCACCTACGCCACGCCAGAGCAGGATTTCTTGGCGACGATCTCACTCGACGACGTCAGCCCGTACAGCATCGGACTGTTCAGGGTCGAAGGAGAGACCGATGGCTGCTCGGCCGCAGTGTGGGTGCGGGTATCGGGACGGTTCCCACTGGCGACCCTGATCGGGCTCACCGCGTTGGGTTTGGCGCTTGGCGGAATCACCGGTCAGATGGGGGCGGTGGCCTCTCGCCGCCGGTGGGCCCGATCGGCGGCCGCCCTCGGCGGCATAGCCACCGGTGCCGGCCTCACCCTGATCGGACAGCAATTCGGTCGCCTCCAAGTCTCGTATCCGTCCCTGGCGGGAGTGACGATCGCAGTCGGCGGGCTCGGGTTCATCAGCGCTTCGCTGTTCAACCCCACCATCAGGGAAAGGCGACGAGAGCGGCGGGTTCTGCGACCCGACCCGAGATACGAACCTGCGCCGGCACCCGAAGCAGTCGCAGCAGAGCCGATACCACAATCTGTAGCGTCGACGGCGATCCACGACGAATCGTCCCAGACCTCGATCACCGAGTCGCCGACGGAGCCGCTCCCTCAGCCGGCGCCACCCCGCGGCCCCTATTGGTGCTACGTGATGGCGCCCACCGACGTCTTCGACCTGATCGACCACACCCGAACGGTCGCCGAGCTCAAACCGGGCAACTGGTACCTGGCGAAGCGAACCCTCGGTGGCTGGGCCCACGTGGTGGCCGACGAGAAGGTCGAAGGGTGGGTAGCCGAGGGAGCAATTCATCCTCACTAGCAATTAGCAAGAGGGAATCACTCCCCCCTCGAGGGGGAGTCAAAAGCCGAAGGCTTTAGGAGGGGGGCCCTCCGACTCCGAAGCCTTGCGACGCGACAGCTGCCACCGATCCTGCAAGCTGCGAGCTAAGCCAGTCGGGCTTCGGCCACCTCGTACAAAGTCGTGCGCCGCACCGGAGTCCTGCCGGCGGCCGTGATTGCCGCCTCCATCTGTTCGGCCGAGACCAACTGGCCGTGTTCGGCGCCGGCGGCACGCGAGATGTTCTCGTTCATCAGGGTCCCTCCCATGTCATTGCAGCCGGCGCCCAGCAATGCTGCTCCACCCGTCAAACCGAGCTTGACCCACGACGCCTGGATGTTGTCGATCAGACCTGCAAAGGCGATCCGAGCCACAGCATGGACCAGGACCACCTCGTCCCACGTTGGTCCGGGCCGGGCTCGGCCCCTGAGGAAGATCGGCGCCCCCATGTGGACGAAGGGAAGCGGGACGAACTCGGTGAACCCGCCGGTGCGGTCTTGGATCAGACGCAAGACTTCGAAATGGTTGGCCCAGGAAACCGGTCCGTCGATGTGTCCGAACATCATCGTCGACGTCGAGCGCAGGCCCATCTCGTGGGCCACGATCATCACATGGGCCCACTCGGCGGTCGTGATCTTGTCGGGACAGAGGTGGGCTCTAACCCGGTCGTCGAGGATCTCGGCCGCGGTCCCCGGCAGCGTGCCCAGTCCGGCTTCCTTGAGCCGCGCCAAGAACTCGGAGATACCGATCCCGAGGGTCTCGGCTCCCTGCCACACCTCTAGCGGCGTAAACCCGTGCACATGCATGTCGGGCACGGCTTGCTTGACCGCCTCCACCACCGATACGTAGAAGTCGCCGGTGAAACCGGGATGAATACCGCCTTGGAGGCACACCTCGGTGGCCCCCGCCTCCCATGCTTCCTTGGCCCGGAAGGCCACCTCGTGAACCTCCAGCAGATATGGATCACCTCGGAGATTCAATGAACGGGGCCCCTTCGAAAACGCACAGAACCCACATCGGAAATAGCACTGGTTGGTGTAGTTGATGTTGCGATTCACGATGTAGGAGACCGTGTCGCCCACCGATTCCCGGCGGATTTCGTCTGCAACCATTGCTATCGCTTCGACCTCGTTGCCACGCGCCCGGAACAACTCTTCGACCTCATCTCGGGTCGGTCGGCGTCCGGCCAGCGACGCTTCCAGGATCCTCTTGACCTCAGGACGAACCGCGTCGAGCCCGAGCGGAGGCGGCTCGGCGACCCATCTGGCGTCGAGCCACTCGGACGACAACCGATTGGCCGTCACCGGGACGCCCTCACTGCGACCGGGAGCCCAGGAATACCGGGGTCGCGCCGCACCACTTCCGTCCAACTGACCGAGAGCAGCCGCCAGGATCTCGGGCGTGAGTTCCGACCGCAGGTCATCGACCGGCACCCCGATCGGGAATGCGGTCCTCTCCACCAGAGGATCATCGAAAGCATCTCGCAGATCTCCGATGCTCTCGGTATCCCAATCGCGCAGCAGCAGATCGGAGGCGCCGGCCGCCACCGCGGCCACGGCGTCATCCACGGAGTCGACGAACACCGAGACCGATGTCCTGAGTGTGGGAAGGTCGAGAAGCCCGGCGATGTCCGCTACCCGACTTCGGCCGACCCGCACAAACCCGGCGCCGCTGCGGGCGGCGGCGTCGATGACCCTGGCGGGCGCTCCTTCGGCCTCGACGGTGAGCCGCCACCAGGCAACACCCTGGTCGGCCAGCGCCATTATCCGCTCGGGATCTCCCACGAACGCAGCTCCGGCGGTGGCCGAACCCCCGGTGGCGACCGGGAGCACCCCGGCGGCCAGGCAGGCGGCGACGTCCGCTTCGGATGGGGCCGCGAGTTCCAACGCGGTTGTCCCCTCCCGGCGCCTGGTCTCGGCCCATGGCTCTTCGACATCGCCTGCCGGGCGGACTCTCAAGAACGTGATCATGCGGTCTCCATCTCGGGGACAGTGCTTATGGCTCTTCGCGTCTGGCTCATCACCAGCTTATGGCTCTTCGCCGTACGGCTCATCAGCCTATGGCTCTTTGCCGTACCGCTACTCCCATGGCTGCCCGGGCG
>JACZWZ010000032.1:7446-23019 GCA_022571885.1 Acidobacteriota bacterium
GGCTGAGCGCAGGGGTGCCGGGGGGCCCCGATCCCAGGCGGCCGGGTGCGATCCTGGCGACGTGGCCTCGAGCGCATACCCATCGTCGTCGGAAGCTGCTTCCAGAATCGGCAGCAGGGCGGAATCGATCCATTCGACTTCGATGTACTCGGGATAGACGGGCAACCGCGGTCGAAGCTTGAATCCCGCAGCCTCGGTCCGGGCTCGCAACTCTTCCAGATGCGGCCAGGGGGCCTCGGGGTTGACCCAGTCGATTGTCAGCGGCGAAACCCCGCCCCAGTCGTTGATCCCGGCATCCAGGTACACCTCGAACCGGTCCGTCAGATTGGGCGGCACCTGGAGGTTCATCTCCGGGCCGAGGATCCAGCGCGCCGTGGCAACCACCCTGGCGAAGTAGGAGACGGTCGGCTCGGCATCGTACCGCTTGGGCGTGTCGGCCTTGGCTCGGAAATTCTGCACGATCACCTCTTGGATCGCTCCCGTCTCGAGAGCGAGATCCCGCAGAACGAACAAGCTGTCGACCAACTCCTCGGTCGTTTCCTCGATGCCGACCAAGACTCCCGTCGTAAAGGGCACTCGCGCTTTGCCGGCGGCGCGGATCGTCGCAATGCGCAGCGCCGGATCCTTGTCGGGGCAATCGTGGTGGGGCATCCCGGGCTCCATCAGACGCGGCGACGAGTTCTCGAGCATCAGCCCCATCGAGGGATTGGAGGGCCGGAGCATTTCGAACGCGGCCTCATCCATCAAACCGGGGTTGGCATGCGGAAACACCCCCGTCTCGGCGAGTACCTGCTCGGTCATTCGGGCCACGTACTCCAACGTCGAAGTGCAGCCGTGTTCGGCAAGGAAAGACGCCGCCTGTGGCCAGCGATCCTCGGGCCGGTCTCCGAGCGTAAAGAGGGCCTCGGTGCAGTGGTACGTCTCGCCGGCCCTGGCAATCGCCATCACATCGTCGGGCGTCAGGAATTCGCCTCCTGCCCCCGGCGGTTTGGCGAATGTGCAATAGGTGCACTTGTCGCGACACAGTGTGGTGAGAGGCACGAACACCTTGCGCGAGTATGTGATCGTCCTTCCCCGGCCGTCGTCGCGCAAACGTCGCGCCTCGGCAAAGAGAGCTTCGACGTCGCCGCGGCCTCTGATCAGCCGTGCGGCCAGATCCGGGTCCGGAGTCGGGAAGGGCATTGCTGCAAGTTACCAGCGCCCGAGTCGCTATCTCGACCGACTGAACCGGCGCCCACGGTACGCTGAGAGCCACTCAGGAGGGGACTGATTACGAACCCGATTCGCGTCGGACTGATGGGCTTCGGCCGCATCGGACGTAACGTCTTTCGCCAACTCGAGGAGCATTCGAGCATCGAGGTGACCGCGATCGCAGACATCGCCGATCCGGCGGCGCTGGCCTACCTGCTCGAATTCGACACGATCTTTGGACGGTTTCCCGGCGAGGTCGAACTCGTAGGCTCCGACCTGGTGGTCGACGGCCGCAGGGTTCCGATCATCAACGGCGTCGAACCCGGTGATGTCGATTGGGGAGCTCACGACATCGACGTCGTGGTGCAGGCCACGCGTAAACACCGAACCCTCGCCGAGTGCAGACGTCATATCGAGGCGGGAGCTTCCAAGGTCATACTCGCATCGACCCCCCAGGACTGGAACGAGATGGACACGCTGATCATCGGCGTCAACGACGAAGTGCTCGGACCCGACGACGACGTAATTGCCCTCGGGTCGAACACGTCGAATGCGCTGGCGCCGGTTCTCAGAGTGATCGACGATAACTTCGGTGTGGATCGAGCGATGTTCACCGTCGTCCATGCTTTCACCAACGAACAGCGACTCGCCGACGTGCCCGGTGGGGATCTGCGGATGTCGCGTGCCGCCGCCGAGAACATCATCCCCGCAGCCACCAACTCGCCCGACATCGTGGAGAAGGTGATGCCTGAGATGGCCGGGAGACTGTCCGGCATCGCGCTAAACGTTCCGGTCGCCGACGGTTCGAATATCGATCTCGTCGCCTTCATCAACAAGGCCACCACAACCAAGGACCTCAACGCGGCAATGAAGCAGGCGGCAGACGGCACGGATGTAATTGGCTACACCGAAGATCCAATCGTTTCGAGCGACGTTATCGGGAGTCCCCACAGTGCCATCTGGGACGGGCAAGCAGCCATGGTCATCGGCGGAACGATGATCAAGGCCATCGTGTGGTTTGACAATGGCTGGGGATACGCGGCCCGTGTCGTAGATGTGATAGGCCGGATGGCTGCATTTGCAACGGAAGCAGCCTCGGCATGAAGATCGCCATCAACGGTTTCGGCAGAATCGGTCGCAGCGTGTTCCGCGTCGTCTCCCAACGGCCCGATTCCGGCATCGATATCGCCGCCATCAACGATATTGCCGACGATGAGATGACCGGCTACTTGCTCAAGTACGACACGGTGATGGGGCAGTTCCCAGGCGAGGTGACGATTTCGGATGGAATCCTCGAAGCCGGGGGCCATCGAGTGAAGCTGCTCACCGAACCCGACCCGGCCGAACTTCCCTGGGCCGAATTGGGTATCGACGTGGTGATCGAAGCCACCGGTGTGTTCAGAACCCGCCAGGCGGTGATGAAGCATGTGGAGGCAGGAGCCAAGCGGGTGATCCTGACCGTTCCGGCCAAGGACCAGCTCGATGCCACGGTGGTGCTCGGCGTCAACGACGACGATCTGGTACCGGATGTTCAAATCGTCTCCAATGCATCGTGCACCACCAACTGCCTCGCTCCGATCGCCAAGATCCTCGACGACGAGTTCGGAATCAAGCGCGGCGTGATGACAACGGTCCACGCCTACACCAATGACCAGCGTCTGGCAGATGTGCCTCATGCAGACTTCCGCCGGAGCCGGGCGGCAACCGAGAACATCATCCCGACCACCACCGGAGCCGCTAAGGCCGTCGGAGAGGTTCTTCCCCAGTTGGACGGCAAGCTCGACGGCATCGCCATGAGAGTCCCGGTCCCCGACGGCTCGACGGTGGATCTGGTGGTCGAACTCGAGACCGATGTCACCGTCGACCAGGTGAACGCCGCGGTCCGCAAAGCAGCCGAGGGCCCGATGAAGGGCATCGTCCAATACAGCGAGGCGCCGCTGGTGTCGACGGACATCATCGGCAACCCTCACTCGAGCATTTTCGACGCACCTTTGACCCAGGTCCTGGCCGGCAACACCGTCAAGGTGCTCTCCTGGTACGACAACGAGTGGGGATACTCGAATCGGGTGGTGGACCTCATCGAGCGGCTCGGCGCTCTGGACCCTGCCTTGTGAAGGGGCTGGCGTCGGCGACAGCCGCCGTCCCGATCGGCGCAGGCAAGTATTCCGCCGAGATACAGCCGGGGTGGGACATCATGGGCAACGCCAACGGCGGGTACCTGCTGGCGATAGCCGCCAGGGCCGCGGCAAACGAGGTACAGCGGCCCGACCCGGTGTCGGTGACCGCCCACTACCTGCGCCCCGGCATGCCGGGACCGGTCACGATCGAGACCCAGGTATTGCGCTCCGGCCGTCGATGCGCGGTGGCGCGGTCAACGATGACCGCCGATGGTCCGCTGGTGGCGGTGCTCGGAACTTACGGGACGCTCGAACCCTCTGGCCACCTGGAAAGGCTCGAATCAGGGCCGCCCGATCTGCCCCCGCCGGATGACTGCATCCCCATAGAGCCGACGGAGACGTTCCCGCCTCCCTTCATGGGTCGAATCGAAATCCGACTCGACCCCGCCGACAGCCTGCACGCCACCGGGGTCCCGAGCGGCAAGGCTCGAGTACGAGGCTGGTTCCGACTGCGCCACGAGGAACCGATCGACACCATCGCCTTGCTGGTCGCGGTAGATGCCTTCCCGCCAACGATCTTCAACGCCGACCTGCCGATCGCATGGTCACCGACGATCGAGTTGACCGCCCACGTCCGAGCACGACCGCAGCCCGGATGGCTGCGGTGCGCCTTCACGACACGGTTCATATCGGGCGGATTCCTGGAGGAGGACGGCGAGGTGTGGGACGAGTCGGGCACGCTGGTCGCCCAGAGCCGTCAACTGGCCCTGGTCCCCAAGGGCTAGGAGGGTGGGCCAATGGGCGCGCCCTCGGTGGCCTGGAGTTGTGGGGGCCCCGGGATCCCATAGCGATGAGCCGTATGACCGCGAGCCATCGGACGACGCTGCGGGACCCCCTGGTGACGCCTTCTCCACAGGCACCCATCTCCGACCCCGGTCTCCAAGTCGACGACGACCGAGACCTCAGAACAACCCCTCAGGAGCGTCGATGACGATTTGCCCATTTGCCGGGTCTCCGACGATGGCAGACACGAACGGAACCTCTACTTCGACACCGAGTGGCGTCTTCACGACGAGCCGGTCCTGACCAGGTCCGAATTCGATCCGATCCACGACCCCCAGCACCGAGCCATCTGGGGCCACCGCATCGAGTCCCGTCAGATCATCGGGCCAGAACTCGTCCTCTTCTAGGTCGCGACGCGTGTCCGCATCGACCGTGAGGAGGATGCCGCGCAGGTTTTCGGCTTCGATGCGAGACCGAACCCCCTCGAAATGAAGCAGGAGGCCCTTATCGCGATAGGGCTTGACCGATGCGATGACCAGAGTTCGCCCGGTGTCCGTCACGAAGGATGACCCGACGGCAAACCGATCTAGATCGTCCGTATCCGGAAGAACGGTGATCTCGCCGTGGAGACCGTGGGGTTTTCCGATTCGCCCGACTGCGATCCGGTCGACGGCCCCGGCGTCTTCAGTCGATGAACTCAACCTCGGCCTGCAAGCCTTCCTCGTCGGCGGCTGCCTGCGCAACCACCCGGATCGCCTTGGCGACGCGGCCGCGTCGTCCGATGACCCTTCCCATGTCGCTCTTGGCGGCTCGCACCTCGGCCACCACCTCGTCGGGTCCTTCCTCGACGATGGTCACCTCGACCTCATCGGCGTTCTCGACGATCTCCTTCGAGATGTACTCGACTACCCGGTTGACGATTTCACCCTTCACGAGGATTCCTCCTCACTTTCTTCTTCACCGTCGTCGCCGGTGACCTTCTCCACCACGTCCTCTACGACATCGGCCAGCTTCTCGACAGCCGCGGCAACTGCGTCCTTTGCCTTGTCGAGCAGCGAGTCGTCGTCGCCGGTGTCGTCTTCTGCAGACTCCCCGGCATCATTGGCAACAACCGCTTCGGCAGGTTCGTCGACGGTTGCGACATCGTCGGTCGTGGCGGCGTCGGCAGCGACCTCGACGGCTTCGATCACTGCCGCATCGTCTTCGGCGTCCTCGATCTGCGCTGCCTCATCGACGACGTGAACCTTGGCGTCCTTGATCTTCACCGGCCGCGCCTCCAGCGCACCCGAAATCTCGAGCAACTTTCGGACCGCGTCCGACGGCTGGGCGCCGACCGACAACCAGTAGGCAGCCCGATCGTTGTCGATCTCGACGATCGACGGCTCCTGGCGCGGGTCGTACCGGCCGATCTGCTCTATGTAGCGGCCGTCGCGCGGGCTGCGTCCATCGGCAACGATCACCCGATAGGTGGGTTGCTTCTTCTTGCCTTTGCGCGTCAAGCGAATCCTGACCGCCATCGGTCACCTCTTCCTTTTTCGTCTCCGCCCCGGCATCCCCAACCCCGGTATGGGGCTGCGACCCTCGGCGAAAGCCTTCATCAACTTCTGAGTTTCGGTGAATTGCCGGAGCAATCCATTCACGTCCTGCGGTGTGGTTCCCGAGCCCGCCGCAATCCTCCGCCGGCGACTTCCGTCGATCGCCCTCGGGTCGCGTCGCTCTGCCGGTGTCATCGATCGGATGATCGCTTCGATCCTGGCAAGGTCCGCCTCGGACACATCAGCCTGTTTGAGGGCCGATGCGCCGGGAAGCATACCAACCAGTTGCCCTACATCCCCCATCCGCCTGATCTGCTGGAACTGATCGAGGAAGTCTTCGAGGGTGAAAGAGGCCGTTCGTAGCTTCTCGGCTGCCTCGACCGCCTGCTGCTCATCCCAGGTCGCCTCCGCCTTCTCGATCAAAGTCATCACATCACCCATCCCCAGGATCCGCGATGCCATTCGCTCCGGGTGAAAGACCTCGAGATCGCCGGTTCCCTCGCCGACGCCGGCGAACTTGATGGGAAGCCCGGTGACAGCTCTAGCGGAAATGGCGGCGCCGCCCCTGGCGTCGCCGTCGAGCTTCGAAAAGACGAGTCCCGTGAGATCGGCATGCTCGAGGAAGCCGGTCGCCACCTTGACTGCGTCCTGACCGGTCATGGCATCGACCACCAACAGTACCTCGTCCGGGTCCGCCGCCTTCCTCACGACGGCGAGCTCGGCCATCAAATCCACATCGATTTGGAGCCGGCCGGCCGTGTCGATGATCACGGAGTCGAACTTCTCCGCCCGGGCCTGCTTCAGGGCGTCCTTCACCAGTTTGGGAGCCTTCGCCTTGCGATCGGAGAACACCGGAACGCCGAGGCGGCTACCCAACGTTTCGAGCTGATCGATCGCCGCCGGACGCTGCAGATCGGCTGCAACCAAGAGCGGGCGACCGCCGCGGCCCTTTAGGAGAGCCGCCAGCTTGGCGCTGGTCGTGGTTTTGCCCGACCCCTGGAGACCGACCACGAGGATCACCAGGGGTGATCCAGATGCAAGTGGCACCGACGTCTTCCCGAGCGTGGTGACCAATTCCTCCTGGACGATCTTGACCACTTGCTGACCGGGAGTGAGGCTCTCGGTCACCTCCGACCCCACGGAACGAGCCCGCACCCGGTCCAAGAATTCCTTCGTGACCTTTACGTTGACATCCGCCTCGAGAAGCGCCAGTCGCACTTCTCGCAGCGCGGCATCGACGTCGTCCTGCGACAGACGGCCCTTGGAGCGGAGCCGGTTGAATATGCCCCCGAAACGCTCGGTGAGATTGTCGAACATTGCGCGTCAGAGGGTAGGGACCATCCCATCCCTTCGTCGCGGTGGGAAGTCCCCAGTCTCCAGTCCCCAGTCTCCAGGTCGAACCGCGCCGGCACTCGGCTGATTTACTGGTGACTGGCGACTGGTGGCTGGCGACTGAAGGCGGTCTTCGCTATCCAACTACCCTCCCTTGAAGTCGCTCTTCTGAGGGAGGATCATGACATTCACGACTCTCGATCACCCGCTCGCCAGGCACTACCTGACCGTGTTGCGCAATCAGGAAACCGAGCCGGAGGAGTTCAGGAACGCGGCCAGACGACTCTGTTATTCGCTCGTCATGGAGGCGACGAGGGATCTTCCCACCGAGGAGATCGACATCAGGACGCCGCTGGAAAAGACGATCGGCCATCGAACCTCGAAGGTGGTTGCCATAGCCGTGCTCCGCGCCGGCCTCGGCCTACTCGATGCGGTGATCGACCTCATCCCCCACGTAAAGGTCGGCTTCGCCGGCGTCCAGCGCAACGAGGACACCGCCGAGCCCATCGAGTACTACTTCAAACCGCCGGATCTGGCCGAGGCAACGGTCCTGATTCTCGAGCCGATGCTGGCCACGGGTGGCTCCCTGGCTTGGGCCGTCGACAAGGCCAAGGAATCAGGGGCCCAGCGCATCATCTGTCTGTGCGTCGTCGCCGCACCGGAAGGAGTCGATCACATGCGCCTTCACCATCCAGACGTCCACATCATCGCCGCCGGCCTCGATCGGGATCTGAGCGATCGCTTCTACATCCAGCCCGGCCTGGGCGACATGGGGGACCGCCTGTTCGGAACGACGTGAACGACGACTTTGCGGCGCGGGTCGGCGACATCCTGTGCGGCCTCGAGGCGGGTGACATCACCACCTACGGCGAAGTCGCCACAGAAGCAGGGCATCCCGGCGCGGCCCGCGCAGTCGGGCGGCTCCTCGCCGAGTCTCACGAAGAATGGCCCTGGTGGCGGGTCGTCGACGCCACAGGAAGGCTGGTTCCGGGGGCAGAGAACGAACAGGAGAAGCGACTCCGCGCCGAAGGGGTCCACGTTGTGAGAGGGAGAGTGGCCAGAATGGAGCAGCGATGAACTTCATTTCCCTCATCCATGCCAAACGTGACGGCGGGCGGCTGACCGACGACGAGATTCAATGGTTGATCGCCGAGTACTCCGCCGACCGCATCCCCGACTACCAGATGGCGTCGATGCTGATGGCGGTGTTCTTGATTGGGCTCGACCCGGATGAACTCACCGCCTGGACCGACGCAATGCTCCGCTCGGGCGATGTCCTCGACTTCTCACATGTCGCAGCCCCCAAGATCGACAAGCACTCTACGGGCGGCGTCGGCGACAAGGTGAGCATCCCGCTGGTCCCGATCGTCGCTTCGTGTGGTATCGCGGTACCGATGATCAGCGGCCGTGGCCTCGGCCATACCGGAGGCACGCTTGACAAGCTGGAGGCCATTCCCGGGTTCCGTACCGCGCTCGATCCGCCCGAATTCTCCAAGATCCTCGAACGGTACGGGATGGTGATGGCGGGTCAATCCGAGACGCTGGTCCCGGCCGATCGCCGCCTCTACGCTCTGCGCGACGCAAGCGGAACCGTGCCGTCGATCCCCCTCATCTCGTCATCGATCATGTCCAAGAAACTGGCTGAAGGACTCGACGGCCTCGTCCTCGATGTAAAGGTCGGCAGCGGTGCCTTCATGAAGGATCTGGTTCAGGCCCGCCAGCTGGCAAAGATCATGGTTGGGATCGGTAGTTCACACGGGACCACGGTGACGGCCTTGATCACGAACATGTCGCAACCACTCGGCAGAGAGGTAGGCAACGCCAGCGAGATCCGCGAGTCGATCGACGTGTTGCACGGCAGAGGACCACCCGATCTCGTCGAACTCACCTTCCGCCTTGGGGCCGAGATGCTGGTGCTCGGCGGTGTTGCACAGGATCTCGCAGCCGGGCGTGCCCAGATGGAGACGGTGATCGCATCCGGTGAAGCGTTCGAGAAGTTCAAGGAAGTTGTCGCTGCCCAGGATGGGGACACCTCGGTGCTGGATGATCCAAGGCTCCTCCCAAGAGCACGGAACCAACACATCATCACTGCAGAACGCTCTGGTGTCGTGATCGAGGCCAACGCCCTCGATATCGGCGTCGGGGTAGCACGACTCGGAGCAGGGCGGGAGACCAAGGACGACGTGATCGACCCGGCAGTCGGGACCACGGTCACGGCGCGGGTCGGGTCCGAGATCGAGGCCGGGGCCGTCCTCGCCACGCTCCGATACAACGACGACGCCAACCTCGCCGATGCCATCCGACTCACCGAAGGGGCATTCGTGATTGGCGATGGGCCCGCCGAGACACCTCCGCTGGTGTACGAAGAGGTTCGGTGACCTACCAGGCAATCCACCAGGCGAAGGCGGCCATCGCCGGCGCTACCGGTCGCGACGAGCATCGAGTCGCCATCGTCCTCGGATCGGGGCTCAGCAGCTACCCGGGTGGCCTCTCCGGTGCCGTCGAAGTCCCGTATTCCGAAATCCCCGGGTTCCCGGTGCCGAAGGTCGAAGGTCATTCCGGATCACTGTTCTCTGCCGAGGTGGACGGCGTCGCGGTGATGGTTCTCGCCGGAAGGGTCCACGCCTATGAGGGTTGGGACCTCACCGACGTCGTACTCACAGTCAGAACCGCGGTGGCGTCGGGATGCTCCACAATCGCCCTCACCAACGCCGCAGGAGGCCTCGGCGCCGACATGGCCCCCGGAGACCTGGTGCTCATCAGCGATCACCTCAATCTGGCGGCCCGCACCCCGCTGATGGGCCCCAATGACGATCGCCTCGGGCCCCGATTTCCCGATATGAGCGACGTGTATAGCAAGACACTGAGAGATCTGGCTCGCCAGGCCGGCGAGGAAGTCGGGATCGCCTTGACCGAAGGTGTTTACGCGTGGTTCCTAGGCCCCTCGTACGAATCGCCGGCCGAGGTGCGGATGGCGAAAGTCATGGGTGCCGATCTGGTCGGAATGTCGACCGTGCCGGAGGCGATCGCGGCCCGGCACATGGGGGCCGAAGTGCTGGGGATCTCGCTCGTCACCAACATGGCTGCCGGCATCTCCCCCACCCCGCTCAGCCACGAAGAAGTCACCACGTCCGCCGATGAGGCACGGGATCGTTTTACGAGTCTGATCGACGCTTTGTTGCCGAGGCTCCTGGCTCGCTGACGGTTGTGACACCGGACACCACCTCTAACATCGGGGCGACCATCGTCAGAGGAGTGCAATGAAGATCGCGGTCTGCGTCAAGCAGATTCCGGACCCGGCCACGCCCTATGAGCTCGACTCCGAGAATCATTTCGTGGTGCGTCCAGATGATCAAGTTCTCGACGACACCGATCGATACGGTGTCGAGATGGGCTTGCAATTGGCCGAAGCGACCGACGGCGAAGTGGTACTCGTCTCGATGAGTCCTGCCAACAACCTGCAAGGCATCAGACAGGCCCTCGCCATGGGAGCCGACAAGGCGATCGTCATCGATGACGAGGCCCTCCGCGGCTCGGGTGCCCTGGTCACCGCCCGGGTCCTGGCTGCAGCGATCGAGCGCGAAGGCGCCGACCTGGTGATCGCCGGCACCGAATCGACAGATGGCTATGTAGGTGTCGTGCCGCAAATGCTCGCCGAGCTCCTGGGAATGCCGGCAATGACATTCGCCCGGAAGGCCGAACTCACCGATGGGACCATCCGCATCGAACGCCAGACCAGCGGCGGGTACGACGTTGTCGAAGCCCCACTCCCGGCGCTCGTGACCGCCACTTCCGGGTCGGTCGAGCCCCGCTATCCCACGTTCAAGGGAATCATGGGAGCCAAGCAAAAGCCGATCGAGCAACCCAGCTGCGCCGAACTGGGAGTCGAGTCCGTGGGGTCGGCCGGCTCGGGTCAGGAGATAGTCGAGGTTCGACCGGCACCCGAGCGGACCGCCGGAGTCAAGATTCAGGACGAGGGCGATGCTCACACCGAGATCATCAAGCTGCTCGAGCAAGCGAAGGTGATCTGAGATGCGTATCTGGGTGTTTGCAGAAGAAGTCGACGGCCTACCTACATCGCTCTCACTCGAAATGCTGACCAAGGCCACATCTCTCGGTGATCAGGTCGCAGCATTCCTGGTAGGCACCGGATCAGCCGAGACAATGGGACTGCTGGCAGCTCACGGTGCGGCCACTGTCTATCACCTCGATCCGGGTGACGCCCTTCCGTCTTCCGGCGCCGCGGCGGCGCTGGCCGAGCTGGCTGGCACGGAGAACCCCGACCTCATCCTGTTCGGCCTGCAGCCGACCGACCGCGATGTCGCCGGCCGATTGGCGGGCAGACTCGGGGTACCGGTCTTGTCGAACGCCGTCGACATCATTGCCGACGAAGGGTCTATAAGAGTTCTCAACGAGATCCTGGGTGGCACCACCCTGGTGGAGACGGCATTCAGCGGCAAAGGCCCGCACCTGATCGTGGTCCGGCCCAAGTCGTTCACGGCCGAGCCGGGTGATGGGGGCGACCCGGACGTGGTTGCCGTGGCGCTGCCCGACACCGGACACTCGGGGAGCGCCCGGGTGATAGAACGTCACACCGAGACTGCTGAGGGTCCCAAGTTGGAGGAAGCCGCAGTCGTCGTCGCCGGCGGACGGGGCATGGGCGACGAGGAGCATTTCTCGGTGGTGGAGGAACTCGCCGGTCTGCTCTCTGCCGCGGTGGGGGCGAGCCGTGCCGTGGTCGACGCTGGCTGGGTCCCGTATTCGCTCCAGGTCGGTCAGACCGGAAGGACCGTCAAGCCGACCGTCTACATCGCTCTTGGGATCTCAGGGGCGATGCAACATCTGGTGGGCATGAAAGACAGCGGAACGATCATCGCCATCAACAAGGACGAAGAGGCTCCGATCTTCGGCATCGCCGATCTCGGCGTCGTCGGTGACGTGCACCAGGTGGTGCCGAAGCTGATCGAGGCGCTAAAGGCGAGGGGATAGGAGTTAGGAATTAGGAATTAGGCATTGGCGACTGAACCCTCTTCCTAAGGACTAACGCCTAACTCCTAACGACTACTTGAATTTCACCCGATTCCTCGGCCCGATGATCAGATCCTGCGGCACCGGCTCGGGAAGCATCGACATCAGCAGCATCACCCCGAGGGCCAGTCCGGCAACCATCCACCAGACACCGATCGAGTCGAGCACCGCGGCCGCGGCAGCAAAGTAGATGGCCACGGCGATGACCGCCCACCCGATCCGCAGCAGGATCCGGTAGCTCATCGTCACTTTCCAATCGCGCTGCACCCTTGTTGTCATTGCAACGCTATCGGAGACCCAGGCGCCAACCTATAGCGGTAGACGACAAGACGATCAGACGGCAGACGGCAGATGGCAGATGCCAGATGAAGATTGCCCGCCGAGCTTTGCGAGGCGACTGCCCACGCAGTGATTGCCCGCCGAGCTTTGCGAGGCGACTGCCCACGCAGTGATTGCCCGCCGAGCTTTGCGAGGCGACTGCCCACGCAGTGATTGCCCGCCGAGCGCAGCGAGGCGATTGCTAATCGCTTATTGCTTATTGCTTATTGCTCTTCACTCTCCAACCGAAATCCATGCGGGATCAACTCCTCCACCGAATGCTCGACCGCCCCATTGAGTCCGTCGACCAGCACCCGCTTCACCCCGAATTCGACCATCAACTGAAGACAGTTTCCGCACGGATATCCCGGTTCGTCGGCGTCGATGCATGAGACGACGACGGTGTCTATCTTGCGCACACCGTGACTCACGGCGTTGCCGATTGCCGTCGCCTCGGCACACATGGAGGAACCGTATGCACTGTTCTCGACATTCGCCCCCTCATAGGTGGTGCCGTCGCCGGCGACGACTACCGCCCCCACTCTGAAATTCGAGAAGGGGGCGTAGGCGTGTCTGGCACGGGCACGAGCCTGCTCGATGAGTTCGTCGGTCATACTTCTCCCAGCAGATCGTCGACGAATTCGGCTGGATCGAAGTGAAGCAGGTCATTGGGCCCTTCGCCGATCCCGACCAGCTTGAGCGGAGTGCCGAGCTCACGTTCGACCGCCAACACCACCCCACCTTTGGCGGAGCCATCGAGTTTGGTGATCACGATCCCGGTGACACCCACGGTCGCAGTGAATGCCCTCGCCTGGGAAATGCTGTTCTGCCCGATCGAGCCGTCGAGAACAAGCAAAACTTCATCGACAGATCCTCTGTCGCGGCTCAGCACCCTCACCACCTTGGCTAGTTCATCCATCAGGTTCTGTTTCGAGTGCAGCCGGCCGGCGGTGTCGACGATCAGAACGTCTACCCCCCTGGCCTGGGCCGCCGACAAGGCATCGAATGCAACCGCCGCCGGGTCTGCCCCATCCGCACCTCTCACGACGTCGAAACCGACACGATCTCCCCAGGCGATCATCTGCTCTGCCGCCGCAGCCCGAAAAGTGTCCGCCGCGCCCACCAGCACCGACCTTCCCCCGGCGAGGTGCCACGCGGCCAGCTTGGCGACCGTGGTGGTCTTACCGGACCCATTTACCCCCACCATCACGACAATCGCCGGTTGGCCGCCCGACGCCAACGACCGATCGATGGCTCCGAATCCCGCAATGAGAATCTGCCTGAGCGCGACGCGCGCCTCCTGCGGGGTCGCCGGGTCGTCGCGCCGCACCTGCTCCATGATCGACGACGCGGTGGCTACGCCGACGTCGGCTGCAATCAGGGCCTCTTCGAGCGAATCCCAGAACATCGGGTCTATCGCACGACCGAACAGCCCGCCGAGGCGGGTGCCAAGACCAGACCGGGAGACGGGAGCCTGCCCTAACGTCGGAGCGTCACGACGGATCGACGGATCGGAGACCGAGCCCCGTCGAAAAACCAACCAGCCCACCACGACAGCCACCACGACCAACACCGCCAGCAGGAAGAGATTCACGCTCCGGGGACGAGGTCGGCCATTCGCTTAACTAGCACTCGGCTGCTTTCGCCCGGTTCCATGGTGACACCGTAGAGCACGTCCGCAGCCTCCATCGTCTGCTGCTGATGAGTGACGATGATGAGCTGCGATGTATCCCGCAGGGTGGCCACCAACCGCAGGAACCGATGCAGGTTGGCGTCGTCGAGGGCTGCCTCGACCTCGTCGAGTACGTAGAACGGGCTGGGCCGGGAGCGGAATACGGCGAACAGGAAGGCCAGCGCAGCAAGCGACCGCTCTCCCCCGGACAACAACTGGAGCCGATCGACCTTCTTGCCCATCGGTTGGGCGAAGATGTCCACACCGGTGGCGAGCGGGTCATCCGGATCGGACAAGGTGATCTTGCCGATACCGCCGGGGAACACCACCGAGAAGTTCTCGGAGAAGTGAGCGGCAATCTCATCGAATGCGGCCAGGAACAGCCGACCGATTTCTTCGTCCAGCGCGCTGACCACCTTGCGCAGTTCGGATCGTGACTCGTCCAGGTCCTCCAATTGGCCCTCGAGGAAGTTCGCTCGCTCCTCCAACTCCTGGTACTCAGCGGCCGCAAGCGGATTGATCGGACCAAGACGCTTGAGTTTGGCCTCCAACGAGTCGAGTCGCGCTCCGAGATCGACCGACTGCTCGATGTCGGGCCGCGGCGTCGCCAGCACCTCCTCCTCCTCGGCGTCCACGTCCCGCCGAAGCGCGTCACCGATCGTCTCTTCCCGGACGGTGAGCTCTGCTGCTTCGACGGCGTATATCGAAGCACGCTCACGAGCATCCGCCGCAAGGTCACCCAGAAGATCCCTCCGGGTGCGAGCCGCCTCGAGCTTGGATCCGGCGTCTCCGGCCTCTTCACGCAGGCGCCGCTGACGCTTTCGAAGAGACTCGATGTGAGCCCGAACCACGGCCCGCGCTCTCACCGCCTGCTCCTCCACGGTGGTGAGGCGGGCCAGGGTGTCGGGCTCGGTCGGCTCGTCGTCGGCATCGAACAGAGTCGCCAGCTCGCCAACCCTGCTCTCCATCAATGCCCGGCGCTCTGCTGCCGCGGCCGCCACCGAGGCCGCCTCCTGCAGGCGGTGTTGAGCTTGGTCACGCCGACTGGCGACTTCTTCACGCCGACGCGACAGGTCCTCGAGAACGTCGGTGGCCACCGAACCGATCCCCTCTATGCCGGCAAGCCGGGTGCGTAACCCGGCCACCCGCTCGACCCTGGTCGCCGCCGCCTCAGCCAGAGCGCGAGCTCTGGCGTCGAGCCGCTCCAGTTCGGCCTGTCGTTCGCCGCGCGAACGGTTCAGCAGGCCGAGCGCCTCGTCGATCCCGGCCATCCGGCGCCGGAAGCCCTCGAACTCGAGAGTGGCAGTCTCGGCTGCCTGCGCCGACCTTTGTCGCTGTCGGGTGGTGGTCACTGCGTGGCTCGAGGCGCGAGCACGATCTGTTTCGGCGTCGGCGACAGCCCCACGGGCCGCCTCGATCACAGCCGGACCGGCACCTTGCGGGTGAGCCGCAAGCATCCCGGCCGCGGTCACAAGATCGCCCTCGACGGTGACTGCTCGAATCTCGGGATGGAGCGAGACCAACTCGGCTGCGTCGGTCCAGAAACCGACCAGGGCGACGTCTCCGAGCAGCGTCGCCGCCAGAGCCGGGTCCGCCG
>JACZWZ010000154.1 GCA_022571885.1 Acidobacteriota bacterium
TGGCGAGCGACTCTCGTACCTCGAAGTCGACGTCCCCATCGATCCTGCGAGCCCGGCACCGGTCGGCGAACCGGCACCCGACCGGGAGGTCCACCAGGTTGGGAACGTTGCCGGGAATAACGTCGAGTTCCCCCGTGACCTTCCCCAGCACCGGAATGGAGTCGATGAGCCCCTGCGTGTACGGATGCTTTGGGTCGGCGAACAGCGCCTCGGTCTCGGCCTCCTCCACTATCTCGCCGGCGTACATGACCGCCACCCGATCAGCCATCTCGGCCACGACCCCCAGGTCGTGAGTGATCAAGATCACCGCCGTCCCCTCTTCCCGCTGCAGATCGCGCATCAGGTCGAGGATCTGCGCCTGGATGGTGACGTCGAGGGCCGTCGTCGGCTCGTCTGCGATGAGCAATTCAGGCTTGAGCGCCAGAGCCATCGCAATCATGACCCGCTGCGCCATGCCGCCGGAGAACTCGTGGGGGAAGGCCGCGATCCGCTCGGTTGCATCCGGGATCCCCACCCGAGCAAGCAATTCGGCGGCCCGTTTCTTGCCGACGCGTCGCCTCAGCCTGCGATGGATCTCGAAGACCTCGCTGATCTGGACCCCGACGCTGGTCACCGGATTCAGCGAGGATTGCGGCTGCTGGAAAATCATCGAGATGCGCTCGCCCCGCAGGCCTTCCAATTCACGGTGCGGCATGTCGAGTAGGTTCTTGCCGTCGAACAGCACCTCGCCGCCCTCATTACGCCCGGGTTTGGGAACGAGCTGCATGATCGACAGCGAGGTCACGCTCTTGCCACATCCCGACTCGCCTACCAGGCCGAGCACCTCTCCCCGGCGAACCTCGAAGCTGACACCGTCCACCGCCTTGACTATCCCGTCGCGGGTGTGGAACCAGGTGCTGAGGCCTTTGACCTCGAGCAGAGGGCGCTCGGTATCGACGGCGCTCATTCGCTGAGCGAGGGGTCGAGAGCGTCACGAATACCGTCACCGAGCAGATTGAAGCCGAGCACGGTGACCATGATCGCCAAGCCGGGAAAAAACACCAGGTGGGGCGAACTGAACACCTGGGCGCGTTCGCGGGCAAGCATGCTGCCCCATTCAGCGGTCGGTTCCTGAGCACCGAGGCCGAGAAACCCGAACGCCGCCATATCGAGAATGGCGGTGGCGATCCCCAGCGTGCCGATGACCACCAACGGAGTCAATGCGTTGGGCACCACCCGGCTCCACAGGATCCGCAGCTTGGATGCTCCCAAGGCGCGAGAGGCAGCCACGAAGTCGAGTTCGCGGATAGAAATCACCGACGAGCGCATGACCCGGGCATAAGCAGGTATCGAAACGATGGCGATCGCCAACATCGTGTTGCGCAACCCGGGACCGAGCGCGGCAACAATGGCGATGGCCAACAGCAACGCCGGGAACCCCAAGATCACGTCCATGAACCGCATGATGAGGTTGTCGGTCCAGCCTCCCCAGAACCCGGCTACCGCTCCCAACACCGAGCCGACACTGAAGGCCAGGCCGACAATGAGGAACCCGAGCGCCAGGCTGACCCGGCTGCCGTACACGATCCGGCTGAACTGATCCCGCACATTGCCGTCGAGTCCGAGGATGTGCTGCGGTGTGTCCGAGTCGCATCCCAACAAATGCACACATGGCGGATCGCGACGTTTGACGTCTTCTTTGCCGATCAACACGTTGGTGGGGTCGTAAGGGGCGATCACGGGCGCAAAAATGGCGACCACCAGCAGGACTCCGATGATCGACAGCCCGAAGACGCCCGTCTTGCGCCTCAGCAACCGGCGCCAGGCGCCTCGCCACAGCCCGGTGGGAGCCTCCAGGATCAGGTCTAATTCGGCGTTGGACGGCGATTCGTCCGCACCCGATGTTTCCGAATCGATCGGCTTCATCCTTCTACGAAATCTGCGGGTCATTCGAGCCGGATCCTCGGGTCGATGTAGGCGTAGGAGATATCGATGATCAGGTTGAGGATGACGTAGCCGGCTGCAATGACCACGGTGAAGCCCTGGATGATTGGGAAGTCGCGAGCGGTGATCGCCTCGAACAGCATGGTCCCGGCCCCGGCCAGCCCGAACACTGTCTCGGTCAGGATCGCCCCCGACAGCAGCGCACCCATTTGCAGGCCGACAATGGTCACCACCGGCAAAAGGGCGTTACGCAAGGCATGGCGAACCACCACCCTCCGCTCCGGAGCCCCCTTGGCGCGAGCGGTTCGAACGTACTCGCTGCCGAGCACGTCGAGCAGGCTGGAACGGGTCATCCGGGCGATGATCGCCATCGGGATCGTGCTCAACGCCACCGCCGGCAGGATCAGGTGCCGAATTGCATCCCAGAACAACTCCCAGTCGCCGGTGATGAAGGAGTTGAAGATGAAGTGGTTGGAGGCGAATTCGGCAAACCGGAACGGCACCGTGCCCTCCTGGAGACTCCATCCCCATGCCTCGTAGAACGGAACCGAGATCAGCCCCGCGGTGAGTCGACCGGAGGGAGGTAAGAAGAAGATGGTGTCCCGTAAGACGAACGCAAACAGGTAGGCCAATAAGAGCCCGAGCCAGAAGACCGGCATCGAAACCCCGATGTTGGCAAAAACCATGGCCCCAACATCTACCCCTGTGTTGTGTTTCATCGCCGAAACGATGCCGAGGGGAATGCCAACGACCAGAGCGATGCCAAGAGCGGTCAGCGAGAGTTCTATCGTCATCGGGAAGCGCTCGACCATGATCTGGGCAACCGACCGCTTGAAACGGATCGACTCGCCAAAATCTCCGGTGGCAACGTCTTTGATGTAGATCGCCAACTGGGTGGGGATCGGCTCGTTGAGACCCTTGTTCTCGGCGAAAGCCTCGCACGCCGCGGCGGTTGCCTTCTCGCCGAGGATGGATTTGCAAGGATCGCCCGGAATGGCCCTGGCAAGAAGAAAAGTGACGATCAGAATCCCAAAGATCACCGGGACGGCGAGCAGGATGCGTCGCGTTGCGTATTGCAGCATCCCGCTCGTCCTCCTGTCTGGTCTCAGTGGGAATTGGTCACCCTAGGTAATCGCGAAGAGGCCCGCCCACAACGGGGCGGGCCTCTTCGGTCGTTATCGAATCGAGTCGGCTACTCGGCCGGGATCACAGCTTCCCATAGATAGCTGAAGTACTCGAATGCGCCGGTGTTACCGACATGCAACGGGTTCCTTCCATCGATGCCTGCTGCCCAGGAGGCAACTACGTCGTTGGAGTCGAAGCTCGAACCGTCGTGGAACGTCACGCCTTCACGCAGGGTGCAGGTCCACACGGTCGCATCGTCGTTGCTGGTACAAGCCGTCGCCAGGCGCGGCTCGACGTTGCCGGAATCAATGGCATAACCGAGCAGCGGCTCCACCACCTGCTGGCAGGCTGCGAGCGACTCACCGTCGGTCTCATCTGCGCAGTACAGGCTGATCGGCTCGGCGTTCTGCATCCACACGAAGGTGTCCTTGCCCGGATCCACCCTGTGGAGCAACGGTGCTCCAAAGGGACGGAAGTGGGCATTTTCTACCGTTCCGAGTGCGGCAGAGGCCGATGCGCCGTGAGCGATCGGAACCATCGGAACCAGGTCCCTGATGGCGTTGTTCGCCTGGGTGTACAGCGGCGCGGCAGATGCCACGTCACCGATCACGGCGGCATCACTCAGGACTTCGTAGATCTCCGGATGGGGAGTACCGAACTGTGGGTTCGACACCCCAAAGTGGAAGTCCAAGAAGTTGGTGACGTGCGGGTAGTCCGCACCCCAACCGAGCAGGTAGAACCCGTCGAGGCGACCGTTGGTCGACTCGTCGATGAACTCACCAGACTCCATGACGACGATATTGACAGTGATGCCGAGATTGTCGGCCAGCTGGGTCTGGAACTCGACTGCCACCACGCTCGGCTCGGGGAGGTAACCCCGGAACACGTCGCGGTAGTAGATCGTGGTCTCGAACCCATCCGGGAACCCGGCATCGGCGAGTGCCGCACGAGCCGCCACAGCATCGAACCCGTACCACTCATCGCCCGTGCACCCGTTCGGGATCGAGCACGGCGTGAAGTGCGAAGCAACTTCAGACCCCTCGGGGAAGAAGTTGTCCACGACCCGCTGCCGGTCGATGCCCATGGCAATGGCACGACGCACGTCCACGTTGTCGAACGGTGCGAACGTGTTGGTCATCGCCAAGTAAAGGGTGTTCGGGTTGGCCGACGGGATGAACTGCAGGCTTGCATCGTCCTGCACCGTCGAAAAGTCATCAGGGCTCAGGTTCGTGATCTGGTCGACCGTGCCGGCCTGGAGCTCCAGAAGACGCGTAGCGCCCTCTGTCGCCCAACGGAACACGAGTGTCTCGTAGGCAGGCTGGTCGCCCCAGTAGTCATCGAACGCCGAGAAGATGATGCTGTCACCACGACTCCACTGCTCGAGCACCCATGGGCCGGTGCCGATGGGGTTGTCGAGTGGTGAACCGAGCGTGTTCTCCAGGTGCTCGGACGGCTGGATGCCAAACGGCGTAAAGGCCGCGATCTGCGGGAACGCAGGCTGCGGCTTACACAGGCTGAACACGACCTCGTATACGTCGGTGGCAGTGATCGACTCGATCACACCGCCGTAATCGCAGTTCGGAGCCGTCACGTTGGTTCCCTCGAATGGGGCCATCGTGTCGGCAGTCGTGTCGGCAGTCGTATCGGCAGTCGTGTCAGCCGTGGTATCAGCTGTTGTGTCGGCTGTAGTCGCCGCGGTGGTCGTGTCTGCAGAGTCGTCGTCACCGCAAGCGGCGACGACGAGAGCAAACGCGAACAGCAGCGCTACAAGCTTCGTTGTTGCTTTCAAGTTGGTCTCTTTCCTCCCTAGGAAGTCTCGCCGGCAATGGATGCCTGGCGAGACTGTGCGATTACTCTAGAGGAACCGACATAACAGCAATCGAAAGAGGCCAGATAGCGCCCGTTACAGGCTCCTGCGCCGGGGCCGTAGGGTCGGTCGCGGCAGACCCACACAGAACGATCACATCGGCCAGGACCATTGTTTCACGAGCGCGGCACAGGCCACCGGCGCGTCGAGCTCGGGTGTGGCGATGCTCTCCAGCGCTTCGAGCAGAATCGATCCGAATCCGACCACTTCGGACCTTGCGAAGGCGGATTGATCAAGGGTCTTGACCAAGGACGCCGTTCCCCGGATGCTGATCAGCTCCTTATCCCGTACCCCATGTAGGCGATCTTCGTACTCCGCCGAATCGAAAGTCTCACCCGCCGCCCAGCTTCGCCGTGCCCGATCCTCCCGCGGCGCAGCAGCCGGTAGGCACGCATTGACGCCACGAGGCCACCCCAATCGAGACCCAGACCGATCGTCTCCTGAGTGACGATCCCGGAGTCTCGGAGCATTGCGAGCATCCCGGAGGGGGAGATGAACGACTCCCACCGATGCAGGTCTCGAGGCAGCACCGCCGACCACCGCCAGCGTTGCGCCAAATCGATCAGCACCAATCTGCTGAGCCGGGTTCGGGAGGGTCCGGCGAAGAAGAAGATCCCTCCCGAATGGAGGACACGGGCCGCCTCGATCACTACCGAAACCGGGTCTTCGACATGCTCGAGGACCTCCATGGCAAGGACGGCGTCGAAGGCGCCGTCGGGAAACGGCAACCGATCAGCAGATGCACCGACATACCGAACCACATCACCGTGATCGTGTCCCGCCTCCAAAGACAGGATCGATGCATCGACGCCGACCACCGTCATCCCCAATTCGGCCAGGGGCTCAGCGAGCAGGCCTCCACCACATCCGATGTCGAGCACTCGCCGACCGCCCGGATCGCCGGTGTATCCGCGCAGCACCCGATCGATGAAGGGCACTCGCACCGGGTTGAGCAGTGTCCCGATTCCGTGCAGAAACCCGTCCGGGTCCCACCAACTGTCGGCAAGTCCGTCGTAGAAAGCCGAGTCGCTCACCCGGCAGGTCTCGGTGCGACCGGGACCCGGCACCAATCCGAAACGGCGACCTAGCCGCCCGATCGATCCTCGCTGTGCAGGAGGCT
>JACZWZ010000155.1 GCA_022571885.1 Acidobacteriota bacterium
CCGGCGCGTTGTCGAGTGCGGTGAGACGGGCTCGGGGGTGCGGGCTGCGCAGGGTCGCCCCCCAAAGCATCCCGTCGGCGACCAAATCCGAGGCGTAGGCGAAGTTGCCGACGACCTTGGGAACCCCGTCGGGGCGACGCACGTTCGCACCGATTCCGCCCTTGACTCGTCGTGCAGTGCCGGTGGTCATGCGTCACCACCGGACGGCGCGTTGGAAAGCAGCTCCAAGGCCCGCAGGATGCCGCCGTAGCCGGTACAGCGACAGATGTTCCCCGACAATGCCTCCCTGATCTCGTCCTCGGTCGGGTGTGGGTTCGCCTCGAGCAGGTGGGCTCCGGCGACCACGAAACCCGGCGTGCAGAAGCCGCACTGGACTCCGCCTTCGTCCAGCAGGGCCTCCTGGACCGCATGGAGGGCCCCACTTCCGGCGAGACCCTCGACAGTGGTGATGCTGGCGTCCTCGCAGTCACCGATCATGATCAGGCACGAGCAGACCAACGTGCCGTCGAGGACGACCGAGCACGATCCGCATTCGCCTTGGTCGCAGGCGTCCTTGGAGCCCCGCAAGCCGATTTCGTCTCGCATGACGCTCAGCAGGCTCTCCCATCCGGCGGCGGTGGAGGTGTGCTGATCTCCGTTGATCGTAAGGCTGACGGTCATGAGGACAGGCACCTCTCGAGCAGACGCCCGGCGAGCACTCCCGCCGCGTGCCGGCGGTAGGCCTCGGTGGAGCGGTGATCTGTTATCGGACGGACCTCTGCAGCCACCAGGCGCCCGAACTCGGCGATTGCGGCCGGAGAGGGAGACGTTTCGTCGTTGAGCATCTCTTCTGCTTGGAACGCTCGCATCGGGGTCGGAGCCACCGATCCCAGCGCCACCCGGTAGCCGCTCCCAACGCGCGCCACAACGCAGCTGACGGTCGAGATCACCATGGTGTTGCGGGAACCGACCTTGGCGAACTCTTGGGCCTCTATCTGTTCGTCGGGCAAGACGACCGCGGTGATCATCTCGTCGGCGGCCAGCGAAGTGCGCTTGACTCCGACAAAGAATTCGGCCCAGGGAACGATTCGCCGGCCACGCTCGACTGATGCCACTTCGATTCCAGCGTCCAGCGCCGCGATCCACGCCAGGCCGTCTCCGGCCGGGCTGGCGGTACCGACGTTGCCCCCGATGGTTCCGGCAGCTCGAATCTGGGGCGAGCCGACCGTGCGAGCCGCTTGAGCCAGGGCGCGCTGCGGGGCTCGTTCCAAGCGATCCCAAGTGACACCGGCGCCGATTCTGGTGTCGTCCATCTGCTGGAGCTCGGCGACATGGCGCAGCCCGATGACGCTTTGGGGGCGGTGATCGTCGAGATTGACGGCAACCATGAGGTCGGTCCCGCCGGCGAGAAACTCAGCGTCCGGGCGCTCGGCCTTGGCGGCGATCGCTTCTGCCACGTCCTTGGCGCGCACGAAATCCATCGGCAGCACGCTACTACCGACAAGCCCGGTACCGTTTGGTGTTCTTGGCGCAGAACGAGCGCCCGGCGAACCGCCATCACCGTTGCCTCAGGTTGGCTCGGGCGGCGCAGCGGACCATGATGGATGGGGTCGGCGGGCCGACGTCGGCGGTAGTCGAGGAAGGAATTTCATGGCATCGATTCGTGCCTATCACCGGCCTACCACTCTCGACGCAGCTCTCGAGTTGCTGGCGAGGGAGGAGGTGAGATCTGTCCCGCTCGCCGGCGGGACCGTGCTCAATGGTCTGCCGACCGAGATTCCGGAGGAGGTGGTAGATCTGCAGGCACTCCACCTCTCCGATATCTCTCGTGACGGAGCGGCGCTCGATGTGGGTTCGATGACGACGCTGCGCGATTTCGTCGACCACGAGTGGACTCCGCCTGCGCTGCGCGATCTGGCGTTGCGCCAGGCTCCGAACACCATCAGAAACGCGGCCACCATCGGTGGCACCGTGGCCACCGCGGATCCCGAGAGCGGCCTCTTGGCAGGCTTCCTCGCATATTCGGCCACGGTTCGCATCACTCGGGCCTCCGGCTCCGAGGATGTGGCGCTACACGACTTCTTCGACGATCACAACCCGCTCGACGGTGGCCTGATCACCTCGATTCGGATCCCGATCGGAGGCCAAGCCGTGTTCGAGGCTACGGCTCGGACGCCGGCCGACACCCCGATCGTGTTGGTAGTCGGGCACCTGTCGGATGCGGGATCGCTGCGCCTGGCCGCCACCGGTGTCGCCTCCGGTCCGGTGATCATCGACCCAGGTTTGATCGATGACCTGGAACCACCTCCCGATTTCCGAGGATCGGCCGCCTACAGGCGCCACCTGGCGGGAGTCTTGGCGGCTCGCGTCTCCGGTCGATTGCAGCAAGGGGGGGCACCATGAACATCACCATTGTGATCAATGGGGACGAGCGGCAGCTGGTTTGCGCCCCCCATGAGACGCTGATGTCGGTGCTCCGTCGAGAGGGCTTCTACAGCGTGCGCTTCGGTTCCGACACCGGGGAGACCGGAGCCGCGGCAGTGCTCATGGATGGGAGGCTGGTTTCCAGCGATGTTCTGCTGGCCGCTCAGGCCGATGGGCACCAGATCGAGACGGTTGAAGGCATGGCGCCACCGATGAGCTTGCACCCGATCCAGGAGGCGTTCATCGCCACCGGAGCCATTCAATCCGGCTACTCGACACCGGCCACGATCTTGGCGGCCAAGGAACTCCTGGGGTCACATCCAGATCCGAGCGAGGCACAGATTCGGGATGCCCTGTCGGGCATCCTCGACCGCGAGACCGGTTACCTCAGACCGGTGTTGGCGGTGCAGCGAGCCGCCGCCGCCTTGCGCGGTGAGTCCCTCTCAGACGTCGAGATCGCCATCGTTGCTCCGCTGACGTTCGAAATGGACGGGATCGCTGATCCGGAGCAGATTCCGGCGGTGTCACCCAAGGTGGTGCCGAACCCCGAGGTGCCCGACACCAAGGTCGTCGGACATCCCGAGATCAAGGTGGATGCACTCAAGCTGGCGAAAGGCAACCCGGCCTTTGTCGACGATATCGACATGCGTCACATGCTCTATGCCAAGGTGCTGTACAGCCCTCACGCTCACGCTCGAATTGTCTCGATCGATGATTCCAAGGCCCGCGCCCTGTCCGGCGTCAAGGCGGTGCTCCATCACCAGAACGTGGCCAGAGTCCGCTACGCCTCCGGCGGTCAGAGTTATCCCAATCCGCTTCCGTACGACCAAGTGAGCTTCGACAACAAGGTCCGTTATGTCGGGGACCGGGTTGCTGCTGTTGCCGCCGAGACGGTCGAGATTGCCCAAGAAGCGCTGCGACTGATAGATGTCACCTACGAGGTTCTTCCGGCGGTGTTCGACGAAAACGAGGCGATCGCCGAAGGTGCTCCGGTGATCCATGACGAGGAAGGGATGGAAGGCGCTCATGATGCCGGGCGGAACGTGGTCCACCAAATACATGCCGATGTGGGCGACGTCGAATCTGGGTTCGCCGAGGCCGATGAGATCTTCGAGCAGGTATTCCAAGTCCACCAGGTGCAGCAGGCTCCGATCGAGCCTCACATCTCGATTGCCTACTGGGACAGCGACGAGCGCCTCGTCATCCGCACATCCACTCAGGTGCCGTTTCACGTGCGACGGATGGTCGCTCCGTTGTTGGATCTTCCGATCAAGCGGATTCGGATCATCAAGCCCCGGATCGGAGGCGGCTTTGGTGTCAAGCAGGAGATGTTGATAGAAGACATCGTCGGCCATCTCACCATCGCCACCGGCAGACCCGTCCGCTACGAGCTGACCCGAGAGGAGGAGTTCGTCTCGAGCCGGACCCGCCATCCGCAGACGATCACATTTCGTACCGGCGTCAATGCGTCGGGGTATCTCGTCGCCCAGGACATGAAGGTCGTTGCCAACACAGGTGCCTATGGCACCCACGGCCTCACGGTGCAGTTGGTGAGTGGATTACGCGGGCTCAGCTCGTACAAATCACCCAACAAGAGGTATCACTGCGAAGTCGTCTACACCAACCTGCCGGTACCGGGGGCATATCGCGGCTATGGAGCGCCCCAGGCATTGTTCGCCTTGGAAGCCCACATGGAAGACATTGCCAAGGCGCTGTCGATCGAATCACTCGAGTTTCGTCGGATGAACTGGACCACAGAAGGCGATCCGCTCGACGTGGCTCCTGAACTCGGCGAAGGCGAGAGCGACTCCGGCTTTGTCCCGGTGGTGACGTCCTGCGGCATCGAGGAGTGCGTTGCTCAGGGGGAGCGGTCGATCGGCTGGCAGCGGCGCCTCGACCCCGAATGGCAGCAACCGGCCGATCGACCTCACATCCGGCGCGGCCTTGGTTTTGCCATGTGCATGCACGGCAGCGCCATACCCGGGCTCGACATGGCGTCGGCCAGCATCAAGATCAACGACGACGGCTCTTTCAACCTGCTGATCGGAGCCGCCGACCTGGGCACCGGAGCCGACACGATCCTCGGTCAGATCGCAGCCGAGGTGCTCGGAGTTCCGCTCGACGACATCCTGGTGTATGCGGCAGACACCGACATGACGCCGTTCGACACCGGTGCCTACGCCTCCAGCACCACCTACATCTCCGGCATGGCTGTCAAGCGGGCGGCCGACGCGGTCCGAAGCCAGATCGTCGAGCGGGCTGCACTGCTGCTCGACGAGGGCACCGGCGGGATCGAGCTGCGTGATCGGCAGGCATGGTCTACAGACGGCAGGTCGGTTGGCCTCGCCGAGATCGCACTGTCGTCGCTGCATCAGGCGCAGCAGCACCAGATAATGGGCACTGCTTCCTACGTTTCGCCCGAGTCACCTCCCCCCTATGCGGCGCAGTTCGCCGAGGTCGAGGTGGATATCGAGACCGGCCAGGTAACCGTCAAGGCGTTGGTGATGGCGGTCGATTGCGGAGTAGCGATCAACCCGGTCACCGCCAGCGGTCAGGTGGAAGGCGGCATGGTGCAGGCCCTCGGATACGGCCATTGCGAAGAGATGGCGTATGACGACGAGGGTCGGATGGTCAATCCCCGATTTGGCCCATACTGGATCTACCGTGCCGACGAAATGCCTCGGATCGACACCTATCTGGTGCAGACGATGGAAAAGAGCGGACCGTTCGGGGCCAAGGCGATCGCCGAGATTCCCAAGGACGGTGTTGCTCCGGCGATTCGCAACGCGATTGCAGATGCCACCGGGGCCCGAATCAATGCCATCCCGTTTACGCCCGAACGGGTGTGGCAAGCCCTTCAGACCTCGAGCTGAGCGTGGCTTCCGGCGAAGACCATCGCGTTCTGCGGGAGTTGACCGCAGCCGTTGCCGCCGGTACCCCGGCGGTGCTGGCAACGATCGTCGCCACCAGACGGTCGGTGCCACGTCACTCCGGCACCAAGATGCTGGTCTTTGGAGACGGCCGATTGGTGGGCACCGTCGGCGGAGGGGCGATGGAGTCGAGGGTGATTGATGAGGCGCTGGCAGCATTGGACACCGGCACCACCAAGCTGTTGAACTACGAGTTGATCGATCCCGCCCACGGCGACCCCGGTGTCTGCGGCGGTGAGGTCCAGATCTACCTGGAGCCGTACATGCCCCCACCAACCGTTCTCGTCGTCGGCGCCGGTCATGTGGGTCGAGCGGTGGTCGACCTCGCCCATTGGCTCGGTTACCAGACCGTCATCGTCGATGATCGTGATGAACGGCTCACGGAGGATGACATGCCCAACGCCGACGTGCGCCTGAATGGACCGGTTGCGGATGCCCTGGCCGGATACGAGATGACCGCCGAGACCTCGGTTGTGATCGTTTCGCGCGATGTCGATATAGATGTCGATGCCGTCACCCACCTCATCGAGTCGCCGCTCCGCTACTTGGGCGTGATGGGAAGTTCCCGGCGGTGGAAGACCGTGCGGGACCGACTCGTCGCCGCGGGGATCGGTGAGGCGGCGTTGGACCGGATCGATGTGCCGATTGGCATCGATCTCGGCGCAGAGACGGTCG
>JACZWZ010000156.1 GCA_022571885.1 Acidobacteriota bacterium
CGCCCAACTCGTCGAGCGAAGCAGGGAAAGGATAGACGAAACCAAGAAGCGACCCATCAAGTCCACAGAGAAGCCATCGTGGTCGAACCGACGGATCCTGATAGCTGCGGCCGCATTCGTTTTGGTTGGTATCGGCACCACCCTGTTTACCGGTCTGCTTACCGGCGACGGTGTCGGCGGCGACGTTGCTGGTGTCCCAGCTTCGACGACGACGACGGATCAACAGGTGTTCGCCGTGAGCATTGCAGAAGTCGGGTTGCCGACCGAGTGGACAATGGGAATTACAATCCTCGAAACAACCGAAGTCCAAGAAGGGGTACGTTTGGACACCAGGTTCCAACTCCGCGATGACCAATTCTTCGCAGAGGGCACGATGAGTGTCTTCGAAGAGCGGGTGCAAGGCGTCGTGGTGGAATGCTTGGGCAAGACGTACGACGAGGAATTCCTCTGGGTGGCGATGTCTCGGGGTACCGGCGAGCTGGATTTCGGGGATTCGGGCTCGATCACGCTCGAATTCGATACAGTCTCAGTCGCTGCGCACGCGACGGCGACGCCCCGTGTGTGCCATGAAGTGAGCGGCACCTACACGGGTGCCTCGGGAGACCTGGCCAACGTCACAGGGACATTCACTTCTGGCGTTTCCCCGCTATGGACCTTCGATTCCTAGAGCCAGCGGCTAGTTCACGAAGCCGCGACGGGTAATTGCAAAATGGACCACCCCGTCTACTAGACCCTCTCTCGTCTTGCTCAGCACGGCCGAACAGTGCGATAATCCATGTTCCGCACGATTGTTTCTTCTTTCCTTTGAGGAGTCCCCATGGATCAGGTGAGCCTGAGCGCTGAGCACCGCCAAGAGTCGGGTACCCGGCCCAGTCGTCGGCTGCGCGCCGCAGGTAGCGTCCCCGGCGTTCTCTACGGCCGTGGACTCGACAGCACCCCGCTGATGGTGGACCGCCGCGAGCTGTATTCGGCGTTGCATACCGAGGCCGGCACCAACGCTCTCATCGACCTCGAGGTCGGGGGCGACAAGTACCTCACCGTTGCTCGCGAACTGCAACGGCATCCGGTGAGGGGCGACATCATCCACCTCGACTTCATCAGGATCGTTCTCGACGAGAAGATCACCGCTGAGGTGGGGATCGAGTACATGGGTGAGCCGGAAGGAGCCAAGGAGGGTGGAATCCTCGAGACGATCCGCACCTCAGTGCCGATTTCGGCCTTTCCGACGGATATTCCGGCATCGATCCAACTCGACATTTCCGCCTTGGAAGTAGGCATGACCCTCTCGGCGGCGGATCTCCCGGTGATCGAAGGCGTCGAGTACCTCGTGGACTCGGAGGCACCGCTCGTCAACGTGATCATTCCTCGGATTCTCGAAGTCGAGGCTCCCGAAGTCGAACTGGACGAGGAAGGCTTGCCGATCGTGCCCGTCGAACTGGACGAGGACGGCGTGCCGATCGAGGTCGAACTCGACGAGGACGGCAAGCCGATCGTGGCCGAAGAGGCAGCAACCTCCGAAGAGGAACAGGACTCATCGAGCGACTCCTCTTCGTAGGGCTCCGCAACCCGGGGTCCGAATACGACGGGACACGCCACAACGTCGGCGAACAGGTAGCCAGGCGCGTTGCCGGGCAGACCAAGTTCAAACGTGCCCCGAAACGAATCAGGGCCCAGATCGCCGAGAACCGAGTCGGGGAGAGCACCGCCACGTTGGCCCTGCCCACTACCTACATGAACGAGTCGGGGGGTCCGGTTGCCGGCCTCGTCGACTATTACGGCATCGAACTCGACCAACTGGTCGTCATCCACGATGACATCGACCTTCCGTTCGGCAGGCTCCGATTCCAATTCGACCGCGGTCCAGGTGGTCACAACGGCGTTGCGTCGGTCGCCAAATCACTTGGGTCGCGCGAGTTCTGGCGTCTCAAGATCGGGGTCGGCCGTCCTCCCGGCCGGATGGATCCGGCAGCCTTCGTCTTGCGCCGATTCACCAAGAAGGAGCAATCCGATGTCGAGTTGTTGGTGGTCGAGGCAGCCGATGTGCTGGCGGCATTCGCCATCGACGGCGATGAAGCCGCCCGTCAGTATGCCGGGGATGCGACGCAGCGGCTCGGGATCAGCGACTAGCGCCGTCGGATCAGGCCCCCCACCAATCGGCTTCGCCGATTGACTCCCCCCAGAGGGTGTCGGGTTGCGCGATAGGGCCGACGGTTCTCTTCTGAACACTCTCCCCTTTGGGGGGAGTCAGCGAGCGAAGCGAGCTGGTGGGGGGTACCTGGTCTTCGTCTCCGTCAGGCCAACGCGTCTTGCATGTCGTAATGGCCTTTCACCGGGTGGTTGCGCCGGGTTGGGTAGCTAAAGCAGGCGGCCAGTGGCACCTCTCAGAGTCGAGCGTCGATCCAATCGGAGATGGTGGACACCGCCATGTTCCCCCCGTCCTCGTTGAAGGATTCGTGCCGGAAGCCATCGAAGACGACACGAGTCGAGTCGGCAAGGTCGGCATACGGCTTTGAGAAACTCGGATCGATGATGGTGTCTTCGCCACCGTGTATCACCAGTGTCGGGATCGTGATGCCGTGCAGCGAAAGGCGGGCTTGCTCCATCGCCTCTATCAGTTCGACCCCGAGCCGGATCGTAGATTTGGGAAAGACCAATGGGTCGGCGAAGTAGCGCTCCCCCACGGTCGGGTCGCGGCTGAGCTGCTCCCCGTCCAGACCGTTGGACACGGTGAGCCCGGGAAGAATCCGCACCAGGATTCGGGCCATGGCGACCTTTGCCTTCGGCAGGGCCGCATCGATCGCCGGTGCCGACAAGACCAGCAGGTCGGGCTGAGGGTGGTTTGACACCGCGTAGAGGGAGGCGATGAGTCCTCCCATGGAGTGGCCGAGCAGGACGACGGGAACTCCGAGCTCGGCGGCGGCGGCGATGTCATCGATGAGGTCGGTCGAATATTGGGAGAAGTTCTCGACGTAGGCGCGCCTGCCTCCCGACTTGCCGAAGCCGCGCAGATCGGTGCCCCGAACGTCGAAACCCCTGTCTGTCAGCGCGGCACCGATGTGCTCGTACCGACCCAAGTGCTCCGCCACGCCGTGTACCAGCACGATCGCGGCCCGAGGAGAAGGGATGTTCCAATGGCGGGTGGCGAGGGCTACTCCATCGCTCCCACTCCTGGTGCCGGTGATGGCCGTCATGTCGCCTCCTTGCAGGCCAGAGCTGCTCCGATTATCCCGGCATGGTTGCGGAGCGCTGCCGGGACGATTCTGGCGCGAGTCTCGAGCAGGTGGAGGAACTCGGCGTGCTGCTTGCTGATTCCCCCACCAATTACGATCAGGTCCGGCCAAAGGATCGCTTCCACCGCGTTCAGGTAACGATTGACTCGAATGGTCCATTCGGGATAATCGAGACCCTCTTCTTCCTGCACCCTGGCCGAAGCCCGCATCTCTGCATCGACGCCGTCGACCTCCAGATGGCCGAGTTCGGTGTTGGGCACCAGTACCCCGCCCGAGAAGACGGCACTTCCGATGCCGGTGCCGAAGGTGAGGAGCAACACGACGCCCTTCTCGCCGCGTCCCGCCCCGTAACGCATTTCGGCCATGCCGGCCGCATCGGCGTCGTTGAGCACGGTCACCGGCGCGCCGACCGCCGATGCGATGAGGCTTTGGGCATCGAAGTCGATCCAGTCGGCGTCGATGTTGGCGGCGGTCCGAACGATCCCGTCTTTTACCACAGCCGGCAGCGCGCACCCGAGCGTGGGGCCGGTCCACCCGGTCTGAGCCGCGACCTCGGCAATGGTGGACGCCACCGCGTCTGGGGTGGAGGGCTGTGGCGTTTGGATGCGAATCCTGTCGGTGTGGAGCTCGCCTAGGTTCAGATCGACGATTGCACCCTTGATGCCGGATCCGCCGACGTCGATTCCGAGTGCGGTGCTCAAGGCGTCGACGTCATGTGCCACGTCAGCACCGGGTGGCGAGCCGCCAAGGCTTCGTCGGTACGGGTTATCGGCGTGTGATGAGGCGCGGCGTGAAGATACTCGGCGTCGGTGCGGGCCGATTCGGCAATGTCGTTGAACGCCTCAGCCAGGGCCTCGATCGTCTCCGGAGATTCTGTCTCGGTGGGCTCCACCATAAGAGCCTCCTCCACCACCAGCGGGAAGTACATGGTTGGAGCGTGGAATCCATGGTCGAGCAGGGCCTTGGCCACGTCCATGGCGCGTACCCCGGTCGCTCGCTTCAGGGCGGCGGCCGATGCGACGAACTCGTGCATGCAGGGCGTCGGGAACGGGATCTGGTAATCGTCGCTGAGGAGAGATGCGAGGTACCGGGCGTTCAGCACCGAGCGCTCGGCGACCCGTCGAAGGCCGTCACCACCGAGTGCCCGCATGTAAGTGAGTGCCCGTAGCACCACCAGGAAGTTGCCGTGGTTGCCGTGTACTCGACCGATCGAGTCGGCGGGTTGTACCCACTCGATGGCGTCACCGATTCGCTCGGGAACGGGTCCCGGGAGGAACCGGGCCAAGTGCTCGAGGACTGCCACCGGGCCGGCACCCGGTCCGCCCCCACCGTGTGGGGTGGCGAAAGTCTTGTGTAGGTTCGAGTGCACGATGTCGAACCCCATGTCGCCGGGTCGTGCGATGCCGAGAATCGCGTTGAGGTTTGCTCCGTCGTAATAGACCAGACCGTCCACGTCGTGGATGATCTTCGCCATCTCGACGATGTCCTCTTCAAACAGGCCGAGGGTGTTCGGATTGGTGAGCATGAAACCGGCGACGTTGTCGTCGACCGCAACCCGCAGTGCCTCGACATCGACCAGTCCGCGCCGATCACTCGGGATCTGGAGGACTTGGTAGCCGGCCAGCGAAACCGAGGCCGGGTTGGTGCCGTGTGCCGAGTCGGGGATCACCACCATTTCGGGTGACCGCCCTCGGGACTTGTGATACGCCCTCATGATGAGCAGCCCGGTCGTCTCGCCGGCGGCCCCGGCTGCCGGCTGAAAGGTGGCTCGAGCCATTCCGGTGAGTTCGCACAGAATCGTTTCGATCTCGAGCAGGACCTCCAACGAACCCTGCGTGAGCGTCGCCGGAGCCGCCGGATGAAGGTCGCGAAAGGCGGGGTGCTCGGCGGCCCAGTCGCAGATCTTCGGGTTGTACTTCATGGTGCATGATCCGAGCGGGTAGGCGCCCAGATCGACCGCGAAGTTTCTGTGGGCCAATCGGTTGACGTGGGCCACGAGATCCCTTTCCGAGACCTCGGGGAGCGCAGGAGGGCGGTCGGCGGCCTCAGGGAGGACGATGTCACTCGCCGGCACGTCGAGCGGCGGGAATCCCGAGGCCCGCCTTCCCTCGGTTGAGAATCTATCGAGAGTCGGCTCCTCTCCCCCTCCGATGAGGGGGATCGAACTGGCGCGGCCGCCGGCATCAGTCATCTGCCAGGACCTCCTCGAGCGCGATGACGTAGCCATCGAGTTCGGTGACCGAGCGACGCTCGGTCACCGCGATGAGCAATCCTCCGCCGAACTCCGGGTAGTCATCCGACAGTGGGATTCCGGCCAAATATCCCCGTGCGGCCATCTGCTCGACGACTCGATGAGGATCGGAGGGGGTCAGGATGGCAAATTCTCTGGCAAATGACCCTTCCGGGGTCGCCATCTTGACCCCCGGCAGCTGCTGGAGACGCTTGGCGAGGTAGTGCGCCTTCTGGACCGACTGATTGCCGACATCGGCCAGCCCGGCTGGGCCGAGCCATGCCAGGTGGATCGTCGCCGCGATGGCGTTGAGCGACTGGTTGGTGCAGATGTTGGACGAGGCCTTTTCGCGGCGGATGTCTTGCTCGCGCGCCCGTAAGGTGAGGGTGTATGCGGGTCGGCCGGAGGTGTCGACGGTCTTGCCTACAAGCCTTCCCGGAATCTTTCGCATCAGGGCTTCGGACACCGCAAAGACACCGAGAACCGGACCACCGAACGACATCGGGTTG
>JACZWZ010000033.1 GCA_022571885.1 Acidobacteriota bacterium
CCGTCGCATCCCCCCAGCGTTACCTCATCAGAAACAGGCTGCTCGGCCTGGTGTGTTCGCCAGCATCACACCGCGCTTGTGTCCGGTAAAGGGAGTTATCGAACACTAGGCCGTGCCGTTGACCGCGACGGTGCCGTCAGGTCTGGCGGCCGGCGTAATCCGGCAAGAGAACAGCCAAGAACCGCAGCTGGCATGTTCCCAAGTCGGCGTCGATATGTTGAAGTTCAGTCAGAAGGTGGGTCGGTTCTAGGCGGAAACGACGGACGATGCGCGGGGCGATGTTCGGTGTTTTGGTCAGCTGGCGTGGCGGCGGTGGTTTCGGCTGTGTTGTTGGTAGAGCTGGATGGTTTCGGGGTCGAGGAGGCTGGTGGCGTCGGGGCCTTGGTCGGTGTCGGTGACGGCAATGAGCTCATTGAAGGTGGCTTCGAGGGCGGTGTGGTCGTTTTGGGCGATGGCGGCACGCATGAGGTTGCGGTAGCACTCTTCACAGACTGCGGTGGCGGTGAGGCCTTTGCGGGAAGCCCAGACCGCCAGGGCGGGGTCGTCGGTTTGGAGAGCTAGTTGGGTGAGGCGGTGGGCGGCGTTGTCGACGGCGACGATGGCGTGGGTGATGAGCCCTTCGGTGTGGGCCCAGGTGTAGCCGTTGCCGCCTCCGGTGAAGGGCGGTGGCCTTGGAGGCGGTGGATCCTGGTGGGGACGTCTCGGTCGACGAGCTCCTGGTGTTCTTGGATCGTGGTTGTGCCGGGTCTGACCTGTTCGGAGATCGCGGTATTAAGGACGTTTGATTGTGGCCTTTGGGTAGCACACGTGTCCGGGATGCCAGCTTCAGAGACTGGCGATCGTGCCATTCCCCGACGCCATCCTCGACGACTCAGCCGAACGAAGGCTTGCCCATTGCCGACACCGGGGCTCCAGCAGTCGCGAAAACAATCCATCTCCGCCAACGAGACAGCGCGACCCTTTCAGACGAGTATCAGAAACCCTTTCAACCGAGTGTCAAACACCCTGTCAAACGGCTGACCAAATCCTCAGAACCCTTGAACTGCAACGCTTTTCACGACATAACACTGCGCCTTCGAAAAACGCCACTGATGGCCGCTCGCGCGCCTAAGGAGCCGCGCTGACATGGCCCGCGGACATCGATCTGACATCGCGGTGAAAGGGTCCGGCTACAAGATCAGGCCATGGAGTCTCTCGATCGGCTGCTCACCGTGGAGGACCTCGCCGACTATCTCGATGTACCGGTGGCCACCGTCTACGCGTGGCGATACCGACGCCAGGGACCACCGGGATTCCGGGTCGGCAGGCATCTACGCTTTCGATGGAGCGACGTCGAACGCTGGATCGAAGACCGCATAGCGCAGACGCGTCACAACTGAGCGGCATAATCGTGACAGAGTCCTGCGGCTCATTGACTCGAGGAGGTGCACGATGGCGTGGGTTGAAAAGGTAGGCAGAGAGAAGGGGCACGCCTGGCGGGTGGGCTATCGAGGTCCCAATCGCCACCAGCGATACAAGACCTTCGCCCGCAGAGCCGACGCCAACCTGTTCGCCGCGACCGTCGAGACCGACATGGTCCGCGGTGATTGGACCGACCCTCTACTCGGCAGGATCACCGTCGCCGACTGGGCCTACCAGGTCGAAGCCAGCAGACTCAACCGCCGCCCGTCCACGATCGCTCGGGACGACTCGTATCTACGCAGCTTCATCCTCCCCACCTTCGGAGACCACACGCTGGTCCAGGTCCAACCCGTCGCGGTCCAACAATGGGTCGCCAAGCTCAACACCGCTGGCTATGCGCCGGCGACGATCCGCAAGGCCTACGAGATCCTCGCCCGGATCTTCACCACCGGCGTCGACTCGCGCCTCATCGCCCGCACGCCCTGCCAAGGCGTCAAGCTGCCCAAGATCGAACAGAGCGAGAAACGCTTCCTCTCCCCCACCGAGATCGAGCACCTGGCGGATGTGATTCATCCGCGTTTTCGAGCTTTGGCACTCACCGCGGCGTACAGCGGAGCCCGGTTCGGAGAACTCGCCGGCCTCGGCGTCGAGCACTATCAACCGCTCAAGCGAACCATCCGTATCGAACGCAACCTCACCGAGGTGGGCGGAAAACTCGCCTTCGGAGAGACAAAGACCCGGGCGTCCCGCCGCATGGTGTCTATCCCCGCCTGGCTCGTCGACGTCCTCGCCGAGCACATCGCCACCAACCCAGGAGACGACAACCTGATCTTCACCGCACCGGCCGGCGGGCCGCTGCGTCGCGCCAGCTTCCGCACCCGCTTCTGGAAACCAGCGGTTCAATCCTCCGTCGGCGAGCCCTGTCGCTTTCACGACATGCGCCACACGCATGTGGCACTCCTCATCGAACAAGGAGCCCACCCCTCGGTCATCGCGTCACGGCTCGGCCACACCTCGGTCCGAACCGTGCTCGACGTCTACGGCCACCTCTTCGAAGGCCTCGACCGCGACATCGCCGACTCCCTCGACGCACCCCCCGACACACCTGCTGCCTACTCTCTGCCTACTTCTGGCCAAGGGCGGGTCATCGACTTCCCACAGCAATAGCCGGAATCCCTTATGCTGCAAGGGATTCCAGTCGTGGGCGCTCCGGGTGTCGAACCCGGCACCTCTGCCGTGTGAAGGCAGCGCTCTTCCGCTGAGCTAAGCGCCCTGGAAGCCGGAACTGTAGTGGCCGTATCCTGCGATCCATGCAACGAGATCTCTTCGAGCAGATGGTCGATGACGTCCTGGAAACACTCCCCGAGTGGGTGGTAGACAAGATCGACAATCTGCGGGTCACCGTCGAAGATTGGCCCAGCCGCGATCAAGATCCGGATCGTTCGGGGCTCCTGGGAATCTACGAGGGCGTCTCGCTGCTGGAACGCGGCATCGACTACTCGGGTTTTCTGCCCGATCGGATTGTCGTCTTCATGGGGCCGCACCTGGCGCTCCGCCTACCCGATGACGAACTTCGAGGAGAAGTTCGGACCACCGTTCTCCACGAGATCGCCCATCACCTCGGTATCGATGACGACCGCCTACGGGAGCTGGGGTGGGACTGACGTCGGAGGTGACTAGTCAAGTAAGCCTCCCCTGCTGCCGATCTAGGGGAGATGGACCTTCCGATCAAGGACCCGTACACCAACTGCGAGGTCGGTCACTGCAACCACGACCTGGCGCGGGCGGTGACGATCGACGACCTGCTGGCCGACGACGGCCCTTTCCCGCCGAGCCACATGATCGTCAATCTGGGGTCGGCCCGGCCAACGCTGTTCGACGACATGGAAGACCCATTGGAGTCCCGCGAGGCGGTCTAGGAATCGATGAGCCCCAGCAACTCGGGTACATCGACAATCGCCAGATCGGCATCAGCCACGATTCGCTGCTGCTCGGCGGTCGACCGCCAACCCCCCCGACTCACCGGCCCGGTGACGGCGATGACACCGGCGAAGCCGACCTCCCTGGCTCCGAGGAACTCATCACTTCCCCCGTCGCCGACGAACAGCGACCGACCGGCACTTGCACCGCCACGTTCAAGAGCCCCTATGTACGCCGCAGCGTCCGGCTTCACCAGGCCGGTGAAACAAGACATGCAGGCGTCGTCGACCACCGCCGCAAGCGGAGATTCACCGAATGCACGAACATCTCTGACCACCGCGTTGCTGAGCACGATCCGTCCGACACCCTGATCAGCCAGCTTCCCGAAAGCCGCCACCACGCCTTGGACAGGTTGCGCCAGTGCCGCATCCTGCGCGGCGCCCATGGCGCGATCGAGTTCGGCAATGGCGGCCGGCGACATCACGATCCGGCGACTGGTGGCGAATTCCACCAGAGCGTCAATGGGCGAGATGGGCGTGATCACCAACTCTTCGACCCGCTGTTGCCACCACAACTCGATCTCAACGATCGGCAGGTTCAGGATTGCGGCCACCGCCTCGAGACGGCGGAAACCCACCGGCGCATGTTGCTGCGGATCGACCAGTGTGTGGAACAGATCGAACACGATCGAGTCGAAATCGACCGCCAGGTCGCCGGCACCCAACCTGCTCAAGCCTTACTCCTCTTGTTGGCGGCCCTCAGCCACCCTCGGCGGATGAATCCGCTGCCGGGCCGGATCAGCAGCCAGTAGCGTGCCATCCGCCTCGCCGAGAGTGGATCGGTTCCAACAACCCGAGTCTCGGTGACCAGATCATCCCCGTCTACCCAAAATCCGATGACGGTCTTGACGAAACCGGGTCGGTCGAAAGCCCGGAAGCCGTCGACTCCCTCGAACGTTGCCCAGGTACCACCACGCAATCTCCAAAACTGTCCGATTGCCCCGCCGATGAGCACGCCGCTCGACTCATCGAAGACCCGAAAGCCCGTTCGGAGACCAATCTCCCAGACCGAATCGGAATGACCACCGACTCCGGCAGATGCCGCCAGCAACCGGACACCCATCAACACACCAAATCCACGGATCTCCCCTGGGGTGACTTCTCGTACCGCACCCAGGGCGGAGGGTGCATCGGTACATCGGCGCCGATGTACCTCTCTGCGGTCGTAGGCCGGTAGGTAGGCATCGAGAACCATCCCTGAGGTCTACCAGGTGTGAGTCGACCGAGACCGTCGCCCGTCTGCTCGGCAAGATGCCGGAGGTGGATGATGGTGTGGAGCCCTAGAGCCCGGGCTTTACCACCATGGCCCACACCACGACGACCAACACCACCAGTTCGAGGGCACTGACAAGGACGATCCTCTTGATCGTCTCGTTTGCAGAATCGTCGCCCGACTCGAGCTGTTCGATCAATTTCCGAATCTGCGGACCAAAGAACATCGCGCCGAGCAACGCCCCCACCAGGACACCACCAAACCCCAGCACGATCCAAGCCTGGTCGAACTCGAAGAAATCGACCTCGACCACCAGCAGGATCCCCCACACCGCAGTCGACAGGCCGGCAATGCTCAGAACCCGGGTCGCTGCCGCGGCGCCCCTGGCAAATACCAGCGTCTGTGCCTGGTCTCCCGACCTCCCGATCCGGGCGCCGAACACCTGCGTCATCACAGAACCGCCCACCCAGACCATGGCGGAGAGAAGGTGGAGGATTCTGTAGAACTCGGATACTGACATTGGCGCTCATCTCGTAGGGGACGAGCGATGCTACCGCCGGCCGCTAGAGACCCGGGTCGGCGATGGCGTGCTGGAGTTCTATCGTCGAAGAAGCTCCCGCCTCGACAATGATGTTGGCCTCCAAACGCACCCGCTCTATGAAGCAGAGAGCCTCGGCATCGGTGGTGCAGTAGTAGATCGTGAGATCGGCAGCCACCGAACCAGCCGCCAGATTGGCCACCAGCGTCAACGGGAACTGGGGTGACACGATCGATCGATTCCCCTCATCGAGGGCGACACCCACGGTGTCCCAGCTCATGGAGAATGGCGCCACATCGTTGATCTTGTATCCCGGAGGAAGCTTGACGTCCAGCACGATGGCGCCTGCGCCCGGAGCGACCGTCAGATCGCCGAAATGGACCACTCCGATGCCGTCATCGATCACCGACGGGAAGTGTTCGATGCCGTAGAGGATCCTGGTGGTTACGTCTCCCGTCGACAGGTCGATGATGCGAATGGCGTGGTTGTTGGTGTCGGCCACGTAGAGCAGGCCACCCGCGTATGAGAGACCTCCGGGCTCGGAGAAGCTCGCCCCCGATCCCGAACCATCGGCCCAACCCTGATCACCTCCGGACCATGATTCGATCACGCCGGTCTCGGGGTCGAGTCGCTTGATCTTGGAGTTGTAGGTGTCGGCGACCCACAGCGCTCCCTCGGCGTACTCGATCCCAAGTGGATGCTGGAGGCGCGCCGCGGTGCCGGCACCGTCGACGTCGCCGAAGTCGAACAGATCGACGTCGGTGCCGGCCAGAACTCCCGTCACTCCCCCGTCGCCCGATTCGGCGTATCGGATCGACGATGACTCGGAGTCGGCGAAAGCGATGGAGCCGTTCCGAAGAACCACGAGCGCACTCGGTTGAGCCAACTCGGCTTCGAGCCGCAGCCCGTTGACCGTGCTCTCCCGGCCGGTGCCCACATACCACCTCGCCGCGGAGTTCTCCAGGTTCAGACTCCAGATCTGATGCGAGCCTGCCATGGCGATGTACAGGGTTGTCCCGTCGAGGACGACATCCCACGGGGACGATATGGCCAAATCTGGCCCGAGCCCGGGAAGTGGCGGATAACTCAATGCTTGATCGCCGGTGCCCAACAAGGTAGAGACATCGCGGTTGACGAGATCGAGCGACCGGATCGAGTGGCTGCCGGTGTCGGCCACATAAAGGATCCGGCCGTCTGACGACAAGGCCATGCCTTGCGGTTGATCGAATTGAGACAGTTCGAATGCCCCGTCGGCGTAGCCAGGTGCGCCCGAACCGACGACGTCGAGCACCTCACCGGTGGCCAGGTCCGTCACCAGGATCCGATGGTGATTGGTGTCGGCGACGAAGAGCCGTCCACCCGACTCATCCGCCAGCACCTTGCCCGGGAACGAAAGAACCGAATCAGGGATGGCGTCCTTTTCCAGCACCAGTCGCAACGGGGTGCGGTCGAGTCGGCCCGCCGAGTCGAATTCCTCGACTATCGAGTCGATCACCGGCTGAAAGATGCCGTAGATGCCTTCGCCTGAATGCCCACCGACGATGTTGCCGTCGGGGTCGATCAACACCAAGGTGGGCCAGGCGCGGGTTCCCCACAGCTGCCAGACGAGGAAGTCCTTGTCGTTCACCACGGGATGTTCGATGTCGTATCGGGCGACGATGCTCCGGATGTTGTCGGTTTCGCCCTCATTGGAGAACTTGGCGCTGTGAACTCCGATGATCACCAACTCGTCCGGGTACTGCAGCTCGAGGCGCTTCAGATCGGGAATGATGTGGATGCAGTTGATGCACCCGTAAGTCCAGAAGTCGAGCAAGACGACCTTTCCCCTCAGGTCGGCCAGCTCGATCGGTCGTGCGACATTGAGCCAATCGAGGCCCTCCGGAAACTCCGGAGCCGGATCGGTCCCCGCAAACGATCGGGGTTCCACCGTCTCGGGTTCCACCACATTCGCATCATCCTGCCGCACGACCGGTCCATCGGATTGGAGAACAATGCTGGTCTCCGAGTCGGCAGGAGACTCGCCGGTGCACGCCGCGGCCAGAAGAAGAAAGCTGAGGACGCCTATTGCGGCAACCCGGGGCTTCATGAGCCGTTCAACGTCCCACCCCTACGGCGGGTTCCCACGTCCACCGTGTTCCGAGCGGCGCGACAGTTCCCAGATCACCGACCGTCCGAAGATGGAGCCATCCGAGCATCACAGAGCAAGCACGCCTTCGACCGCTTCCATCATCTTCATCCGGCGTTGCATCACCGGACTGGAGCCGTCGGTCAGTGCAGCAGTCTCCTCGCTGACTCGCGCCAACGGGAACCGGTGCACCCGAGAATCCAACGTTTCTACTCCTCCGTCCACCGGAGTACGCCAAGCGACCATCTCGTGCTCGGTCGCCAGGGCGTGGGCGCCCGCAAGTGACCCGTTGCCGCCGATGACGACCAGTCCGTCGAAGTCGGCCAGAACTCGAGCAGCCCGGTCCCTTCCCTCCTCGCTCATGAACGCGGCCGATCGCGATGAACCGAGGAGGGTTCCCCCTTCACCCAACGCCAGATCGACCGCCCTCTCCGGTGTGAGCCGGCCGCCCAACGACTGAGTCAGGGGCCTGATGCGACTCTCGATGAGGCCGTCGAAACCGTCCTCAACTCCAAAGACCTCCACCCCGCCTCCGGCGCCGACCTTGACGACAGCCCGAATCGCCGCGTTCATACCGGGTGCGTCGCCACCCGAGGTAAGGACGGCGATTCTGGTCACTGAGAGTCAGGAATCATCTTCGGAATACATCGCCTCTATCTCGTCGGCGAAATGCTGGTGGACGACATTGCGCTTTACCTTGAGTGTCCCCGTCAGTTCGCCGTCTTCGATCGTCAACTCCCGCGGCAGGATCACGAATTTCTTGATCTGCTCGACACGAGCGAACCGCTGGTTCATCCGGTCGACCGTGGCTTGTAGCTCCTGGCGGATCCTCTCGGACTGATAGAGGGGTTCCGTGATCCCATGCTGCACCGCAAAGGCGTCGGACGTCTCAGGGTTGAGAGTGACCAGGGCTGTCAGATACTTGCGGCGATCGCCTATGACCACTGCCTCTGAGACGAGCGGGCTGTCCTTCATTCCCGCCTCCAGGTTCTTCGGAGCGACGTTCTTTCCCCCGGCCGTGATGATGATGTCCTTCTTGCGCCCGGTGATGGTCAAGAAGCCGTCATCGTCGAAGGAACCCAAGTCGCCGGAATAGAGCCAACCATCGATGAGAGCTTCGTCCGTCGCCTCCTGGTCCTTGTAATACCCGGCAAAGACATTGCCACCCTTCAACAGGATCTCGGAGTCATCGGCGAGGCGCACCTCTGCTCCGGGGTAGGCGAGGCCCACCGACCCGATTTTGGTATTACGCGGTTTGTTGGCGGTGGTGGGACCGGTGCCCTCGGATTGTCCGTAGACCTCGATGATCGGGAGGTCGAATCCGGCAAAGAACTCCAGTACCTCGGCCGAAATCGGTGCCGCAGCGGTGACGGCGAAGCGGCACTGGTCGAAGCCGAGGGCCTCCAGCACCTTGTGATGCACCAGCTTTGAGGCAATCTTGTACTGGAAGCCAAGGAGTCCGGATGGCTCGCCCCCACGATTCCTGATATGCATCGCCTTACGCCCGACATCCTGCGCCCAGGCGGCAAGCTTCGCCTTGATTCCGGACGCCTCGCCAAGCTTGGCAACGACACCATCGTGGAACTTCTCCCACACCCGGGGAACCGCAAAGAAGAGGGTGGGACGGACCTCCTTGATGTTGTCCGCCAATGCAGCGATCGACTCGGCGAAGTAGACCCGGTAACCGGTCGAGATCGCGATGTGAATCGTAAACATCTGCTCCGCGATGTGACTGAGCGGAAGGTAGGAAACAAGTCGATCGTCTGAGTGGAGCGGGGCAACACCGTGAGTTGCATCGGCAGTCCAAGTGAGGTTGTGATGGGTCAGCATCACTCCCTTGGGTGGGCCGGTGGTCCCCGACGTGTAAATGAGGGTGGCCAATCCATCTGGCTCCAGCGCCTCGAGGCGTGCGACGAAGTCGGAGTCATCGAGGGCGTCACCTCTACTCAAGAACTCCTCCCATCTCAGCACCATCGGATCGTCGACCCTGGGGGTGCCACGCATGGTCACGATGTACTCGAGATGAGGCAGCTCGGCTCGGACCGCCGTCACCTTTTCCAGCTGGGCCTTGTCCTCCACCAAGATGATCGGGGCCTCGGAGTGATGAATTATGTACTGCACCTCTTCAGGCGAGTTGGTGGCGTAGATTCCGGCCGGAGCCCCGCCGACCGCCATGCACGCCACATCGAGGATGACCCACTCGGGCCGATTGAAGCCGAGAATCGCCACATGCTGGCCCGGGGCAAACCCGAGAGCGACCAGGCTCTTTCCGGCGCGACGCACCTGATCCGCGTACTCCCCCCAGGATGTCGAAACCCACTCCCCGCCGATCTTCTCGTAATAGGCGGGACTCCCGGGCCGGCGCTCGGCCTGATCGAACAGTCTGGCGGGGATCGTATCGATCACTAGTCCTCCCTGGTGGAGATCACGAACCGGAATCGTACACCGGGGTCCGACGCTCGTCCCGGTCGTCACAGGGCGATGGTGAGGCCTTCGGTCGCCACCTCGAACCCTGCTCTGAGCACGTCCGCATGTTCGTCAGATGCGGGATCGCACACCGGATTGGTGTGGTTGAGGTGGGTAAGCACCAGACGCCGCGTCGACGCCAGATGAGCGAATCTCTCCAAGGTGTCCGGGACAAACGGGTGCTTGATGTTTGCCATGTCACGATGCGGCAACTCAGCATCGGACCAGAAGGTGGCATCGAGAAATGCGGTCGAATGGGCTCCGATCACGTCTTCTGCTTCGGGCCATTCGTCCCAGGCATCTATGTCCGGGAGGTAGAGCACCGATCCGTTGACCGAGATGGCAACCGTGTCGCTGGCCTCGTGGCGATGCGGAACCGGAATCAGAGACACGCTCAGATCGGTCCACGGTTCGAAGGTCGCTGGCGGCTCATGTGCCCGCAACTCCAGGTGGCCCTGCTCAACGACGAACCTCCACGGCGCCTCAGACTCGAGGAACCGAGCCATCTTCGTAGTGACCCAGCACGGCATCGCCTCTGCGGCAAGGGCCTCTCGCCCGAGATGTAGCAGACCGGCGTAGTGACCTACGTGGGCGTGGGTGAGCACCACGCCGTCCATCGGTACTGGGACAACCCGCCGGCGCACCGCCTGGTTGGTGGCCAGCACCTCCTCATGGGCCTTGAGGTCGAGTCCGACGTCGAGCAGCAGGACCCGCCCATCGTCTGCCACGATTGCAAGGCATGACGAGAAGCGCCGCCCAATCGCACCCGAGCGCGCCGCCTCGTCGAGCGCAGTGCGAGCGCCGAATTGGGGTAGAGCTCCGTCCTGGGCGGAACCGAGCACCATCACCGACCACATGCTCAGCGAGGCTACAGACCCACCACCGCCAGATACGCTTCCCCGGCGGCCGTAACAGTTACCGACCCGGGCGCCGGTCACTCCGGCAGTCTCGAAGGGAGCAGCAGACAAACGAACGTACCGCGCTCCCGAGGCTCTCACACCGGTCCCGGTCTCTTGGCCTAACGAATCGAGTTGGTTCCCGCCACCGTGGATCAAACACCGCAGGTGCAAGGATTCGGCGACCACTGCTCAGCAGCAGTGACGACAACCCAACGGCAGCGCACCGATTCGGCAACCGACCGCTACTCGACTCGGAAACCCTCAGCTTGGTCGGAAAATCGTCGGAAGAGTGAGGGTCGCCGCACGAATCGATCCGCGCTCGGATATCACAGCGCGGTAGGTGAAGCACTGCATAACGGCCCGCTCCGGCTCCTTCTCCTCCGGTCGTCAGACACGGAGGCGAGCATGCTCCTTCGGTGAGCGTTCTCGCGTCAGATGACTGTCACACGGCCCATGGTCACGTCTCGCCTGGCGTCGCACCCTCTCAGCAGGCTCGGCGCGGACTCACCGAGATTGTCCGCCACCCCGGAGTAGCCTTTGAGAAATGACTGAACCCATCGAATCCGACAGGACGAGCATCGAATCCGTGGACCTCGCCGACCACGCAGTGGGGGACCGGCTCGGAGACGCCCACCTCAAGCAGAACGGCAAGATCCGCCGCATCTGGTACGAGGAACAACTGACCCACCTCCAGATAGAGCTCGCCAAGCTGCAGTCCTGGATTCGGGAGGAGGGCCTCAAGGTCGTCATGATCTTCGAAGGGCGCGATGCGGCCGGCAAAGGTGGGGCCATCAAGCGGATCACCGAACGGCTCAATCCCCGGATCTGCCGGGTCGAAGCCCTGGGGACACAAACCGAACGCCAAAAGACCCAGTGGTACTTCCAGCGGTACGTCGAGCGCCTTCCCGGAGACGGAGAAATGGTCCTGTTCGACCGGAGTTGGTACAACCGCGCCGGCGTCGAGAGAGTGATGGGTTTCTGCACCGACGAGGAATACACAGAATTCCTCCGCTCCTGCCCCGAGTTCGAACGGATGCTGGTGCGGAGCGGCATCATCCTCCTCAAGTACTGGTTCTCGGTCAGCGATGACGAACAGGAACGTCGATTCCAAGCCCGCATGCAGGATCCAAAGCGCCGTTGGAAGTTGAGCGACATGGATCTCGAATCCCGCCTCCTCTGGCAGGAATACTCCAGAGCCAAGGACGAGATGTTTGCTCACACCGACCTCAAGCAGGCGCCGTGGTGGGTGGTGCCCGCAGACGACAAGCGGCGGGCGCGCCTCAACTGCATCGCACACCTGCTCTCACAGATCCCCTACGAGGATGTCGGCCGACCCGCGATCGACCTCCCCCCACGACCCGATCAGCGCACCGGATACATTCGTTCACCGATCGGCGACCAAAACATCGTCCCCCAGAACTACTGAACGGACCGCCGGCCGATCCGGCAAAACAACCTCTCCGGCACCGACCTGCCAACTCAGAACTGGAAGTAGATGAACGGCACCAGCGTGCCGCCGCTGAACACGAGCAGAGCCATGATCATCGAGGCCGCCGCGACCCCCAGGGGAAGCGGACTCCACAGCAGGGGTTGATAGGTCTCTCGGTTGCGATCTACCCAGTCGAGTGCGAACGCAGCCGCAACCACTGCCACAACACCAATCGTCTGGGTAACGACCGATCCACCGTCGCCGGCGGCGGTGCTGGTGAGCCGGGAAAAGCCCCCGATGTACTCAAAGGCAGCGTCGAGGCTCGACGCCCGAAAGAAGATCCAGGCAAACCCCACGATGTGAAACGTGCCCACGACCCGCCACATGTCGGCCATTCGTGGTGCGGGAGGCCTCCCTCGAGCCTCATAAGAGCCGCGGGCACGGTGAACGATCAGATAGAACCCGTGCAAACCGCCCCACACGACGAACGTCCAGGCTGCTCCGTGCCACAGGCCCCCGATCAGCATCACCAAGGCGAGGTTGATAAAGGTTCGGCGACGACCTCTGCGACTGCCGCCAAGCGGGACATACAGGTAGTCCCAAAGCCAGGTAGACAACGAGATGTGCCAGGTGCGCCAGAACTGCGAGATGCTGGTCGATAAGTAGGGCTGCTCGAAATTTCTCATCAATTCGATCCCGAACAGACGAGCAACCCCGCGGGCGATCGAGGAGTAACCCGAGAAATCTCCGTAGATCTGGATCGAGAACGCGTAGACACCGATCAGAAGCGAGAGAGCGCCGTGCTGACCCGGCGAATCGAACCGGGTCTGCACAACCGCCGCTATGCCGTCGGCCAGCACCACCTTCTTGAACAATCCGGTGAGGATCAGCCAGGAGCCGCTCCACAGGTCTATCAGCGCCGGTCGAAGGCGCTCGGCCTGGATCTGAGGCAACAGATGCTGAGCCCGCTCGATCGGACCAGCCACCAGTTGAGGGAAGAACGCGACGTAGACCCCAAACGTCACGATGTCTCGCTCGGGCTCGATCCGACGCCTGAAAACGTCGAAGGTATAGCTGATCGTCTGGAAGGTGTAGAAGCTGATGCCGATCGGGAGGACGATCGAGAGCGTCGGCGCATTCGCCGATAGGCCGATCGTCTCCAGGAGATCTGCCGCAGAATCGACGAAAAAGTCGAAGTACTTGAAGAACCCGAGAATCCCCAGGTTGACGGCCAGCGAACCGAAGAGCCAGCGCTTGCGATGTGATTCGACGGATGTGGCAGCGAGTCGTTGCGCGATCAAGAAGTCGGCGATGGTCGAAATCCAGATCAGCGAGAGGAACCGGTAGTCCCACCAGCCATAGAACACATAGGACGCCACCAGCAGCAGCACGTTCTGGGCCCGGTGCCTGACCAGCCAGTAGACACCGAGGGTCAGGGCGAGGAAGACAAAGAACTCGAAGGAGTTGAAGACCACCGGTCACCAACCGAGCGATTCGAGGTCCGAAGCCAGCATCTCCGTCAGGAGAGCCGCTCCGTCGGGACCAACATGGTTGTAGTCGAGAAACTCCTCCTCTGGGATTGCTCTGCTGTAATCGAACAGGGGAATCCCGAGCGAGGCGACCTCGTCACGGAGCCAATCGGTGAACAGCCTGTATCCACCGACTCCATCTGGATGTGCTTCCACATAGGGCGCCGAGACCGGGAGAAGTGCGACGACTACCTCGATCCCGTCTGCCAGCAACGCCTCGATGGTCGCCCTGAAGTCGGCTGCATGACGGTCGCCGACATGGAAATCGGCGAGGAGGCTCGATCTGAGGTCGGCAAAGGTCCGTGGCGTCTGAGCCACGGCAGGCCAATCGACCGGCTCCATGAGGTCGTCGACATCGAGTTCGGGTCTACTGGTGGACTGGTCGTCGAGCAGATCGAAGAGAAAGCCCGGCTCTCGCAAAATGTCGCGGTAGCGGGCAACCATGGACACCGACCACAGTCCTCGATCCACCCATCCGAAGAACCCGAGGGCGCCGGCCCGGGCCGCCTCGTATTCGATGATCGCCGGTGTCGGGCGGCCTCCGTTGAAGTCCAGGCTCGACAAGCCCCATACGACGCGATCGGGTTGGAGCCTGGGCACGACCTCCTCCAACAGCCAGCGCCGAGTCACGGTCGTGTACCCCTTGGGAATGCCGGCGTTGTGGGCCGCCTCGACTGATCCCAATCGATCCTCGACGATCGACGACCGGATACCGAATTGCACCATCGAGGAGCCTGCAAACACGACGTCGCTGACGATCCCGGCGGTCTCCAACCGCACCATATCCTCGATCAGCTGCTGAGCGTCCGGTGCGTACCAAAATTGCGGCTGGCCGAGACGTTCGCCGGACAAATGGAGCGTCACCTCGGCTACCCCGAGGAGTGCGACAGTGATCGAGACAGTAAGTAGGACACGAACCCGCATGCTTGGGGGAGATTAGGGGTGCCCACCTCGATCACGGTTTCGCAGGGCGGCACTGCGCCAATGGCGCTTAGCGGTCTTTATAGCCACCTAGGAAGTAGGGGTTCCGTGGGTGGGCCACACAAGCCGCGCTCGGGTCACCCGCCCGGCGCAGCGGGGTCCTCGCACGGATCCACCGCTATAAGGTTGGCCGCATGGTTCGCGTGTGGCTGGTGCGGCACGGCGAGACCCGGTGGAACACCGAGCGTCGCCTTCAGGGCATCTCAGACATCGAACTGAGCGACCGTGGTCGTGAGCAGGCCGAACAGCTGCGGTTGCGGCTTGGCGGTCGCTCATTCGATGCCGTCTGGTCGTCGGACCTGCTCCGGGCAGTCGAAACTGCCGAGATCATCTTCGGCGGGCCGAGGATCGATGCCCGCTTGCGGGAGCTCGACTTCGGCGATCTCGATGGCCTCACCTGGAGTGACCTCGGCAAGGAGGGGCGTGCCGCAATGCTCGAGTTCGACAGCTTCGTCGCCCCAAACGGCGAGTCCGTAGCCGATATGCGGGCGCGTCTGCTGTCATTCCTCAACGACCTGCCGCCCGGTGATCACCTCGCCGTCACACACGGCGGCGTTGTGCGCCTGATCTCGGAGATGTGCGGCGCCCCGGCGTATCCCGGACATTGCGAAGTCACCGTCATCAACTGGACAGACCACAAGCTGCTGTCTCACGACATTTAGCTCGACCGGTCCTCGAACTGTCACCCTGGAGGAGCTGCGTAGCCCGTGACCTCGAAGACCTCCGTGCTCTGCTGGTCGCCCAGGAAGCCTGTCGCAAGGATCCTGCTCACCACGTCTCGATAGACGGCTGAGGCTTCTGCGTCTCTGATGTGCTGCTCGGACTCCCAGAACGTTTGAGTGATCCAGGTTGAACCCGCTATGGCGTGGAGATACCCGAGGCATCCCGGTAGCTGACGAAACATCGATGCCGAGAAGTCCTCCGCGAAGCGCTGCAACTCGTCCTGTCGAGCCGTGTCGAACTCAGTTCTCCAGATGCGCGTGAACATGAGAACACCGTAGTGACGGAAGCACTCCGATTCGTCGACACGTTTTCTGCCACAAGAGGCCGCATCCGTCTTGGACCGTCCATGACGCGCAGCAAATAACACCCAACACGCCTAAAAGCGGGAGTCCTACGGCCCACTCCTAAGAACATTCGGGGGGTGCCCATAAGGTCTTTGCAGTGGAGGGCCCGCCGGGATCGACTTTGACGGTGCGTGCCCTAGAAATTAACCCTGCCAGGGAGCGCTCACCGCCAAGGATCTCAGGATGGATTCAGTCTCGGGGTCGGCGGGGAGCAGCGTCTCCAGCCGGAGTTCCTCGAGGGTCACGTCGAACGGCGCCCCGATCGTGGCGATCGTCGTCAGCAGCCGCATCTCGCCTACCGGGGTACGCACGTGGAGCGGCACGAGTAGGTCGGAGCCGCTCGGCAGCTTGGGCCGGTCTGGAAGCTGATCGACACCCGGGTAGGCGCGCACCTCATCGAGGAGGGACGTCAGGGCCGTGTCGCCGGGCCTTTCGGTGAGCTCACGCTCCAACCGACGCATGAGAGCCGCTGCTGCGCTATCCCAGTTGACCACGTGCTCTCGCATCCCGTCCGGGTGCATAAACAGACGCATGATGTTGCCCTCGAACAACGCCGCCTTGTCGGGCGTGACCATCATCCCGATCAATGCCACGGCCGGGGGATTGGTCATCACAAGGTTCCAGGCCCGGTCGACCACATACGCCGGGAAAGGCTGATGGGCGTCGAGGAGAAGCTCGAGTACGTGGCGCACCTGATTCATCGCCGGCTCGTCGAGGCCCCGCTCGGTGTAGATCGCGGCGTAGCCCGCTGCGGCGAGCCACCTATTGCGATCGCGTAGCGGCACATCGAGGATCGTCGCCAGGTGGATCACCATCTCGCGGCTCGGTGCCGACCGCCCGGTTTCGAGAAAGCTGAGATGACGCTGGGACACACCAGCGGCGACGGAGAGCTCGAGTTGGCTGAGCCGGCGGGCCTTGCGCCATTGTCTCAGCACGTCCCCTGACGTGGGGGTCATCGTCGCAGTCACATGTCCTCCGTCGTGGCTCGAACCAGGGTATGTCCCTTCGCTTCGCAATTCGATGACCTGGGAGGTAATTGCTTTGCCGCTCCGCCTGGCAGACACTGGGCCGAAAGCGAGATGAGGAGTCTCTGATGAGTACGACGACCACGCAGACCCACATCGCATCCACCCCGCAACGAACGCTGCTCGGTCGAGCGATGATCGAGAACGCTCTGTTCTCGGGCCTGAGCGGTATCACCCTGGCGCTCGGTGCCCCCGGCTTCGACAGCTGGCTCGGAGTGAACGCCTGGGTTCTGGTGGCGATCGCCATCGGTCTCATGATCTTTGCCCTCGACCTTGTCACATGGGCCCGTTCCTCCAGATGGCTGCGACGCGGCGCGATGATCGCCGTCACGGGCGACGTGCTCTGGGTGATCGGCGCGGTCGCCCTCATCGTATTCACGGACGTGCTCACCTCCGCCGGCGAGATCGCTCTCTTGGTGGTGACCGCGGTGGTGGCAGTGTTCGCGGTCATGCAGACCGTCGGCCTAGTTCGGGTCGGCCACAAGGAGGCTTGAGCCATGGCGACGTTCAGCATCGACATCGTCTCCGCCAACAAGTCGCCGAGGACACCGCCGCCATGTGGCGACCTGTCACCAACTCCACCGCACCCCAGGTGCGTTGACCGCAGAAGGCCAACCATGTACTCACACATCGACGCACTGATCACGGCCATCCACGAGGCCAAGACCGCAGAACTCCGCGCCCAGGTGGCTGCGCGTTCCCACCGAAAACGCCGCCCCGCGGCCTGGCGTGTCGGCAAGAACCCGAAACGCGAAACGCTCACCCCGGTGAGGGAAAACTCGACCTGCTTGTACCGATGCCTCGAACGGTCGTGGCTCTGAGTCTCCAGGTGTCGGAGGCTGCTGTGCGGATTCTGCGCGGATTCGGTGAAGTAACCGGACTCGGCTGACCGTCGGAAACGACGAAAACCCCCTACGACGTAAGGGGTTCCGTGGGTGGGCGTTAGAGGATTTGAACCTCTGGCCTCTTCCGTGTCAGGGAAGCGCTCTCCCCCTGAGCTAAACGCCCTCAGTTGTAGGGGCCCGGCATGGTAGACCAGGTCCCGTCAGAGGCGGCGCCCGGAATTGAACCGGGGTAGAGGGTTTTGCAGACCCTTGCCTAAGCCACTCGGCCACGCCGCCGGACCGGAAAAGGGACGACCGAAAGGCCGCCCCTCGGAGCGGACGACCGGTCTCGAACCGGCGACCTTCACCTTGGCAAGGTGACGCTCTACCAACTGAGCTACGTCCGCAGGGCCGCCAATATACCAAAGGCATCACCGCTCTCATGAACCGGTGGAACCGAAACCATCCTCGCCCCGACTGCTTGGAGGAAGCTGTTCGACTTCCACCATTTCCTGAGCCTCGACCGCCACCACCACCAACTGCGCGATCCGGTCGCCGCGACGGATATCAACCGTTTCCGCGCCGTGATTGACCAAGATGACCTTCAACTCACCCCGATAACCACTGTCGACCAGTCCCGGAGCATTGACGATGCCGATCCCACTACTCACGGCCAGACCCGACCGCGGGGTCACCAGTCCGGCAAACCCAGCGGGTATTGCGACGGCGACGCCGGTGGGCACCAGCGAACGCTCGCCCGGAACAAGGCGTATGCCGACCGCGGCATACAAGTCGACACCTCCATCCCCAGGATGGGCTCGTTCCGGGATCGGCAATTCGCGGTCGAGGCGCTTGAGCGGGATTTGCATGCGGCCGATTATGGCCGTTGCAGGCAGGGGACAACGATGCGACTAGGTCGCCGCCAACGAGAAGCGAATCGCAGGACAATCATCGACATGCTCGAGACGACACCGGCGCGAGCAGCCCGCCCGACTCGACGCTTGAAAAGTGACGACATCAGCGAGCTCGACTTCGACTGGAGACCGCAGCCACTCGAACGGCTGGTGACCAGCAATCGGTCGTTTCGATGGCCCATCATCGGAGCGGCCGTCGTGCTGGCCGCCGTCGCCATCATCGCCGTCCGCGGGCTGGGCACGATTTCCGACAGTCAGGCCGACGAGCGCCTCACCGCCTACAATGCCGAAGTCAGCGCCTTCTCTGCGGCGCTCGACGCGCTGGAGGCGACGCTTCCCGACATCGACGTCGAATCGGCGCTCGCCTTCTCGGTCGCTACCGATGATCTGCGCCTGGCAGCCGCGGAGGACCTACCCGGCCTGCCTCCCTTCGTACCTCAGGGATCTCTCGGTGACGTCGCCGCGGTGCAGGATCTCCTGCTGGCGATCGTCGATGTCGCAACCACGGTCTCAGCCGACCTCAACATCGCTGCGGCCTACAAGACCGCGTCCGAGCGGCTGTTTGCGATGCCACCCCTCCCGTTCTCAGCACCAGAGGAGCTCATAGAGCCGGCCGGAGCCGCCATCGCCGACATGCAGACCGCGACACTGGTGGCACTCGCCGGACTCGAGCCGGACGCTCGGTTCGAGATGTACGTCGGCCGGATCGAAGAGGCACTCGACGCCGTGCCCGACTGGGCCGATCGCTACCTCCTTGCCCTTCGGCGGAGCGACACCGAGACCGCCGAGGCCCTCATCGTCGAGGTCACGGCCCGCCGCCAGTTGATCGAGGCAGAACTCGTTGTCGCTCTCGACGAGGTATCCGACACGGTGAGTGGTCGGATGGAGGAGCTGCGAACCGCCCTCACAGAGGCTGACATCATGACCAAGATCGGTTGAGAGCGACCGCAGTTGGTCACGGATCGCGGTGGCTCCACGGGGGCGACCGCCTTGGGGTCTTCGCCTGTTACCCAGGGGCGTTCACCCGACAGCCGGGCGCTCCATGGCTCACTCTGCGGATGCTTCGGTCCGATCCTCGAGGGCTGCAACCTCGCGCTCGAAGTCGCCGGCAGCCTCGAACTCCTTGTGGACCGATGCAAACCGAAGGTAGGCCACCTCGTCGAGGTCTCGAAGCGCATCGAGTACCCGGCGACCGATCTCGGCACTGCTCACCTCTGGTCCATGCTCCTCGGCGAACGCCTCAATCGCTCCTGCGAGACCTTCCAGCGTTCCCGGTACGACGTCACGCCCTGCCATCGCCCGGCTGACACCGGACACCACTTTGGCGGGAGAGAAGGGTTCCGCGCTTCCGTCACGCTTACGGACGACGAGCGCGTGCTCGCGTCGTTCGTAGGTGGTGAAGCGGTTCTCACACGACTCACATTCCCGTCTCCGCCGGATAGTGCTCCCACCTTCGGCGGGACGACTGTCCACCACGCGGGTGTCGTCTGCTCCGCAATACGGACAAAGCATCGGTAAGAGCGTACCCGACTGTTTCGGCGACCGGCAGGCGCCCAGTTGCTACCTATGTGGTGCCAGCCCGTACCAGGCATCGTTTTCCGGTGGTGACCTTCGCCTGGATCCGCGATGCGCCGAGAACAATCTGAATGCTGCGCCACACCGCCGCGTCCGGGGAGATCAGAATTCGAGTGGGATCACCAGTGTCTGGCCGGTGACGATCACACTCGAGTCGAGGGCGTTGGCTGCCTTGATGTCGAAGATCGTCTCCCGCACGTCATCAGCCGGCGCGGTGTACGCCGCCGCGATGTCCCAAAGGGTGTCGCCGACGACCACCACATGCTCGATGTGAGCAGTGACCGTCCCGCCCGACTCTCCGCCGGTGACCGACCCGTCATTGGCTCGGGCGACCACCGCACCGGTGAGCAGGAGGGCCAGCGCCAAGGCGACCGAAGTGAGGAGAACCACAACCCGTAGCGGAATGCTGGCGGAGATCGTCATGGCACTGGCTCCTCGCTGCTCTTCATGTCCGGTGCCCGTGCCCATCGCCGGGCCGGGCTCGTGCTCACACACGCCCTCTGCTGCCAGAGGTCTGGATGCGGGACCCGTTTCCGTAGGGGCGAGGTCCCACCTCCAGTCCGCACCGTAGGAATTGAGTGCGACACGAACGTGTGTTCGCTCTGGGTAAGTCAATGTATCGAACGCACGTTCGCTTGTCAAGTCGAACATATGTTTGCCCTTGGCGCTCCGATTCGGTACGGTGGGTCCCACAGGGAGGTATTCCATGGCACCAGGCGACATCAGCGACCGACAGCGACAGATCCTCCATCTCATCCTCGAAACCGTCGAGCGGAGGGGTTATCCCCCAACCGTCAGGGAGATAGGCGAGGCCGTCGGCCTCAGCTCACCGTCGACCGTCCACAGCCACCTATCCGTCCTCGTCGACCAGGGCTACCTGCGGCGTGATCCGTCGAAGCCGCGTGCAATCGAGGTAGTGGACGACGGCCGCAGGAGTGACCTCCGGCGCGCCCCGCTGCGAGATGTCCCCCTGGTCGGCCGCATCGCAGCCGGCACCCCGATCCTCGCCGAAGAAGACATAGAAGAGATCTTCCCCCTCCCGACCGAGCTCGTTGGAAACGATCCCGTGTTCATGCTCAGAGTGAGCGGAGATTCGATGATCGAAGCCGGGATCTTCGACGGCGACCTCGTGGTCATCAAGCGTCAAGCCGATGCCAACGACGGTGACCTCGTGGCGGCGCTGATCGACGGCGAGGAAGCGACCATCAAACGACTGCGCCGTGAGGCCGGGAAGGTGATTCTCATCCCCGAGAATCGATCGTACGAACCGATGGTGTTCGACGGTGGCGTCGAAATCCTCGGCCGAGTAGTGGCCGTCCTCCGCTCGGTGCGTTGACCCGGCACCGGGCGCAGTCCCGTCTCCCACACCCATGTGGGACAACGCCGGATCCGGCAGCCATCGGCACAGTAGGTGCTCCCAACTCCGACGATGAGTCAGAGTGCCCCGCTGAACACGACGGTCGCCGGGCCTTCGATCCAGGCCACCGTGTCGACTATTTGCACCGCCATCTCGCCGCCCGGAAGCAGAACCGTCACCGATGGCCCGGTGCGGCCACTCCGATACGCTTCGGCCACGGCGGCCGCCGCCCCGGTTCCGCATGCCAGCGTCTCGCCGACACCTCGTTCCCACACTCGCAGCGCGATGCGGTCTCGCCCGATGACGGTGGCGAACTCGACGTTGGTTCGCTCCGGATAGTGCGGATCGCCTTCGATCAGAGGGCCGACGGCCTCCACCGGAACCGCATAGCAGTCATCGACAAAGGCGACCGCATGAGGGTTGCCCACCAAGATCGGCACCAGTTCGTACCCGGCCAAATCGACACTGTCTCCGAGCGCCTCCACCGGTCCGAGTTCGACCCTCACAGTGCTCTGACCGACCTCGACCCGTAGCGGGCCCGCCGACGTCTCGACCGTGAATTCGTCGCTCGTCTCGGTGCGAGCCTCGGCAAGGTCTCGCACTCGCCACTGGCCATCCATCAGCACCGCGTAGCGCCGATCGGACAACAGCGGAAACGCCGCCCCAGTGAGCGCTTGCTCGCCCGAGCGGAACGCCGCCACTTCGCTCGGCCCATACCGGCGGCTGTAACCGGCCATCCACTCCAGCGCCGCGACAATCTCGGCCGAGTCGCCAATCTCGTCGGGAGCGACCTTCACCGCCTCGTCAA
>JACZWZ010000034.1 GCA_022571885.1 Acidobacteriota bacterium
TGCGCGCCTAGGGGCCATCCGACATATAGTCCAGCACACGCCACCCAACAGCTGCGATCGGGGCTGTCTTGGGGGTGTCCGAGGCTGTCCGACCCTCCTCACATCGATCACTGCACACTGGTCGTTTGAATCTCGCTCAGATTGAACGTTTCATGAGGGCCGGTATCCAGGACCGGACTAACGAAGCTGTCTGAGCGGCTCACGATGACGAGCGGTCTCGATACCGAGCGTCGCCACCAACACCAGACACACGACTGCACCCAACGACGCAGCACTGAGATTTCCGAGGGCGAGGCCGGCAACACCGAGCAGACCGATGGCTGCTAAGCGCTCCCACGTTACGTGGCGGGAAAACAGACGCACCATCACGGTCTGTGAGGCTAGGAACAGCATTAGGCCGCCTACGAAGGCCCATCTCTCTGCGTCGCCGAGCGCAACCTCGGGGTGAGCCAACAGCTCCTCGGTGCCGGTGGCGAACAGAATCACACCAGCTATCAGTGGGTAGTGAGCCATCGAGTAGGCGTCGCGAGCCAGTCTTCCTTGAGCGATACCGGTAGCTGCTATGAGCGCCTTCTCGCCGACCTGGAACAACCAGTCGAAGTAGGACCACCACATTGCCAGGGCTGTAACCAACATGGCGGTGCCGGCAACGTAGAACGTGGCCGATCCGGGATGACCGACGGTGCCGATGCCAATCGCGATGAGTACCTCACCCAATACGATGATCACGAAGAGGGCATGGCGCTCAGCAAAGTGAGAGGCCTCGATAACGTACTCGTTCTTTGTGGCCGCCGATGTGCTGACGAGGTTGATCACCACTGCCGCCAGCCAGATCCAGGGCCGGAGGTCTTCGGATACGAACCCGCCGATCACAACAAGGACCGATCCCGCCATCACCTTTGGGGCGTACGCCAAGAAACCGGCCATCTGGTCGGTTCCCGTGACAAGGAACATGTAGAAGACGGCGAAGAGGCTCATCACGCCGAAGTACGCCAGGGCAAAGGTCACGCCGTCGTCGGTGTATGCCCCCCGAACCGCAGTGGCCAAGACGAAGGCGCCAGCGGTAGCCATGAGAAGAACGACACGCGGTCGTACCTCGTCGAAGTCGGAGTTGCCGGCGGTCCATGTCCACTGGGTCCACGCCCACCAAAGCAGCAACAGCACAATGGCGGACTTACCCAGCGTCGGCCAATCGAGGTGTCCGTGAATAGAGGCCACCACCTGCGTGATACCGAACACGAACACGAGATCGAAGAAGAGTTCAACGAAACTGGCGCTACGGTTTTCGGGCAAGAGTCAACCCCTTCTGGGCGGCTGGCAACAATAGTGCCAGCCTCTAGACCTGAGCCGGCATGTGGGGGCGTCGCACGTTTGGCCCAAGAGACAGCTACTAACACCGCACCAACCCCACAGACGGTTGCGGACAAGGGATAACGGTGCGTCTGGGACTTCTACCGATCTTCTACCGAACCACGCGTAATCAGGCGATATCAGCCGTCACCAGGCGACACAACGATCCCTCGGAACTCTTACGGGACATGACTATCCGGTACTAGACGGCACCTGCCGACATGGGTGGAAGGGAACTTAAAATCCGCTGTCCCCTCGTTGGGGCGTGCAGGTTCAAATCCTGCCCCGGGCACAGAATCGGTTATGCGACAAGGAAACCCGGCTAGCAGTTCGACGCTAAGCGACGTCTGACCTCAGCCCGTTTCCTGCCACCAATCGCGCGACCACCCCCACGACCCGGTTGAGAGGCTGAAGACTCGTCGCGATTTCCTAGGCGCCGGGCCGTCAGGAGTGTCGGACAGCCGTAGACGCCCCCAGATGCTCAACATGAGGTCCGGCTGGCCTGGCTAGCCTCTCGGGCCTATCCGGGAGGGAAGATATGCGCCGAATCGTTGCCCTGTCCTTGTCGCTGATGATCGTGGCGGCGGCCTGCGGAGACGACACGGGCGGCGACGAACTGATCGAAAACCTCGACTTCCTCAATGAGGAGGCTCCTGCGGCGGCGAACGAACCCGAAGCCGTCGTTGAAGACGAGCCTACGGCTGAGTTGGTCGTCACTTCTGAGGTGCGCACCATCGACGTCGAGGGTGAACAGGTCGACGTCACGTTGTGGCGGGCCCCCACCGCGACCCAGGTGTTGGTGGCTGCTCCCTCACTGAACAGCAATGTCGACGACCTGGCAGGGTTGGCCGCGACGCTCGCCGGGCAGGACTGCGCCAACGTCGTCGCCTTCGACAGCTCCCAGGCGCCAGGCGCACGGATGTACTCCCACTTCATCGAAAACTTCGATGATTTCGGCTTTGATACCGACGCGGGGTTCTCGACTCTCGGATCGTCTGCAACGGCTGCCGATGCCCTCATCGCTGCCGTAGAGTTCGGCGCTCAGGACGTCTTCTTGTTCTCTCCTTCCGATCCGCCCCCATTCACCTGGGAGGAGATCGTTCCGCGCATAGGCTTGACCACCCCGCACGTCGTGGTCCGCATCACCACGGGCGACTTGCAGTACAGGCCCATGTTCGATCTGTGGATCGTGGCGGCCTTCGAGGGCCATGTGGTCGACGGTGAGAGCCACGGAACCGCCTTCTTCAACGAGGCGGCCGCTGATCCGGTCCTCTTCGAGGTCTACGACCACATTTGCCACTTCGTTCATGAATGAGCGCGGTACCACTGCCCCACCAGCGCCGGAGCCCACACGGCAGTAAACAAGGGTCTCCCATCTGATACCGACCGACGTACGTTGCAGATAGCAGGCGAGTATCCATCGACGACCCCCTCGGGCACGGCGGCCACCAACTCCGAGGGAGCCGTCCTTCTCGCCAGACAGAGATTCAGGTCGGCTGGTCCTCGTCGAGATCGAGCAATTCGTACGGCGTCACGTCAGTCCACGTGTCAGTGACGGTGTCGTCTGGGTCACGGACAATTTGCTGCAGTTTGTGCGGGCTGCGATGCCTCTCGACGACGTTGACCGAGACGCGGCGACGCTTGCTGTTGCCGGGGGCGATGGCTGCCCGCATGGGGAAAATCCGCCGAAATCGGTAACCCCTTACGCGGCAACGCTTATGTTCGTACGTCCAGCTAACGAGCGATGGCGTCCGGGGGGGTCCGAGGCCGTCCACCCTGCTGATGCGTAGGGTGGCCTCAGTATCTAGTGGTACTGAGGGGAGAGCGACGATGATCAGATCACACCCTGCCCGACGGATGGTCGGTTTCGGTGTAGCCCTCCTTCTAGTCGTAGCGGCGTGCGGCGACGACGCTGCTGACCCAGAGCGGTTTTGTGAGATCAACGACGAGCTCGAACAACTCGATGACCCCTTTGAAGTCGATCCGGATGAAGCTCGGGACGTTGTTCGCCAGGGAAGGCTTCTCCTGAACGAGGCGGTAAAGGTCGCTCCCGACGAGCTTCGCGACTCGGTCGAGGTCGCAGCGGATTCCTTTGGGATCTTCCTCGACCTTGCTGAATCGACAGATTTCGATGCATCACAGCTGGACGAGGCCGACTTTGAAGCGGCTTTCTCCGACGAGGCGATCGCTGCGGCCCAAGCTCTGGAGGAGTGGCTCGACGCCAACTGTTCTGCCTAGGTCTCCCCCGATCAGCGTCTACAGGACGCATCTTCAGGTGTCCGTCAAACCGGGCAACTTCAGTTGTTACAGAGCTCCGCTGGGACCCAACAGCGACCACCGGCTCTGAGGGATCCGCCCACGTCTCCGACACGGGGGCCATGTACGTGTGCCGACCGGTTCCAGGCGGTCATCCTCTTGCCAGCGCTACCAGCAATGGAAAGCGAGATCGCTCGGAAGTGGTTCTGATCACCGAATGATGATGTCTATCGGGGCGTCAAGAGTCTGGCAAAGCTGAGTTGATGTCCGCTCGGGTCGGCCAGGTGAAAGTACCGCTCTCCCCATTCAGCATCGCGTGGCGGCGCTTCCGGCAATAGTCCCAGTTCGACAGCCTTGTGGTAGAGGGCATCAACATCGGAGACGTGGAAGATAAGTCGTCCCCACCCTGACCATTGATTGTCGCTCGGTCGAGCTATGAGGTTGAGGTAACCGTCCCCGATGGTGAAGCTGGAGAACGCGGCATCGACTCCGCCGTCGAGGAGCTCGAAGCCAAGCGACGTGTAGAAATCAACCGAGCGAGCCATATCGTGGGTCGTCAGGGTCACGGCACTGATGGACTCGATATCCAATCGGCGATTCGTCTCATGATCACGCATCAGGCAACACGCTACCGGGAAGGGGTACTTCGGGATATCGCCGACACCTGCCAGATCGGAGTGGTGGAGGCACACCTCTCTGCGGTAAGTCGCGGTGGGAGCTCGCGGTGTTCGCTCCGCTGGCAGTACGGCTCTACCGTCGGAAAATCAGCTGGTCGCGATCAAGTGAGCCGGAACGGCGGGTACTCGTCGGTAATGAGGAGGACGGCGTACGCCTCTACGCGTAGAGCCCACCGCATGACGCCTTCGATGTAGTCGAAGATGGCCCTTGGATACCGCCCCGTGAACAGCACTGCGAACCAGGCGACGATGGCCGCCAAGATGGCCCCGATGCCCAGGAACACCAGCACTATGAGGTGTGGAATCGCCAGGAGCCACTTCACCAGAGGCAGCCCGCGACTGAGATCCTGCTTGGCGTTCGGGTAGTCGAGGTCCAGATGTACGAACTGCTCTTGATCGGTCGACGGGTAGGTGTCAGACATGAGCGCCAGGTAGGCGAACACCCGGGTGGAGAACCGGGAGACCTGGAGAATGTAGTCGAACCACCAGCGCGGATACTTATGGCGGAACACAAGCAGCAGGAGCACGGCAAAGAACATCACTGGGCCCTGGGAGCTGGTCACGAAGGAGAACACGATGAGGATCGGGATCACGTAGAAGATGCGCAAAAACGTCGACTGCCGGTCGAGCGATCTGTCCGGGTAGTCGATGGTGAGGCGGGCGGCGTAGTCGGGCGTGGCAGGGGTGGTCATGATCCCTCTCCTTAGCGTTACCCTCAGAATAGGCGCCCAAGCCGGCGCGCCACTTCTGCCCGTCGGCACGCTAGACACACCCTCACCCAGGGTGTTGCCGACAGCCAACTCCCTCTGGCGAGGATGGCTGGATCGACCGAGGACGAGCCGATGAGCTCGCCATCAGGATGGTCGAAGCAAGCCGGGCATCGAAGGCGTGTCTGGCATCGCCGTCTGTTCGGTGCGGTATAGGGGGCGAGCGCATCGTGCAAGTGCCCCCTTCTCGACCCGACCATGATGCTCTCTGGCATTTCCGATGTCCGCATGGTCCCTGGAGGAATCCCTCGTCGTAGGGGTTAGGCGGACGTTGAGCGCCAGCCGCGCAACCACCCCCACGTCACGGTTAGAGGCTGAGCCTCGTCACGATTTCGACACCGGGTGTGTTAGTCAGGTATCGACTCGGGTCAGACGAATCACCGGCAGTTCTCGGCCCGCGGTCTCTTGAAATTCGGCGAACATCGGCATCTGAGCGATGAGATTGTCCCAGAACACTTGACGTTCTTCGGAAGGAAGCACGGAGGCCTCTGCCTCATAGAACTGGGCCTGCTTCCGCACCCATACCGTAGGACTGGCAACCAGATTCAGGTACCATGCCGGCAGTTGGGAGCGGCCGGCATTCGATCCGATCACAAGCAACGCATCGCCTTCTGGGAACGAACCCAAGGGAACCCGCTTGATCTCGCCCGACTTCCTCCCAGTCGTATAGAGCAGAATTAGGCTGTCGCCTGCGGGATGGTCCACGTCGGAACCATCGGACGCCAGATACTGCTGGATGTGCATCTCAGCATCAACACTCGGGTTGACAGCCGCTGCTTGCTCGATGTTCATGACCGCTCCTATCTCTTGGCCCGTTGGCAACTCCACCAACCACCCGTTCCCGGGAACCTTCCGGGCGAATGCCTACCAGAGTCTCGTTCGCGCTGGCGAGTATGTGCCGCCTCCTACCAAAGCCGGTACTGGAGAACGCGACAAGGAGGAGAGCCGCGGCCGTGCTGTCCGGTTCACCAGTAGGCGCGGACCGATTCAACTACGCTTTTGAATCGAGTCATCCGAAAGAGTGATGTGAGCCTCATCGACTCCACGCCGAGAACCTCACAGCTGATGTTGGCGCTTCTGGTCGTGTACTTAGGGCGGCGGGTGAAATCAAGCACGAAGCCGCCAAGAATGCGGTCAGGAACAACAGATGACGATGGGTACTGAGGGAGATCGGACAATGATTAGGGCTCAACGTGTCCGGCGGCTTGTTGGTTTAGGGGTGGTGCTCCTGCTCTGGGTCGTAGCGTGTGGTGACGATGCCTCCGGTGACGCGGAGCGGTTCTGTGAGATCAACGCCGATCTCGGACAACTTGACGACCCCTTTGAAGTCGATCCAGATGAAGCTCGGGACGTCGTTCGCCAAGGAAGACTTCTCCTAGACGGATTTGTGAGTGTCGCTCCTGAAGAGATTCGTGAGTCGGTTGAGGTGGCAGCCGATTACTTCAGGATGCGACTCGACCAGGCCGAGGCGGCCGAGTTTGATCCAGCACAGCTAGATCAGACCGACGTTGATGCAAAGGCCGCCTCCGCTGAAACGATGCCTGCGCGTGCCGCCATCGAGGATTGGGTCAGCGCTAACTGCTCGACCTAGGCTAGGCGTCTCGGGCTGTTCGAGGCTGTTCGACCCTCCCGGGGGACGACACTCTTTAGCCCCGGAGGCAGGGAGGGATCCGCATGAGTCGCGTCGTTGCAATCTTGTTTGTCTTGGCGGTGCTGGTAGCCGCTTGCGGCAGTGATGTCGTGGACAGCGCCGAGAACTGCGCCGAGCTAGCCGAGGCCTGGAGCGACGGCGACCAGACGGACCAGCAGTTCAGGGACCAAGTGGAAGCCAGGGCTGCCGACCTCGAAGACAGCGCGCTGGGCCGAGGGGCCGATGCGGAGGCCGTTGCCTGCGAGCTCCTCGTCTCACAGGCTGGAGGCGACCCGGTAGAGGAGTTCTTCATGGAGGGATGACCGGTCTTGGCTCGACGACGGTCGCCTGGCACTTCCCGGTCAACTTCGATGAGGGATCAACCCCGTCACACGGTCGTGTGAAGCATTCGACTTCTGCCGATCTTCTACCGAACCACGCGTAATCAGGCGATTTCAGCCGTCATCAGACGACGCCACCGGCTGGAGCCTCGTGACGTGTCGTGCACCAGCTGTGGAAACCCTATTGCGCTATGCCCAGGCCGACGCCGGCTCGGGCAGAGGCCAACGTCGCGATGTGGTCGATGGCCTCGGATGACCGGAGCACGCCTCTGTGCCCGTGGCCCCGTGTGCTCACGAACCCTGCGCCCCAATGCTCGGAGAGCAGTTTGGCGTGTTCGATCGGGACGATGTCATCATCAGTATCGTGAATGACCAGTGTGAGCCCCGGGACTCTCATACCGAGCATCCCGGCTGGAATCCGGTCCCATATGTCCTCGCCGAATCTGTTCTCCATGGTGCGCGTGACAGCCCTGGCGACCGCGGGGCGCAGCCGGAGAGCGGCTGCGAATGACTCGAACGCATGTTGTGGTCGTAGTGCGGGGGCGATGAACACGAGTCTTTCGGTCCGGAGCGTACGTTGCATCGCCACCCCGGTGGCCAATGCTCCGAGTGAGTGGGCGACGACGAGGTCGATCTTGCCCAGAGCGTTCCCGGCGATTTCGATCGCGTCCGCCAGCTGGAACAGGTCCGTGGAACGCCCGGCCTCGATGCCGTGAGCAGGGAGGTCGATGACCACACATCGGTAACCCTGTTCCGCCAGCCGCGTGACGATCCGGCGGTAGTGCCGCGACGACCCGGCCCATCCGTGGACCAACAGAGCCGTGCGCGGACCATCGCCCGTCTCATACCCGTTGACCACCAACCCGGCCGACTGAAAAGTGATCGGGCGCGCTCCCGGTGGAATCAGCGGTAACCGAGACCGAGCGAGCGGGAACGGCGTGAACCACAGATAGGTGGCGATACGGCCTGCAAGCGCCGGTGCGACGTACGAGAGGCCGGCAAGGCTAACGCTGATCGTCTTCAGCACCACCGCCTCCCTTCGACTCATGCGACCCTCCCGACCCGAGGTCGGCCGTCATTCGCCGACTGGGCGTTCTCCGCGATCGGACCAACGCCGAAGTTGAGATCGGCGAGAATGTCTTCGGGCGACAGGCCAAGTTCGAACCCATAGAGATTGAACTCGAAGGGTCCTCCAACAGCCTGGGGCGATCGGTTTCTGAGCTTCTTCAACATCCGCTCCTCCTTAGTGAGTTTCGATGTGCAACCCACTATGGCATAGTCCGTTGCTAAACGCAACTCACTGATATATCATGTCGATATGGCACCGACAGAATCCGGCGAGACGACTTCCAACGGCTACGACAATCTCGACTGCTCCGTGGCGCGCACGCTCGAGCACATCGGAGAGCGGTGGACCTTCATGGTCCTACGAGACGCGTTCTACGGCGTCCGGCGCTTCGACGACTTCCAAACCAGTCTCGGTGTCGCCAGGAACATCCTGACCAAACGTCTCACCAAGCTTGTGGATGCTGGGATCATGTGCAGGGAGCCGTACCAGGAACATCCGCTCCGTTATGAGTACCGCCTGACTGAGAAGGGGCGGGATCTTGTGCCGATCCTCACCTCCCTTCTCGCATGGGGCGACAAGTGGGAGGCCGATGAGCCGCCGGTGCGACTGATCCACACCAGCTGTGGCAACGTGATGCACAGCCAGAGCATGTGCTCGGAATGCGGCGGCGAGATCAATGCGTTCAATCTGCGACTAGACCCGGTCCCGCAGATCGTGGTGGAACGAGCCCTCAAAGCAAAGCTGGCAGCCCACACGACCTGAACCACCCCAGAAGGCCGCGCTGGTAGAGCAGGAACTGCCTACCGATCCTCGCACCGAGCGGCTTTCAGTACCCAATCCCATCTTCAATTGAGGAGACAAACAGATGACATCATCAGAAGACCGCAAAGAAGGCCGTCCGGTGACGGAACGGCTGATCGATGAGATTCGCAAACTCAAAGATCGCCCAGACACGCAACGGCTGATCGATGAGATTCGCAAACTCAAAGATCGATGAGGATCGGACCTGGCTGCTCATGGGATCGATGGTTCGGCGTTCGATGTCGTCATTCCATCGCTGCCTGACTACGGGTTCTCCGAGCGTCCTGCCTCGGTGGGTGTGAGCTACGCCTTCGCGGCCGAACAGTCACATCAGCTCATGGGTCTGCTGGGACACACACGCTTCGGTGCTGTAGGCGGCGACTTCGGCTCCGCCGTCGCGGCACGCATGGCACTACAGGCAACCGAGCGGCTGCTCGGGTGTGCCTTGGCTGGAGGCGCCATCGATGCTGAGCACGTGGGCCGGCGCATCCTCTCGAAGAGCCACTACATCACGAGTGACGAACATGCCGACGGCATCAAACACGTCCACAGCACGGGCAGGCTGCTGCTGCCGCTCGATGCGGCGCAAGGGCCGGCGTCTCGGTGACATCAACCCCCGGCCTCGTAAGGCTCCAAGGATTCCACGCAGTGAAGCACGCTATTCGATTCGGCGCCGCCATCTCCCGGATCGTGGCCATCGATCCAGCCGCAACGCTTCAGATGACCGAGCGACTCGCCCCGGATCTCGTTGGCGCATTCCAACGCGCCGAGTTGGTGAGCCGAGACCAGTTTCGCCGGCTGATGGGCGCTCTCCATCCGACCGGCATCGGAGCGCTTGCAATCAGACCGGAGCATCTCCCCGTCCCACGAATCAATGAAGCTCTGGCCGGCGACGATGCTCGGGCACCGAGTGTTGTGCTGGAAGACCCAAGGCACCTTGGCAACCTCGGGGCCGTAGTCCGGGTGGTCGCCGCCCTTGGCGGGCGAGCTGTTCTCACCACGGGAAGCGTGGACCCTTGGCACGAGGCTGCCATCCGAGGCTCGGCCGGCCTCCATTTCTCGTTGCTGGTCGACCGCATCCCGTCGGCTAGTTCGCTGGAGGGCACTCTTGTGGCATTTGACCCCCAGGGCGCAGATATCCGCACTCTACGTCTCCCGGACGGTGCCCTCTTGGCGTTCGGGTCCGAGCGGGTTGGAATCTCAGATGACCTCCGGCAGAAGGCAGCTCTGCTTGTTCGAATTCCGATGCGATCCGGGGTCTCGAGCATGAACCTGGCAACCTCGGTCTCCGTCGGGATGTTTCACTGGCTGTCACAGCCCGAGGCGTAAGGGGCTCCCGTCGCGCAGCAATCTGAGGAGCCTCACCGGGTTCCGCTGATCCGGCCGGCAGCCTAAGCGTCCGGTGGATCGGGTTGCGATCGCCACTGATCTCGGTGAAAGGCTCTACGACTCGGGCCGTCAGGTCCGGGAACGCTGAGCAGTGTCACCGGCTGTCGGGCGTCCGTGGGCCCAGGCTTCGGCATGGTCGATCATGGCGAGACTCTATCCCGACGTGGCCATCGACCCGCAATCACCTACTCAGCCCAAAAAAAATCCGGCCTCGGCGGAACCATGGCGATCAACGGTCCGATCCCACCTTCGACGGCGTCAAACGGTCAGGACGACTCGGTGGCGTAGCCCATCTGCTGCCAGGCGATGGTCCCCCCGTTGATGCTTCGGGCATTGCGGTAACCCAGGGTGGCCAGTAACAGAACGCCGGGGAGCGAGATGTTGCCTCGGTCACAGACGGTGAGAACTGGGCTGCAGCGATCCGATGGCAGCTCCGACGCACGACTGGAGAGCTCGTCGAGCGGAATATTGATGGCGCCATCGACGTGTGTCTCCCGGTAGGCGTCGCGGCCTCGGACGTCTATCACCAGTGGCCTCAGGTTCCTCCACAGTTCGTGGGCCGGGGCGACGTCGATCGTCAAATCTGCGTTGGCCCTGACGTTTTCGATCATCTCCCCCAGCAGCAGCTCCCATCTACTGCCGGAATTCGCTTGCCCGGCACCCAGTCCAGCCAGATGCTTGACAACCGATGATGCGTACTTGAAGGCGCTGTCGGGGAAGATCACCACCGCTCGGTTGCCGGGCTTGTCGGCTATCAATTCGAAGGCTCCCGCCAGAGCCATCGCAGAACTTGGTCCGGCGGTGATGCTCTCCTCCCGGTTGAGACGCAAGCACAGTTCGAAGGCGTCCTGATTTTGGATCTCGATCAGCCCGTCGTACTCGTCGGGGTGGAAGAACTGAGTCTGCTGCAGCTGGCGGATACTGCGAACCCCGGGAATATCGTGGCCCTCCTCGGGATGGACGCCCAGTACTCGGACCTTGGGGTTGCGCTCCTTGAGGAATCTTCCGGCGCCGCTGATCGTGCCGCAGGTGCCCAGACCGGCGACGAGATGGGTCACGGTGCCATCGGTCTGACGCCAGATCTCGGGCCCGGTGGTCTTGTAATGGGCCTCGGGGTTGGCCTCATTGCCGTACTGGTTGAGCATGTGAACCTCGGGTCGCCGGGCGATTTCCGACGCCATGGCAATGGCTCCCTCGGGAGCCCCCGGTGCCGGGCACAGGTCGTCATCCAGCTCCACGACCTCGGCCCCAAAGAGACGCAACATGGTCCTTTTCTCCAGGGGGATCTGGTTGGAGAGAGGCGTCGTCAGCGAGTACCCGTTCAGGTTGGCCATCATTGCCAAGCCGAGACCGGTGTTGCCCGATGTGGGCTCCACCAGTTCTTGATCTGCCCCTATTACGCCTCGTTCCTCAGCGTCGCCGATCATGTTTGAGGCGACCCGATCCTTGATGGATCCGAACGGGTTGTACCACTCCAGCTTGGCGTACACCTCGGTGTGTTCAAACGGAGTCACCCGGTGAAGACGCACCAGCGGAGTGGGATTGTCAACGCTGGGGAGCAATCCCAAGATCGAGTCGTAAACCCGGAGAGAATGGTCATTCATGTGAGGAAGAATCCATTTCTGCTCTGGGTCAGCCTGCGATCCGAGCCGTGACAACCCCCGCCGCCACGGTGACTGCGGTCGGAACCACCGCGATCCCGTACTTCCGGGCGAGATCACGCCGCTCCGTGACGTCCACCGAGACAAAGCGCCGACCCTCACTCGCTAGACGCCGTTCGAGGGTGTGACAGTCGGAGCACAACGGGTGGGTGAACACAACGATGACGTCGCCGGCTTCGTCGACGCCGATTTCGGCAAGGTCTACCCGGTCAAGCCGATGGCCGTAGATACCGCGCATCTTGGCGATCAGTCGGTAGATCTCGCATCCGACGCAAAAGCCGGTGGTGGCGGCCAGCAGCGCCAGCACCGCCACCAACAACCCGAGCGACCACCCCAGAACCTCGAGGCCAACAGCATGAGCGACGGAAGCAGCACCAAGGACCACCAACCCGACCATGTTGGCGAAGCGAGGCGGACGGGCGTCCTCGATCGGTCCCTCCCCGAAGCGAGGCTGGATCAGCTCGAAGTAGGCGAGACAGGGAAGGCAATAACGGCGACCAAACGTGAGACCGACGAACAGCTGGAGGGCGAGGATCGCCAGCAGCGGCCACCAGCCGGTGACGAACGCCAGCACGGCCAACAGACCAATGGTGGCCTGGTTGACCCGCGGCGCCCGGGCGTCAATGACATCCAGGTCCCGATAGGGATCGGCGCTGCGCTGGTTCATCGCCGGTACCTTGCTTGGTTTACCCGACAGCAGGGGATTCGGGTGCCGAAGCAGCGTTCTGTGACGTGCGGCGATGCGCCAACAGCGAAGAGGCCGATGAGGGGATCACCCGAGGTCTTCCAGATCGCCATCACGCGATGTCGGTCTGGAGTTGTGGGCTGATAGTGGTGATACAGATCTCCTCGAGGTTGTGATGGGGAGCGATCTCGACGTCGCTCCGGCAATGGATGGTGCCCATCAATCCGGCGACCATTCCGCGGTCGAAGGAGCAGACGACTTCGGGATGGTCCAGGGCATACGCCCCGAACGGGCAGTGGCTGGTGAGAAGCTGTCCGGCATCCTTCTCTGCTCGCGCCCCAAATCCAACTCCTCTCATGATGTCGGCGACCGTCGTGATTGCTTCATCGAAACCACCCGCGGTCGATTCGCCTAACTCGGCGGCAAGCTCTTGCCCGTAATTCTGGCCAAAGCGATAGGCGACCTCTCCCTTATCGTCGGGTCCGGCCGTTTCAACCAGGTGGGTGAGGAGTTCGACGAGGAGGTTGGGATTGCGGGGCGGATAATCCAGATGGATTTCCCGAGTGCCGGCCCGGTAGCGCTTTGCCGGGCGCCCCACTGGTCGCGGATCCGTGGCGGCGCTGGATGTTACGAAACCTTCAGCGGCCAACAGGTTGAGGTGGTGACGAGCCACTGTTCGGTGGATGCCGAACATATCGGAGATGTCAGATGCAGCCAGGGGCTCGGATGATTCCCTGATAGCGATGAGAATGGCTCTTCTGGTGGGGTCACCGAGGGACTTGGCGACCTCGCCGGCGACCCTGTCGAATTCCTCGTGCACCAGTGCTACCTCCCACCCCGGCTGCGATTCTCCAGGACACAGAAGGTGCCTCGGTAACGCAGTGAGACCTCGAGGAGCGAGCGTTCGGGGGTGGGCGCGCCTGAAGCCGAGTGCCCGGTCCCGCGGTCCCAGGCTCGCCCTGGTGCAGCGACGCTAACCACGGAAATCAGCCTCCTCCAGCCCGAGAGCCGGGTTCCGCAGATTCGTCAGAGCTTCTCTCTCGATTTGGCGGATGCGTTCAACGGTGAGCGAGAATTCCTCGGCAATCTGAGCGAGACGGCGGGGAACACCGTCGAAGAACCCGTATCTCAAGCTCAAGATCCTGCGTTTCTTCTCGGGAAGCTGGTCGATAGCTATACGAAGCCTCCTGGAAACGTCATCCAGCTCTGCTTCGAGCGAGGGATTAGCGGCATCCCCGTCATAGATGAAGTCTCCGAGAATGGAGCCATCATCTCCAACCGGTTGGTCGATCGAGACCGGCTGACTCACCTCGAGGGCTCTGCGAACAGCATCCTCAGACAACCCCGCCTGCCGCGCAGTCTCGCTGAGCGTAGGTTCCCTGCCGAGGCTTGCCTCGAGGTAGGCCTCCGTTGCCCGCACCGTTGCCACCGTCGAGTTGAGATGACCCGGGAGGCGGATGGTGCCGGCCTTCTGTGTCACCGCCCGGCTGATCGACTGACGAATCCACCATGTGGCGTAGGTGGAGAATTTGAAGCCCTTTCTCCAATCGAATTTTCCCAGTGCGTGGATCAAACCCAGATTGCCCTCCTGGACCAGGTCCGAGAGATCCAGCCCCGGGGTGGTTCGGTAACGCCGCGCCACAGAGACAACCAACCTGAGGTTGGCAGTCAGCATCACCTCCCGTGCCTGATCGGCCCGGCGAATCGCACCGAGCAGCTCCCGCTTCGCCGCTCTTGTCATGCGACCACCACTGCCCAGCCGGGACCTGGCCTCGTTGCCCGACTCCATCGCTTGGGCCAACTCGACCTCCTCACCGGCTGTGAGCAGTTTGTGCCGACCAATCCTCTCGAAGTACTGACCGAGCGCGTCGACACCGAGACCCGGTGATCGATCCGCCGGGCCGCTGACAAGACGACTGCCAAGTACCTGAGTAGTCATTTAATTTGAACTATATCACTAGTCGTAATTATTTAGGTCGAATCTTTTCCGGGATGGTGCATATCCACCGCGCCGCGGCGCACCTCTTGATGGCAGCCTTGATCTACGGCCGAGAGCGTTTCGTTTCGGTGTGTTCCCGACTACGTCCCAGGGTCAGAAAATGCGTCGGGGCGCTGGCTAGGGTGCGTCGACCGTGACCAGGGTTCTCACGACCACCATCGGATCTTTCCCCAAACCCGAGTACGTGCCGGTTCGGGACTGGTTCCAGAAGACGTATTCGCCGACCTTCGACGCCGTCAATTTCGACAGTCGTGACCTGGAGACCCGCTTCTCACTCGCCACCCGGGCGGCGGTGATGGCTCAGATCGACGCCGGGATAGACCTCCCCACCGACGGTGAGATGCGTCGCGAGCACTACATCTTCTACCACCTGCGTCACCTGAGTGGGGTGGACTTCGACCAGCTCCAGGTGCGGGAGATTCGCACCGGGGCGTGGGAGCGCGAGGTGCCGACGATCACCGACCGGGTCCGTCCCAAGGAGAGATTCTTGCCCTTCGACTACCAGATCGCGCAGTCGTACTCGTCGCAACCGGTCAAGATCACGGTCCCCGGGCCGATGACCATCGCCGACACCGTCGCCGACGAGCACTACGGCGATCCGCGCAGTCTCAATCGCGCACTCGCCGACGCCCTCAACGTCGAGATCCGGGCGCTGGCCGCGGCGGGATGCCGCCACATCCAGGTCGACGAGCCCGTATTCGCTCGCAAGACAGGCGAAGCGCTGGCATTTGGGATCGAGGATCTGGAGCGATGCTTTGCAGGCGTTCCGCCGGAGGTGCAGCGCATCGTCCACCTCTGCTGCGGGTATCCACGCCACGTAGATCAGCCGAACGAGGACGTCTTCAAGGCCGACCCCAACGCCTACTTCGAACTGGCCGAGGCCCTCGACCAGGCAGCGGTCGATGCCATCTCGTTGGAAACCGCGCACCGCCCGGTCGACCTTCGGCTATTGGAGTTGTTCGAGCGGAGCACGGTCATCCTGGGCCTGATCGCCATCGCCAAGACTGGGGTCGAGCCGGTGGAGGCGATACGAACCCGTCTCGAGGAAGCTCTCTCCCACATCGACCGCCAGCGATTGGTGGCGGCGCCTGATTGCGGGCTCGGGATGTTGGACCTGGCAACCGTAAAGTCGAAACTCAGCAACCTCACGGCCGCCGCCAAAGCCCTCGACTGACCCCACCCGCTACGAGCTCGATCTCCCCATGACCCTCGCCCAGTTGGCTACGGCCAGCTGCCGCCGCACCGTCGACCGAGAAGGCTCATCGCGGGACACCCGCCCCCGGCTCCGGTCCCGAGCCGGCATTTCTTCCCTCCATGTCGACTCGGATCCTCTCACTCCGCTCGGCCAGGGCGCCACCTAGAGTTCTGACGGTCGGCCGAGAAGAGGAATAGGTGGCCACCGAACACGAGCAGATCGTGACATTGCGCGATGGTTCACAGGTCTTGGTCCGCCCGATCCGAGCCGACGACAAACAAGCACTCGTAGAGGCCCTCGACCGGCTGTCGCCCGAATCGAGGTATCGGCGGTTTCTTCGACCGGTCACCAGATTGAGCGAACGAGAACTCAGATACCTGACCGAGATCGACTACACCAGCCATTTTGCATGGATTGCAACCGACCTTGACGACGAAAGCGGCCTCGGAGTGGCTCGCTACGTCCGCGATCCGAACGAGCCCGAAGTCGCCGAGGCTGCCGTGGCCATCGTCGACGACTACCAGGGGAAGGGGCTGGGGACCATCCTCATCCGACTGCTGGTCGCTACTGCGCTCGAGAACGAAATCAAGGTCTTCCGAAGTTGGGTCCTGGGCGAGAATCGCCAGGTCCTCGGTCCGCTGGAACGGGTGGGGGCGCGCCGAACCCCCGACGAGGGTGTGCTGAAGGCAGAGGTCGACCTCGGAGAGGTCTTCGACGGCTCGTCGGTCCAGGAAACGCTCCGCGCGGCAGCAGCAGGTGAGTTCTAGGCGGGACCGAGGAGCTGGAGAAAGGCGTTGCGGGGCCTCGGTGGTGCGAGTTACCCCCCACCAATCGACCTACGGCCGATTGACTCCCCCCAAAGGGGAGAGTGATCCAACCACTAGACCGTCGGGCACAAACCGCGAGACATCACTTGCGGGGGAAGTCCGTGAGGAATGCAGCGACGAGGGGGATGGGGGATCTCCCCCGCGCGGGTGGAACAAACCACACCTCGCTGTCTGAAGACCGCAAGCTGCTTGCTTCACGCTCGTCACCACCCCACTCATCGGCTCAACGAGGTCAGGGAAAGAGCCTGCGAGGATCGACTCTCGACAAACTCGATGAGAGCTCCCTGACTGCGAGGTCGGGGACGGTGAGCCGGTGCAGGACGGACGACCCTTCGGCGAACGCGGCTGTGATGACATCCTCCTCGCCAGTTCGGATCAGGAAGAAGGCTGCCGAGCCTCCCGGTCGGAGAGCGTCGGCGAGCGTTTGCATCGAGCCTCCATCCAAACCAACCTCGATCAGCCTGCTCCAGAGCCCGGCGAGACTGATTCCCCACATCGCACCGGCGATGGAGGCGGCGTAGATCGTACCGACCAGTAATACCGGCCATGCGCCGGGCCAGATGACCGGCCGGCTCTCGATTTGGGTGGTCTGGGTCAGCCGGACGTCGCCGTCGGCTCCCCGGTTCCCGACGATCGCATCGAACGCCGAATCGACACCGGACGAGTGGAGATGGAGGACGGCTTCGTGGGCCGCAAGGGGCGTGTCGAAAATGAAGCAGAGAAGCTCATCTGAGGTCTGATGCATCATTCTGTCCGGCTCGCTCCATTGTCATCAGTGCAGTTGCCGCTCGACCCGCCCGAGATCTCCAATCTCACATCTGCTGGCGCAGCCGGCCCAACGGTTGCACCTTCGCCCTTATCGGGTCTCCGAGACGCCACCCGCTTAGGGTGATCGGGCCAATTGTTCGGCGAACGCTCGATGGCGCGGACAGGATGGGACGTGGAATCACCCGGTTCGCCCCTTGACGTGTCACCCGTACAAGAAGTAGGTTCACGGCTCGCGAAAACTCAACGACTCAGGCGGAGCAGGGCTGGAATCCCTACCCCGAGAGGTGGGCACCCCTGGGGGAGAGGCAAAATGGACGACGACGGCCGCAAGGTTCCGCTGGTCTATGAATCAGCGTTGGCGCCACCTGTCGAAGCAGCAACGCCGCTGGTTCGGCAGCGTATTAACGCGATACTCCGCAAGAGCGCAGGGCGTCCGGTGACCGTAGTCGCCGCACCGGCCGGATACGGCAAGACTGTCGCTCTCGCCGACTGGTACCGCTCCAAGTCGAGCCCGGACCACATCTCCTGGCTGACATTGCGGCAGCACACCAACGAGCCGCTGCACTTCTGGTCCGGCTTCGTCGCCTCCATACGAACGGCCCGTCCGGGTGCGCTCGACGAAACCTGGCAAGGACTCCAAAGAGGACAATCCCCAACCGGCGAGACCTTCACCCAGTTACTGGTCAACGACCTCTGTCAGATGACCGGACCCTGTGTCCTGGTGCTGGATGAGTTCGAGCACATAGAGAATCCCGAGATCCTGAACGATCTCGCCGTGCTGATAGACAACATGCCGCCCAACCTACGACTGGTGATCTCAGGGCGATCGGATCCACCGTTCCCGCTGGCGACCTGGCGGGTCCGCGGCGCACTGTCAGAGATACGCGCCCAGACGCTCTCTTTCAACCATGACGAAGCGGAAACGTTCCTCGATCTCACGGTGGCCGGCGAACTCGACGCCGACGAGACCGACCAGCTTCTGCGCCTCTGCGACGGATGGATCGCCGGCCTCTATTTGGCGAGCCTGGGAATCCTAGAGACGGCGAACCCGGGACGATTCATCGACGAGCTGGCTGAAACCTCCTCGCCGATCGCCGACTACCTGGTTGCCGCGGTCGTGAGCAAATTGCCGGACCCGCTCCAGAGCTTCCTGGCAGACACCTCGGTCCTCGACGAGTTGACTTCCTCCCTGTGCGACGCGGTGACTCAGCGTGACGACAGCACCCGTGTGCTCCGCAACCTGCATCGCTCCGGCTTGTTCGCCTTACGCATCTCCACGCCGGACAGCTATGCCTACCACCCGTTGTTCAGGGCGGTGCTCTACGCCAGATCACGAGAGGAGAACGCAGCACGCGTGGAGCTGGCACACGAGAGGGCCGCCAAGTGCCTGCTGCAGATGGGACGCCACCGCGATGCCATTGCCCAGGCAATCGCAGGCGGCCACCACGCCCTGGCGAGTTCGTGGCTGGCCGAGCATGCCACCACCATGCTCATGTCGGGCCCGGGAATCGTGCCCGGCCTGCTCGCTTCGCTTCCGCCCGAAATGGTCGACAAGAACCCCGAGTTGGCGGCGCTCGAACTGCGAGCCGCCACAGTAGAAGGCTCGGTCCCGACCCTCGAGCAACTGACCGATTCGAATCGTCAGGGACGGGTACGTCCCGCGCTCGAGGCGACGGCGCGCGTCGCGATGCGAGCACTTCGGGGAGACTACGAGCAGCTGCTGGACGATACGAGCCCCGGGGACGAGCAGGCGGCACCCCGGATGCGAGCCCTGGCGGTGGGCTTGGCGTTGACGGTCGTCGACCGTCTCGACGAAGGGGCGACGGAGCTGGAAGGTGCGCTACAAGATCCGCCAGACGATCCCTTCTTACAACTCTCTGTCCTATCGCTTCTGGGTTGGAACCGTACGTTGTCGGGTCATCTGGGTACCGGGAGGAGCATTGCACTCAGAGCAGTTGAGCTCGCCGGTCGGCTCGGGCTGCGTTGGTATCACGGCGTCCGCTACGCCGAGCTTGCCCTGGCCCAAGTGGCCTACGATCGTGGTCAGCTCGACGACGCTTACCGTATGGCGGACTTCTCCAGGCATGGCGGAGGCGACGACGTCCATGCTGCGGTGGCGGGGGCGATCTTGATGAGCAGGATCCAGTGGTCGCTCGGGAACCGTGGTGAGGCCCGGGACACGCTAGATGCTGCTTTCGCCAGGCCGGAAGGACGCCCCACGACGGGTCGGCTGGCACTTCGCCTGGCGCTGGCTCAGGCAGAGCTACACCTCAAGGAACGCGATCCAGATCTGGCGGAGCCATGGGTTCCAGATTGGCGCTCCCGGGTGGAACGCGGTCCGGAGTCCCCAGAGGAGCGGCTCATCCTGGCGCGATTCCTCATCGCCGACGAAGCCTACGAGGCCGCACGGGGTCTGCTGACCGACCCGGAGCTCGAGGCCGATCGCACCACGAGGTACCTGGTGGAGGCATGGAAGCTCGGCGCCATCGCCGCTATGCATGAAGGGGACCCGGCGGCGGCGATGAGCCTCGAGATCGCGCTGGCGATGGCCGAGCCGGTGGGCTTCGTACAGACTTTCATCGAGGACTCACTTGCGCTCAGTTCTGTTGGAAGGCTCGGTGACTCAGGAGTCACCGCCACCGTGGGCGCCGTACAGCCCATCCTGGCGAGCGAACGATCCAACGCCGTTGCGGTGCCCTCGCAGACTTCGGCTGGCTCGGTCCTGGTCGGGGAGCTGACGGATCGGGAACTCTCGGTGCTCAGAATGCTTGCCAGCAGGCTGTCCAACAAAGAGATCGCCCACGAACTGTACGTGTCGGTCAACACCGTGAAATCTCACGTAAAGAGCATCTACCTGAAGCTGGACGTGTCGACACGCAACGACGCGGTGGCGCGGGCCACTTCGCTTCGCCTGAGATGAGATCCGGTCACCCCATCGGGGGACATTGATCGGAGTCCGGAACCCGGAAACGAATCTCACTCGAAATGCGCCTGGGGCCCCGACGGACCTACTCCGATTGGAGTGAGCCTCGTTTCACCCGTACCGGGTGAGGGATTCCGTCGTGCAATGGCGCATTCTGCGGATCGAGAAATACCGACCTTCGATGGAGAGGTTACCGAATGCTGAAAGTTCTGATCGGCGCATCGATCGTGTTTTTCCTGGCAACGGTCCCGGCAACGTGGCTATTGATGTTGTTCCTGGGAAACATTGGGCTCGAGCTGTCGTATTGGGGCACGTTCCCGTTGGGCATCTTGGCCTCGGCCCTGCTGGCGGGTGCATCGACCTATGGCTAAAAGACCCGGCGTGGGCCGATCCGAGTCCCGATTGGTGGCGTGCCTGATGGTTTTACACGAACCCCGCGGGGCACCGGCAGCGCCATACCGAAGGCAGGCGGTGCACAGGGAGTCGGCATCATGACGATTGAGCGTGCACCTGACGCGGCAAACCGGACGGTTTCGCCGCGTCAGGGACGTTTTGTCAGTTCGCTCTTGCTGGTGTTGGTCTACCTGACTGTGCTCAACCTCTTCGTAGAGTATTGGGACCGCATCGTGATCGACTCGTTTACGATCTCCGTGGTCACTGCTGCGCTCATCACAGTGCTGTTCAAAGCGACACTGGCCATCGAACATCGCATCAGCGGTTACTTCAAGGCCCGACCCGGCGCCGGCGCCAAGGTTCTGCGGTTTTTTGCGGTGTGGGGTCTGCTCATCAGCTCCAAATTCGTCATCCTCGAAGTAGTCGACATCGTGTTCGGCGAACATGTGGACCTCGGCGGATTCCTGCCCTTCATCCTGCTCGCCGTCTCGTTGCTGGTAGCAGAGCTGATCATCACCCGCACCCACCAAGCGCTGGCCTGATGGAGCGCACCCGATGAAGAGCGACAGTCGAGCCAACGGGACCAGAACAACAACGACTGAGGCCGGAGCAACCGAACCGTCACGCCCCGGCGTATTGTCACTGAGCTTCTCGGGCCCCGGTGTGTTTGTAGCACTCTTCTTCGTGGCGCTTTCTCTGCTTCCATCCTTGCTGCCGCGGACCCCCCTCTTCCAGGGATTGGTGTCGGCGGTGACGATGATGATCGGCTACGGACTCGGTGTTCTTGGCCAGTCGGCGTGGAACTTCCTCGAACTACCAAAGCCACGGCCAGGCAGCTCGGCTGAGAAGACCATCTTCTGGCAAGCCGTGGTAGTGATCGGATTGATAACGGTGGCGTCGATATGGCGCCACGTCGGGTGGCAGAACGATGTTCGGTCGCTGCTCGAGATGGACCACATCACGCCCGTCGTGTGGCTGCCGATCATCGTGATCACTGCGATGGTGGCGACGCTGGTCCTGATCCTCAGCCGATCGATCCGCAAGCTCTTCAGGCTGGTGGTGCGGTGGCTCGACAAGGTTGTACCTCGCCGTGTCTCGCAGCTGCTCGGTGGCACGGCAGTCGTATTGTTTTCTTTCTTCTTGGTCAACGGAGTGCTGGTGAGTGGCTTCTTTT
>JACZWZ010000157.1 GCA_022571885.1 Acidobacteriota bacterium
CTGATCTCCGCTAGTGCGAGTTCGGTGAATGGTGGTCCGAATTCACCGACGCTGACGCCCGGATATGCGCTCGTGATTCTGATGGTGAGGATCGCGGTGCGGATGGATTCGATGGCGATCCATTGCGTTGTTGAGTTGTCGTCGGATAGTTCACCGATCGAGGTTCGGGAGAGATCATCGACGAGCACCTCGATGCCCCTGATGCGGACGTTTCTTTGGAATCGTTCGTCATCGGGGATGTTCGTGAAGCCGATTTCGGTGATGCGGTACGGGCGATCGAAGGCAAAAGAGATCGTCGCGCCGAAGAGGGTGCCGCCGGGTGCCTGCGATTCAAAGCCACCGTTGGGTGCTTGCCACTCGGTGTCTGACGAACCATCGATGAGGGACGAGCATGAGAATCCGGCCAACTCGGTTGAGCAAGTGACGACTACTGGTTGAAGCTCTCGGAGGTCGAACGTGGCGGTGGGCAGTTCCGTGACGACTGTTGTGGAAGTGTCGGAGTCGAGTGACGCCACAAGCCCCGCCCACTGAATCCGGAAATCTTCGTGCACCATCACCTGTCCGGATGCATCTAAAGCTTCGGCGTATTCGATCCCAGCGTCACCGAGGTTCTGGATCTCAATGACGGCGATTCCAACGATGGGCCGCTGAACGAACGAACGTCCATCGTCGAGCTTCAGGACCACAAGAGCCGTGTCCAATGGAAGCCAGAAGTCCACGATCAGGTCCGGGGGCGAGATGCCTGGCGGATTGACCTCGGACGCAATTGCCGTACCCGAAATGATCTGGTCCGACGAGGTGGCCTCATCTGGCTCGTGACAGCCGGTCATGGCTCCGAGGGGCGTGACGATGCTGACACACGGCATGGTCTGTGCCGTTAGCTCGTCGGTTGCTCCGAACACGTAGGCGCTCGTCGGAGGACCTTCCACGACGGTGCCTTCAATCGTGCCGACATACACGAGTGGCGTGGAATTGGTGATGTCGCCCAGCATATTGAACGTGGGATGCGTTGGGTCGGCGCTAATCAGGCGCTGCTCGACGCCGAGACCGGAGTAGTCGAAGGTCGGAGCGGGTGTCGCCGATGGATCAGCAATTCTGATGCCCTCCTCAGGCGTCGGGTCACTGTGTTCCACGATCCAGTCCCACCGCGACTGATCACTGAGTCCCGCTGGTCCTGTTGGTTCGCTCGATCCGGACGTCCATTGAGTGACCACCAGGACTGTCCCAAGCCCCACCAGCAGGGCGACAGCGAATCCCCAAGCCGAGGCTCGGATGGGCCGATGGCGTGTGCGGCGAACTGACCCAGCCGTGAGCGCCGGTGGCTCTGGGCTGGTGTCAACGATGGCGCGGCTGAGACGTCTGAGCTGCTCATCGATTCTCTGGTCAATCATCGAGTACCCCCCTGAGATGCTTCCGCGCCCGCGCCAGGTGATGTTTCACCGTTCCCTCAGCGATGAGGAGCTGTTCACCGATCTGGGTCGGGGTCATGTCCTCCCAGTAGGTGAGAAAGACGCATGCTCGTTGCTGGGCGCTGAGACGGGCCACCGCTCTCGCTACTTCGGGCATCACCTCGGGATCGGTAGTCACGATGTTCTCGGCGAAGCGCTGTTCGCGACGGCGTCGCCGAAACGTGGCCCGTTGCACCGTCTTGGCTCTGGCGAGAACAGCGCGATACATGAGCGCTCTCGGGTTATCGGCGCCCATCAGACTTCGTGAAGCGATCAATGCCGCTACTGCATCGTGAACGACATCGGGGGCATCGAAAGGTCCGACTAGCGACGCAGCGAAGCGGGTGACCTCGTGACTGTGCCGCTCGTACATCTCTTGGTCGGTCGCCAATCCCACGTCCCTGTCGATCCTCATGTCATCGATAAGTCGCCGCCGACACCCTATTTGGGTTACACCAGCCGTCGGGGAGTTGGCCGGCTCATCGTCCTATCGGTCCGTCTTGGATCTCTCCGGCAGGGAAGTCTGCTCGGCAGTAGTTGACGGCCATCAGCCACAGTGCCTGTGCCGCTTCGTCGGTCGGCGGCCTCACCCCATCATCGCGGAGGGTGTGGGGGAGGTCTTCGGTGATGAAGTCCTCGGCTAGTCGTCGAGCCACGTCGTCGTCCCACACACCTTCGGTGCACGCTCGGTTCATCCTGTTGGTCCAGATCTCCGGATCGACCTGACCCAGACCCACCATATTGGGCCAATTGGGGATCACATCTTCGATCGGGAATTCGAGAACGAACGTGAATATGGTGGCACGACCGTTCTCCCCTTCGTTGCGCAGGCTGCCGAACGCAGCGATCCGGTCACCGGCGATCACGAGGCGCCCGATGTGGCCCGGCTCGGTCAGTTGCTGCGAGAACGGGCCAACCTCCACCCACGTGTCTCCTGAGGCGAGGCTCCATATGGCCGGGTACTGCGGTGGGCCCTGTTGGTCAGCTCGGACGTCTAACACAAGTCCAGAGACGATCGACACACCCTTCCACTCAGCGAAACCAGAGCCCGAACCGACTCGTCCCGGCGCCGGAAACGGGTTCGCGTTGTCGGGTTGCACAGTCCACGCGTAGTCAGCCTCAGGGTCAGGCCGAAGTACGATGTGGTCCGGTCGGAGTTCCTCGTCGAGCACCCGCCACGTGATGCCATCGACGCTTGTTGCTCGTCGACGAGAGCGCTCCTCGGGAAAGTCGGGATCCAGTTGGGTGAAGGTGACAACGACGCCGTCCCCTCCGAGTGAGATCCCGGTGGTGTCGGAGAGCTCTCCGAACAGCTCGAGACCCGCAACCTCATCCCATTGCATCAGGTCGGTGGACGCCCACACGGCGCCTCGCCGGACGATGGGGATTCTGTTCTCCTCACCCTGGCCGCCCGGCACCGGCACCGAACCGGCGACCAGGTACACGCCGTCGAAGTCGATCGCCGAATCGACAATCCCGTTGAAACCAGCCGGAGTCTGAGGCCACGGTGTCTCACCCTCGAACTGCCATACCAACACCGAGGTGCCCACGTTGCCGACCGCAACCAGACCTCGTTCCGAGGCCATGAGTGCACGAGGACCATCGATCGTTGAAGCGGTCCCCAACCGCGGGAGCTCGACCCATTCAATCGCGTCCACCGACTGCCACACGCGTACATCGCCGAACCCAACGCGCAGCATCTGATAGAACTCCTCACCGTCCCAGATGAGGGACCGTGAGTCGACGATCAGGTGTCCGAGGTCAGGACCCGTATCCAGCCAGCGGCCCACAAATGGGTGAGGAGGAGGCCTCTCAGCGGCCGGCAGTTCTTCCGGCTGCGTGAGGCTTAAAGTTGCCGGGCTCGAGGAAATCACGGTTCCTTGGCTCGTCGACGCCGTAGTCGTGTCGGGGAGACCCGGCTCTGAGGTGCACGATGAGATGAGGACCAGCGCAAGAATCAACAGACGTCGCATCATGCCAACCTACGGCACATCGGAAGAAACGGACACCGCCAAAAGGCCCTGGGCAAGCCACCCATGTCGGTGAATGCTGAGCCTCGATGCACCGCCGCCCCGCGTTGACCTCAGATCGGACCGCAAGCCCTCACAACAGCCTGGGAATCGTGGCACTACTGATCGGCTCGTCATCGATCTCTGGGATTGGATTCCCATTCCGCTCCGTGGTGGATGAGTGAAAGCGCGTCGTGTGAAACCCCGTCTCGGTGCCTCTAACGGATGAGCATGCCAATCGATCAGAGGGAGGAGTCATCGTTCCTACGATTCGCCCGCGCAATCGAACCAGGGTTGAGAGCCGCCTTGGTCTCCTATCACGGATCCGAACGGGGACTGGAGGCCGTCAACGACGCCCTGCTGTACGGATGGCAGCAGTGGGCACGGGTACAACGGATGAGAAACCCGGCCGGGTACTTGTATTCGGTCGGGCAGCGCTCGGCTCGACGACGCAGAAGACCACCGAGACTCGATCCGGGTCAATCCGGCGGCGAACCGCCGTGGATAGAGCCTGGCCTGAACTCGGCTCTGGATGCGCTCACACCTCGACAACGGCAGGTGGTTGTGCTGATCGAGGCGTACGAATGGACCCAACAAGAGACCGCCGATCTCCTCGGGCTCCGGGCGTCGTCGGTACAGACCCATCTCGAACGAGGGCTGACGCGACTCAAATCGGCGTTGGGGGTCGGGTATGAGAGATCTTGGCGACAGGTTGCGCCGCATGATTGACGAGGCCGCGCCTCCGGTTGATCTGAATCTCATCGTCCAGCAAGGTCAGGCGCGTTCACCGTTCCTGGTGCGTCGAGTGGTCGCGTATGCGGCTCTTGCTTCGACGTTGATAGCTGTCACCGCGGCTCTCGCTCTCATCAGTCGGGACTCCGGCGGCAGTTTCGAAGCCGATCTGACGACACCGACCGCCGGACAGGTCAGCCCGGATGACGATATGTCATCGACCACCACCGTCGTGATCCCGGAGATTGAGGAGTCGGTGCCGCTGGTGCATCGGTCGCAGTGGCCCGACGCCGTGCTTGCCCCACTAGTCGGACTGCCTGCCTGCGGAAGCGAAAGCCACATTCAAACGTTCATCGCAGCCGAGTACCCCAACGTCGCCACGGTGGACCCGGTGCCGATCTCGGTGTTCGATCTGGCGGCACTCGTTCCGGTACCCCGCTTCGGTGCTCTGTCGGTCTTTTCGACCGAGCCGCCCGAAGGATCATGCCTTGAGACCGCCCGGATGGGCAACGCCACCGGATGGGCGCTGATGGCTAGTGATGGCACCGTCACCCTTCAAGCCGCCTCCCAGGTCTTCGAATCGAACTCGGTGCCCGACGATGTCATCGCGGCGAATTACCACCAGACCCGGATCGCCTCCGGGCAGGGCTTCAACGCCTCGGTCGATGCCGACGGCCGTACCTGGGGATTAGTGGCCCACGACTACTTCGTGCTCGCCGCTCACGATTTCCTACCCGACGGTGACCTCTACTTCGCCGGTGAGCGCCTCGCCGCGAGTCTGTGGCTCCGACCGTCGATCGATGACGACCCTCGATACAACGGTCATCCCGCTGATCCCTTCGACCCGACCGGACTCCCAGAGGGGTACGGGCTCTGCGAGGGACCCGGGCTTGTGCTCGAACTGTCGGGCGAAGGCGCCGAGTGGAGCCGGACCATCTTCTGTGACGGTGAAGGCGACTACCTCGAACTGCTTGTCGGATTCGGTGAGGGGCTGCCTCCGATACCAGCCGATTCCGAAGCAGTCGCCTTCGGGACGGTGACCGGGTCGGCCTGGGAAGCGGACAATCGGCTGAACGTTGCGGTAGATGCCGCTGCAAACATCGCGAGGTACAACAACTCCTGGCTGTGGATCAGCGGACCTTCGGACCTAGACATAACGACGCTGCGGTCGGTGCTGCTATCGGCGTTCATCCTCCGACCCGAGGTTCAGAACGCCCGCAAAGCCAACGACGTGGTGCTGCCCGACGGCATCGACTACCAGGCGACGCTCGTCGCCATTGCGGCCGAGGGTGGCTCCGACATCGAAGTGCGAATTGACACCTTTGCCGATAGCGGAGACCCGCTCGCAGCCCAGGCGTTCCCCCTCCGAGCCAATCGCATCGAGCGAATCGAGTCGCTCGACCTCCTCGTCTACGACGGGGGAAACCGTGTCCAGGCCATCGGAGCCTGCGGAGGCCTGTTCTTCAATGCCGAATTCAACCCCTCGGTCCCGGGCCAATACGACAACCTCGGCTGGGCATTTGAAGATGACCGCTACGGCACCATCATCGGCTGGCTCGACAGGTTCTTCCGTGAGATTGGCTGTGACCCCGACTCAGGCGTGATTCCCCAAGAGGTGCTGGA
>JACZWZ010000158.1 GCA_022571885.1 Acidobacteriota bacterium
TCGAAGGGGCCTGGGACCCCAAGCTGATATGGCTGATCACCGCGGTCGAGGATGGCCGGGCATCCCGCACGACGGCCCACGTCCTCGAAGGGGAAGGCAAGGGCTTCGAGGAAATTGCGCTGCGCGTGGTGGGCTGATGCGCAAAAGGACTATATGCGGGCCTCATCCTGAGGAGACGCCACCAGGCGTGATCTCGAAGGATGTGGGCGACAGGTGAGGTTTAACGGGGCGTATCGCTATTTGGTGAGCCCTGACAAACCGGCAATGAAGAAGAAGAGCAAGAGATAGCCTAACGTCTTATGGGCGTAGAAGTAAATTCTGGCGGGACGAGAAACGAGGTCCACTTCCTCATAGTGAGCTTCGCGCAGTCGTATAATCGGCAAGACCATGTCCAGGCTGTACCAAAAGTCTACTGGAATTTGCTGTTTTTTCTGCTCGCCAGTCAGCCGCAGGACCCCGACACCCACTAACACCAGCACGGCCATCCCGACGAGGGAATAAAAGTACCCATATCCGTAACCATAGCCGATGGAGTAATTGAGGAACGTCAACCACCACCACCTAAGCCCTGTCGCCAACTCGCGCTCTCTCTCCTTGCCTTCATAAAGGACGTCGTCGGCTTTCTCGGCGTGACCCGCAGCTCGACGTTCGAGGCAGCGAGCGCCTCGAGCAAATCGCCGACCGGTTCGACGCTGACCGGCTCGAGGCGTTGCTCGCTCACCCAGTGGCCGGCGTTCTCGTCGAGCAGCCTGAACGAAGCTGGCGGCATTTCGTAGCGGTAGAGCGTGGTCGACCTGATCCGCTCCAGCCAGCCCGACTCCACGGCGATCACCATCCGCGCCTCGATCCCGCCGAACCAGCGCTCGCGGTCCTCGTCGACCGCACCGGCCGTGTGCTCGCGGTGCATGCCATCCCTCCCGGGGTGCAGCTTCATCTTCGCACAGCCTCGAGGCAGACGGGACGTAGACTCGGTCAGCTTCCTAGATGTACTGCGCGAGGCTCTTCGGGTGCGCCCGTTTGTAGCCGCGATAGAGGCAGCACACCGGGTAGAGCACCACGATCACCGCGGCTGCGGCTGCGTAGGCTTCACCCAGGCCCCGCTGCATGAAGCCCCCGGTCAGCTAGAGCGCGGCGGCGCCTAGCAGCACGAAGTGCAGCATGTAGAAGAAGAGCGCCGTTTGGCCCAGCACCACGAGCGGATTCCAGCGCCAGGGTGGACTCGACTGGCAGCGCTCGAGTACCGACATGCCCGCCAGGCAGAGCGCCATGATCCCCAGGCACAGGAACCCCCGGCACCCCGTGCTTTCTGCCACACGATCTCGCCCCGCAGCAGGAGCCCCAGATCTCTGAGGATCCCGGCGACGTAGTGGTTGAGCGCGACGTAGGGCTTGCGCCCCAGATTGGCGACGTTGACCGCCACCCGACCGCCCGGCTCGAGCACCCGAACCGCCTCGGCGAGCACCCGATGGAGCAGCTCGAGGTACTCATCGAGCGTCAGGTCGTCGTCATAATCCTTGCCGACGTTATAGGGCGGCGAGGTGACCATCAGAGCCACGCAGTCGTCGGGAATCTCCGTCATCGCCTCCGATGAGGAACAGAACAGGGTGTCGATGATCTCGTCGGGGGGCGTCTGTGGTTCGCCGGTCGTCACCGTCGGGGCGTGCTCGAGCAACCTACGGCGATAGAACGCCGAGGCGTCGTGACTCTCACGTTTGCCCGCTCCGAAGCTGGCAGTCTCGGTTGCCACCGCGCGTGACCTCCCGGATGCGCGCAGTCACCGTAGCCGAGTTATCCACAGGCGAGGGGATCATGCCGCAACAGATGAGAACCGCACCGGTCGTACTCGGGGTATCGTGCCGCCCGCCGCCACCCTGAGAACAAATGCGAAAGCAGCACATCCTGATCGTCGCCCTGGCGCTGCTGGCGACGGCCTGTTCCAGTTCCACCGGTGGTCGCACCACCATCACCAATTCGACTACCTCACTGGTCGTCACAACGACCTCGACGACACCCCCCACCACTTCCGTGATGGCCCCCCCGCTGGCGGCAAGCTCGATCGAGATCTGGGTACCGGGCGTGTTGGTGTCCCAAATACGGGATACGGCCGCCGCATTCGAGATCGACACCGGGATCGGCGTTGACATCACCGCAGTGGAAATGGACTCTCTGCTCGACCAGCTCCTCGCCGACCCGGCCTCCGGACCAGACGCCTTCATCGGCCCTCACAGCTGGCTGACGGTGCTGACCAACGCTGGAATCGCCGAACAGCTGGCCGTCGGGAGCGAGGTAGCAGCCGGAGCGCTCGACGCGGTGACGTTGCGAGGAATCCGCTTTGGTGCCCCTCTGGCTCTCGACACGATCGTCCAGTTCAGGAACGCCGATTCCCTTGCAACCGCTCCCAGCACGATCGAATCCTTCATCGCCGGGTGCCCGGATGGCGAGAACCTTGGGCCCTGCCTGCTGTTGGCGCCGGACTCGGTCGCCGGGCACTACCCGTTCATCACCGGACCCGGGGGCTACATATTCGGCGCCGATGAGTTCGAGGGTTGGGACGCCCAGGACGTAGGTGTCAACAGCGCGGAGGCCCTTGCCGGGGGCTTGATCCTGCAAGAAATCGTCGACGGCGCCGGAATTCTCGGGAACGGGAACTCAACGGTCGTCGATCGATTCATCGCAGGTGATGCACCGCTCCTCTGGGGGGACTCGACGACGCTGTCGGCGCTGACCGCCGCCGGCACCAGATTCACCGTGGAACGACTTCCGACCATCGCCGAGGTGAATACTCCCACCCCGATCGAGGTCATCGTCGGTTGGGTGAACGCGTTCTCGCCCGGCAAGGAAGCGAGTGTGATCTTCGTGAGCGATTATCTGGCCGCACCATCGAGCGCAGATTCGATTGCGCTGACGCTCGGGTTGGCACCGGTGAATGTCGGGTTCGACACCGATCCGAACCTGACGCCCTTCATAGAGAGTGCCCGCACCGGCCATCCGGTACCGACCATCTTCGAGACCGAATATGCCTGGGAACAACTGGCTGCGGCGTTCGACGATATCCGCAGCGGAGTAGGCGCAACCGAGGCGCTCGGCGATGCCGCCATCGCCATCCGCAACGCCCCGGGACCGGCGATCCCGGCACAAGACGAGGACGGTTGAGAGGGCGCGCCAATAGCCGGAAACTCGGTGGGTTGGGGCCCCCGGGCCACACAGCGATGAGCCGTATGGCGAAGAGCCATGGGAATAGCGCCAGAGCGTTCGCTTGTAGGCGAACGTTCGGAAGCTCAGCCGGTCCGAGCCATGTCACCGCCGGCGACCGGGGTCTCGACCCGGGCGTCCTGGATGGCGGCGATCAGCGTTTGCCAATCGGCAGAGATCGAGCACGCGCCGCAGAACTGAGTGTCACCACGCCTCACAACGGCATCCGCTTGACAGCGAGCGCATTTCATGAGATTCCATCGGCATCGCGTGACGGGTGCTTGAGGAAGAGGACTAGTCACCAGTCACCAGTCACCAGTCAGAAATCGGGAATCGGGAATCGGGAATCGGGAGGACGCTGGTTCTGATCTAAGGACTAAGGACTAACACCTAATTCTCCTCCCACCACGCCCGAACCATCTCGACCAGCTCACGACGCTCCGCCTCTGTCGCCCAGGCCGCCTCGATCGCGGCCATGGTGAGTTGCTCCATCGACTTGGACCCGTAGGCGCTCAGCGTCCGGAACTCGGACGCCAACGAACAGTTAAAGAATGAGGGATCATCGCTGCTGATCGTCACGTTGACCCCCGCCTCAATGAGTTGGTGTACCGGATGATCGTCCCACCCGGAGGCGACCCCGGTTCGGATGTTCGAGGTCGGACACACCTCGAGCGGGACCTGGTGCTGCACCAGGTACTCGACCAGTGACGGATCTTCGACCGACCGCACCCCATGCCCGATACGTTCCACCCCCAACTTGCGGATGGCGCCCCAGACGCTGGCCGGACCGGCAGCCTCCCCGGCATGGGCGGTGAGACGCAGCCCGGCTTCCGCCGCCCTCCGATAGACCGCAGCAAACTGCTCGGGAGGGTGATCATGTTCCGACCCCCCGATGTTGATTCCGCGCACATCGGCCTCCACTGCGATCTCCAGCACGGACTCCAGGGTTGCCGAGCCGCGTTGGGGGCCAGAGTCCCTCACCAGATCCACGTTGAGCACCACCTTGGTGTCGGGGACGCGATCGAGCCCGCGCCGGATCGCGGTTGCCAACTGCTGAGGGGTGAGCCCATGACGCTCGAAGTCGGTCGGCGAAAACGAGACTTCTGCGTAGGCGATGTTCTGCTCGGCCAAATAGCGAGCCACCGCTTCGGCAATCTGAGTGAAATCGTCCTCCGACCGCAGAAACCCCGTCATCCACCACCAGGTATCGATGAAGTGAGGAAAATCCCGAAATTCGAACCGGCGCCCCAAGGCTTCCCGAGTCGGAACCGAGGCGTCTCCCCCATGGGATTCGATGATCTGCCAGAGCGTGTCCAAGGGAATCGCGCCCTCGAGGTGAAGGTGGAGTTCGACCTTGGGAGCGAGATCGAAAACGTCTTGCATCGGACCGGACCCTATCGCCTGAGAGGGTGCGCCATTGGACGGGAACTCGGTGACCTGGGGTTGGGGCCCCGGGTCACACCGCGATGAGCCGAGGAACGCAGCGCCGCCCTTTGGGGCGGCACCGCCATGCGGAGGTGGCTCGGGGCCGAAGATGACCCGAACGCCGGAGCCCACGCCAAGAGCCATGGGCCGGAGCCAGAGCATCCACGAGCCGCATTGCTCAGGTCTTCAGCACAACCGTCAGTATCTTGATCTGGTGGTCTCCCCATGCTCTCCATGTCGATCTTTCGTCGAGCCGGCTTCAGACCGATAGACATAGACATGCGCTTCTCCCGCTTTACAGGTGCCTTCGGAGCCGTCGGTCTGGTGTTGTCGCTGGCGGCGTCGACGCTGCCCGCTGCGGCGCGCTCCGACACCGTCCCTTCCTTCTCCGAGTCACCGGGGTGTGGAGCATTCAACGGGCTGCGGGGCCCCCAGATGGGTCCCGGACCGTACGACGACAACTATCCCTACAGCGCACTGCCTTCGACCGAAGAACTACACGGCCCATGGGCCGACTACTTCGGGCGGACGATCGGCGAGGTCAACTCAGACCTGACCGTCGTCCACCTTCCCGGCCAGGCCAAAGACCTCTACATCCACCAGCGAGTCCTCCCGGCCTTCAATCAGGTGCTGTCCAACCTCGCCGTAGAGGCGGCCAACGGCAACGTGTACGAGATCCGATCCGACACCTGGTCTTACAACCCGGCCACGATCCCTCCAGGTCGGCACCTGTCGTTCCACGGAGCGGGTGCCGCCATCGACGTGAATTCGACGACCAATCCCTACCGGGGCGACAACGTTCTCGTGACCGATATGCCCACCTGGTTCGTCGACGCCTGGCGAGATGCCGGATGGTGCTGGGGCGGCGATTGGATCACCATCAAGGACCCGATGCACTTCTCCTGGATGGGTCCGATCAATACGCCCGGATACGGCCCCGACCCTGCCCCGTACCCGGCCGGCACCTCGGCATCGACATTCGACACCAACCTCGGGGTGCCCAACGCCTTCGCAGTGAACATCCCGTCCGATGCCCACTTTGCGATCGATATCGACCGCGACGGCGCCCCCGACATCGTCAGATTCCAACAGTCGTACCAGACGGGTGACTTCCGGCTCGAGGCGGCACAGGGTTGGAGGCGCTTCGAGACGTGCACGGCGTCAGGGTGGCAATCGGCG
>JACZWZ010000035.1 GCA_022571885.1 Acidobacteriota bacterium
GCCCTCCGGTAGCTGTTCGGGGAGCTCGGCCGCCCACCAGGCAACGACCTGCTTGGCCGTGGCAGATGTGTCTGCGGCCTTGTACTCGGCGGGTGGTGCCATCTTCATGTAGGTCTCGATCGCCGGCTCTAGCTCACCGTTGAAGTGGGCGTCGGCGAAGGAGCCCACCTCGAGCGGATGGAACGTCGGCACGTCACCCCGGGCCGCCTCGGACCCCGAAATCACAATCCGTGCGTTGGGGCCGAGGAGATCGTTCTCGATCAATCTCATTGTCAACAGATGGTGACCAATAAGAGTGGACGCAACAGTTGACTCCAGCCCATCGTCGTTGATAACGGCGCGGCTGGGAGGTGCCATGCCGGCGTTGAGGATGAGGGTGTCGATCCTCCCTCTCCTCTCGATCAAAGTTGTCGCTGCGGCCTCGACGGTCGCCAGGCGATCGTTGTCCAGGACGAGTATCTCAAACACACCGCGGTCGGTGCGCTCTTGGAGCTGTCGGCGGGCCTCGTCCGCCTTGGCCTGGGTCCGAGCGGTGATGATCACCCGGCCATAACCATGCTCGGCAAGTTGCGCCGAGGCCTCGAACCCGAGACCGGAGCTTGCGCCCGTCACTAGTCCGGTGCGTGTCGCGTTGTCAGTCATTTGCTTCTCCTCTGCTCTGAGCCGGTCTCGGCTCTCAGTCCCGGACGCTCCGGGTATTGTGAGTGGATCAACACAGAACTATTATGAGTATTCCCACTCAGATAGCTTTTTCTCACCGGCGACCGAAGAACACGATGGAATATGTTGGCGTTGGTCATAGGTGATGGAGAAGGAACAGCCATGACCAAGCACGCCGAGACACAACGCGGGAGACCGTTGGGCTTTGACCCTCACGCGGCCCTCGACGAACTGATGTATCTGTTCTGGGACAAGGGCTATGACCACACATCCCAGGCTGACATGGTAGAGCGCACCGGTTTGTCGTCGTCGAGTCTCTACAACACCTTTGGTGACAAGGCGGCGATCTTCGACGCGGTGCTCGCCCGCTACAACGAGGGCGTCGACGCTAACTGCGCCCCTATGTTCGACCGAGCCGACGGCCTCGAAGCGTTGGAGGTATTCATCGATCAGCTGGCCCAACACGTCAAGAAGCCGCTCTACGGATCACCCGGATGCCCAATCGTCGCCACCATGTCGGAGGCCGGAGGGGAGGCCGAGGCAGTCGACACGCGGATCAATTACTACCGAGCGCATATCCAGGAGGCTATGACAGCCTCACTCGACCGCGCCGAGAAAGCCGGAAGCATTCTCCCCGGAAACGCCGGCGAAAGAGCCGCCATCCTGTTTGCGATATACATCGGAGCCCAAGCAACTGCTCGAATCGACCCTGACTCCGCCTCGGCGATGGTGCAAGGCATGAAGTCCGTTCTCGCCAGCTGGACGCGGGCCTAACCGCCCCGCACCGCGCCGGCGTTCACGCTCCCATCGGCCAGCATCATCACACCAGAGCTGTGTAACTCTCGACAGTGGCCCCGAGTAGTCGTCCGCCTACCCGCGCCACCGATTCCGTGTCGTACCCGCGCCGTACATTGTCTAAATGGCAGCAGTGATGCACCTCGATGGGTTCCCGATGTTTTCGGAGCACCTGGTGGAGCGGCTGGTCGCCCACCGACGCCAGATGGCCTCGCTCGAGGCCGAGTGCATTTCGCTCGTTGCTGAGATGATCCGTCGGGGAGCTGAGGAGGATCTCGGCTATCGCTCTCTCACCTCCTTGCTCATCGATCGCCTTGGAGTGTCGGCGGGGCTGGCCCGAGGGATGATCCGCACTGCCGTGGCACTCACCGAGATGCCTCATTCCCGCGCCGCCCTCGAAGCAGGCGATCTCGATCTCCCGCGGATCCGGCTTCTGGTCACGGCTCGTGGGGCCAACTCGCATCTGTTCGCCGACCACGAGCAGACGCTGGTGGAGGCGGTCGGCGGTCTGTCGATGGCCGACGCCCACTGCGCGGTCGAGTACTGGCGGCAACAAGCATCCCTCGAAGCTGCCGAGGACGACGACGACGCCCAGCGGGACCAGCGCCGCCTACATGTGTCGGTGATGGCCGGGATGGTGCACATCGATGGTCTACTCGATCCCGTGTCGGGTCAGGTCGTCATGACCGCACTCGACTCGCTGACCGATCCCGGAAACCTCGACCCCTCGAACGACAGGACCCCGGCACAACGCCGGGCCGATGCCCTCGTCGACTTGTGCAGGGACCATCTGAACCACGGTGAACTCCCGACACAGGGCACCGAACGCCCCCACGTCATGGTCCATCTCTCCATTGACGCGCTCGAAGGCAGAGCCGGGCGCCCCTGTGAGCTCGACGACGCAGGGGTGATCACACCCCGGGCCGCCAGGCAACTCGCCTGCGACGCCAAGATCACACGGATCATCACCACCGGCGAGTCGCAGGTGCTCGATGTCGGCCGGACGACCAGAGTGGTAAGCGGCGGTATGCGAAGAGCGCTCACCGCCCGCGACGGCGGCTGCGTCATCGCCGGCTGCGGAGCGCCTCGTCGGTGGTGCGACGCGCATCACGTCAAGCACTGGGCCGATGGAGGACCCACCAGTCTCGGCAATCTCGTCCTGCTGTGCGGACGCCACCACACTCTCGTCCACGATGGCAAGGTTCGAATCCCGGCACGGGAATAGGGCAGTTCTGAATAGGGCAGAGTGCCGCCTTATCCGATCGCAGCCAACGCGTCCTTGGCGTGATAGGACGACCGCACCAACGGACCGCTCTCCACGTGGGCCAGACCGATGGCGGCGCCGTGGGCGGCGTATTCGGCGAATTCATCGGGATGCACGTAGCGGTGCACCTTGCGGTGCCGCGCCGTCGGACGCAGGTATTGGCCGATGGTGACGATGTCGGTCCCCACCGCCCGCAAGTCGTCCAGCGTGCCCAGCACCTCCTCCCGGGTCTCGCCCATGCCGACGATCAATCCGGATTTGACCAACCGGTCCGGCGCCGATCGCTTGGCGCGTCCCAGCAGGGCGAGCGAACGGCCGTAATTGGCTGCGGTCCGGATGTCGCGCTGCAGCCGGATCACCGTCTCCGTGTTGTGGTTCAGAACCTGTGGAGCAGCCTCCAGCACGATGTCGAGCGCAGCCTTATCGCCCTTGAAGTCCGGGATCAGCACCTCGACGTCGCAATCGGGGAGCCTGACTCGGATCTCGCCGATCAACTCGGCGAAGACGGCGGCGCCGCCGTCGGCCAGGTCGTCCCGGTTTACCGAAGTCAGCACGGCGTGAGTGAGACCCATGTGGACGATCGCCTCGGCAACCCGCTTCGGCTCATCCCAATCGACCTCCCCCGGTCGACCGGTACTGACGTCACAAAAGCTACAGGCACGGGTGCAAACGTCACCCAGAATCATGAAGGTCGCGGTCCCCGATGCCCAGCACTCGTAGATGTTGGGACACGATGCCTCCTGGCACACCGTGTTGAGATCGAGCCCTTCGACCAGTCGCTTCAGATCTCGGTAACCCGGGCCGAGATTCAACCGCACCTTCATCCAATCTGGCTTTTCGGGCTCGCCGGGGAGCTGCCCACTGCGGGTGATTGGAATCAACTCGCGGGCCTGGGGTGAGAAGCTCCCACTCGCCACCAGGTCGTCGATCTCGAAGCCGGCACGGTCGCGCCCCGTTCCTCGGGTAAATGCCGCTCGCTGCTCCTCCACCGCATCCTGGCCGAAGACCTCCGAGAACCTCGGCACCAGCAGATCGACTACCTCCTCCAGACTCACCCGACGCCCCAGAATGTCCGTGACCGAGGTAACCGGCCGATCCGGGATGCCACAGGGCACGATGTGATCGAAATAACCGAGGTCGGTGGTGACGTTGAGGGCGAACCCATGCATGGTCACCCGATGTGAGGTCCGCACCCCGATCGCGGCGATCTTGCCGGCCGCGGTCCACACCCCGGTGTACCCATCCTCACTCCAGGCCTCGATTCCCAACGTCGCCAACGTGTCGACCAGGACCCGCTCCAGTCTGCGAACGTGCCCGACCGAGTCCGGCTTGCTCCCCAGATGGATCAGGGGATAACCGACCAACTGACCGGGTCCGTGATAGGTGACATCTCCGCCGCGATCAACCTGGTGAATCTCGGCCCCGAGAGCGGCGGCGGCTTCCGGCGCCACCAGTATTCCGGTTCCGTCCGAGAACCGACCGACTGTGTAAGTGTGGGGATGCTCGAGCAGCAGCAGGTAGTCGTCGCCGTGGCGACCCGCCACCCGACCCTCGTGAAGTGAGCGCTGCAGATCCCACGCCTCCTGATACGGCAACCGGCCGAGCCAGCGCACCCGCAGCAAGCTCATGCCAGCTCCAGCTCCCAGTCCCATGTTTCGAGATTCTCTCTGATCCGCCCGAGGAACAGCACCGCAGTGGACCCATCAAAGGCGCGATGGTCCCAAGTCAATCCGAGATAGCCGATATGGCGGATGGCGATGGCGTCGTTGCCGTCGTCGTCCGTGACCACGACCGGCCGCTTCGTGATGGCGTCGGTGGAAAGGATCGCCACGTTGGGAACGTTGATGATCGGGGCCGACATGTAGGAGCCGAATGGACCCGGGTTGGTGATCGTGAAGGTGCTTCCCGCAAGATCATCCGGTTCCATATCCCCGCGGCGCGCCTTGTCTGCCAGGCGCTTCACCTCGCGTCCGATGCCGCGCAACCGCAGCCCATCGGCATCGCGCATCGTCATCACCACCAGGCCCTCTTGATTGAGATCGACTCCGATACCGAGATTCACATGCCCGTGGAAGGTCCGGGTGCCGCCTTCGAGATCGAACGACGAATTGACCACCGGGAAAGCCGACAGAGCGTCGATCGTCGCACGCGAAATGAAGGGAAGGTAGGTCAAGCCGAAACCCTCGCGTTCCTTGAACGCAGCCTTGAGTTCCTGTCGAGTTCTCTCGACATTCTCGAAATCGACCTCCATCGATGTCCACACATGCGCAGCGGTCTGCTTCGCCTTGATCATGTTGGCGGCAATCCGGCTGCGGAGCCGACCGATCGGCTTCTCACCGCCGGATGTGACCGGAACGGATGGAGCGACCGGAGTCGGCGGTGACTGAGGGACGACGATCCCGATCGGGGGCTGCCCATTGTCGGCGAGCAGATCCTCGATGCCGCGACCGAGACCGGCCTTGCGAGGCGACGCCTCCACTCGGGCAGCGGGCGGAGGCTCCACTCGGGCAGCGGGCGGAGGCATGGCTGCGGCCACCGGCGCCCCAGCCGCCACGAACCCCTCGACGTCGCGTCGTGTGATTCGGCCATCGCGACCGGTCCCGGCTACCGCGGCGAGATCGACGCCGTGTTCGGCAGCCAGTCGCCTGACGACGGGCGAAAGCACTCCGAGAGCCCCACCGGCGGGAGCAACCGGCGTCGCAGCAGGGGAGGTTGCGGCAGTGGGCGGTGGAGATGTAACCGGTTGAGGAGGCAGCTCGGGGGTTGCCTCCTGATCGGCGGTGACGGGGGAAACAGTGGGAGCCGATTCAGCGGTCTCGCCCTCTTCCCCAATGACGGCCAGCGCCGTTCCCACATCGACGGTCTCCCCCTCGGGGACGAGGATCTCGAGCAGAATTCCCGAGAAGGGGGAGGGAACCTCGGTGTCCACCTTGTCGGTCGAGATCTCGAGCAACGCGTCATCTTCTGCCACCGTGTCTCCCGGCTGCTTCATCCAGCGGAGGACCGTCCCCTCGGTGACAGTTTCACCGAGTTGTGGCATCGTCACCGTGTACGACATGAAGCCTCCTAGGTGGCAGACAGTTGCTGGACGGCCGACACGATATCGCCCACTTGAGGGACGAACGCATCCTCGAGGATGGCAGCAAAGGGAATGTGAGTGTGGGGCGGCGTGACCCGTAATACCGGAGCGTCGAGATCCCAGAACACCTCTTCGGCAACCCGGGCAGCTACTTCTGAGGAGACGCTGGCGAACGGGACATCCTCCTGGACCACCACCAGCCGCGAGGTCTTGGCTACGGATGCGAACACCGTCTCCCAATCGAGCGGGGAGATCGTCAACAGGTCGACGATCTCGACCGAGATCCCTTCCGCGGCCAGGAGGTCGGCAGCCTCAACCGAAGCATGCACCATCGCCCCCCAACTCACGATGGTTACGTCGTCGCCACCGCGCGCAATTCGTGCCACACCCAAGGGCAATTCGTAGTCGCCCTGTGGAATGGCCTCCTTGATGCTGCGATACAGTTTCTTGTGCTCCAGGAATACCACCGGGTTGGGGTCACGCATCGCTGCAATCAGCAGCCCCTTGGCGGTGGTCGGGGTGCTCGGAACCACGATCTTGATGCCCGGATGGTGTGCCAGCATCCCCTCGGGACTGATCGAATGGTATGGCCCGCCGCGCAACCCGGCCCCCGAAGGCCCCCGCACCACCATCGGGACGCTACGACCGCCCTTCCAGTGGTACTTGGCGGCCTCACTGACCAGCTGATCCAATCCCGGATAGATGAAGTCGGTGTACTGCAACTCGGCCACCGGAATCTGCCCCTGAAGAGCGGCCCCGACCGCAGCGCCGATGATGGTCGACTCCGCAATCGGCATGTCCACCACTCGACGCGATCCAAACTTCTCGTAGAGGCCGTTGGTGACCTTGAAGGCCCCGCCGTATGCACCGATATCCTGGCCGAGGAGGAAGACCCGCTCGTCGCGGACCATTTCCTCTTCGAGAGCTGCCGCGATCGCGTCGAGCATCGTGATTTCGTCGCCGCCGATCTCAGCCGGTGGTGTTAGGGGCGTCGTTCTCTCGGCGAAGACACCGGTCATCACCATGTCGGGGGTCGGATCTTCCTGTTCCTGAGCCCATTCGATGGTCTTACGGATCTTCTGTTCGATCCGCTCCCCGATCGCTTGCGCGCTCTCGGCGTCGAGTAGCCCGCGAGAAATGAGGAACTCCTCGAATCGAGGAATCGGGTCTTTGGCCATCCAGGCCTCACGATCCTCCGCAGCCACGTAATCGGCCGCATCGTGAGCTGCATGGCCGAAGTGCCGAAAGGTGATGGCCTCGATCAGGGTCGGCCCCTGCCCGTCACGCGCCCGGTCGACGGCCTCACGCGCTGCGGCGTAACACTCGAGGACGTCGTTGCCGTCTACCACCACTCCGGGGATCCCGTACCCGTCGGCACGGTGTGCTAGATACGAAACACCGAATTCTCGATCGTTGGGGGTCGAATAGGCGAACTGGTTGTTCTGAACCGTGAACACGATCGGCAAATTCAGGATCGATGCGGTGTTTACCGCCTCGTGCCAGGTGCCGGTCGCGGTTGCACCCTCGCCGCAATCAGCCATGACCACCCGGGACTCGTTACGTTGGTCGAACGCCATGGCGCACCCGACCGCGACCGGATAGGCATCCGGCAGGGGTGACACCACCATCAGCGTGCCCTTGTCCATCACGCCAAAGTGGCTGTTGCCGTCGCGCCCCGAGGTGGGGCCGGCGGCCTTTCCGAAGAAATTGAGCAATGTCTCTTCGAGGGTCACACCCTTGGTGATCTGAGCGAGCAAGTCCCGATGAGTCCCTCCAAAGACATCGTCGGGTTCCAACGCAAACGCAAAACCGACCTGTGCCGCTTCCTGACCGACGCCGGGATAGACCGCTCCCCGGAGGCGACCCGCACGATACATGTTGTGCAGACGGGTCTCGAGCAATCGACCGGTCACCATCAGCTCATGCATTGCAACGAGCTGCGCCTCGCTCAACTCGGCAGCGTGACTAGTCGCTTGGATCACCGGCGTCCCCTCATCAGTGGAGGCTCTTCCCACTGGCAGCCAACAGGGTCTCCCCCACAGCCTCAGCCAGGGTTGGATGGGCGTGGATAAAGGCCGCTGCCTCCGATGGGAGCGCCTCCCAGCCCACAAAGTACATCAGCTCGTGAATCAGTTCACCGGCGGCCGGCCCGATCACCGTTGCTCCCAAGATCGGGCCGTCGATCTGCGTGACGATCTTCACCATCCCTTGCGCCTGGCCCTTGATGATCGCTCTGCTGACGCCGCCAAAACCATGATCGTGAGTCTCGACGTCGTACCCGGCCTGCTTTGCCTGCGCCTCGGTGAGTCCCACCGACGCCAACTCTGGATGGGTGTACACCACAAGCGGAATCGCCCGGTACTCGACCGGAGCCGGTGCCCCCGTAGCGATATGGGTGATTGCTGCGATTCCCTCAGCAAAGCCTGCGTGGGCCAACTGTGGGGTGCCGGCCACAATGTCGCCGACCGCGTATAGCCCCGGCTGGGCAGTCTGCATCGTCTGGCGATCGACTACGAGGTAGCCGTGATCCAGTTCTGCGGTCGTGGCCTCCAATCCAATGCCGTCGGTGACCGGGGACCGGCCCACCGCCACCAGCACCGAGTCGACCTCGACCGAAGCGTCTCCGAAGGGGACCGTCACCCCCGAAGGACCGACGACCGGGGCATCGACTCCGGTTCCGGTATGGACGTCGACGCCTCGGCTCGTGAGCGCCCTTTCGAGCAGCCGGGCCGCCCTCGGCTCCGCCTCCGGAACCACCTGGTCCATGACCTCGAACAAATGCACCTCGGATCCGAGATCGGTCAGCATCGAAGCAAATTCAACCCCGATCGCTCCCGCCCCGATCACCGCCACCCGCCCCGGCACACTTTGCCAGTCCAAGGCGTGATCCGAGGTCACGATGTGAACACCGTCGACCTCGTAGCCGGGAATCGAACTAGGCACCGAACCGGTGGCGACGATCACAGCGGGTGCTTCCAGCCGCCGACTTGGTCCGTCCGGCACCGCCACTTCCACTATCCCCGGCCCCACGATCGACCCGGTCCCCTCCACGGTCTCGATTCCTCGCTGCTTCATGAGACCGATGAGACCGCGATAGAGCTGATCTACGACCGAGTTCTTGCGCTCGAGGGCGCGACTCCAGTCGAGCACCGGTTCCGAGGTGAGCACCCCGAAGTCGGCGGCAGCGGCAACCCCGGCATAGACCTCGGCGGTCTGCAGAAAGGCCTTGGCCGGGATGCAACCTCGATGCAGGCAGGTGCCTCCAATCTTGTCCCGCTCCACCAGAGCGACCGAGAGTCCAAAATTGTGGGCATACAGCGCGGCCGCGTACCCACCCGGTCCTCCGCCGATGATCACCACGTCGTGCACGAACGCTCCTAGAAGCCGCAGAGGCGTGAGATTAGCCGCCGATCAAACCACTCTCGGAAGCCGGGTACGCTGCCCGACCTAATGACTCGATCAGCGATGTTCACCACCTCCGGACCGGCCGCCTCGAGGCCGAGTGGGTATCAAGGGGTGGATAGTTGAGTGCAGACTCGCTACCTCCTCATCGTTGCGGCCATCACCGCTCTAGTCATCCTCGTGGCATCGCTCGCCTGGATGGCACTCACATTCGGATGACCGTCATCCAGGCAAAGGACCACTTCCGCCACGAGACCGGCGGCTCGCTCGCAGCCGCCCACCTGACCGCCATAGGGGGTCAGGAGTGATAACCGACGAACCCCCGATTCCTGGCTTCGGCCAGCGAGTCCGGACCAAAGGCGCTGAGCATTTGGCGAGCGACCAGGTCCTCCAACTCGACCCGATCCTTCAGAGCGGCGAATGCCGGTTCGTCGTCACAGTCATAGACGATCATGTCGTCTCGAGTGCCTACAAAGCGGTTCTCGGGAAACCGGACAAGGCGAGGGTTCATGACCGGTTCAGGCTGATCACCGAGCCGGTCAGACCTTGGCCCTGCGGCGTAGTGAAGATCGTTCCCCGAAGTTCACCGTCGCTGAAGATCAGAGTCCACTCGGAGGCGTTGCCCTCGGAGGAGTTGATGACGTAACCCTGATTCACCAGGCCGACCTGGAAGAACCGGATCGTGGCGGTGGTTTCGGCTCGAATCGTGAGTCGAAACTCGGTGCGGTTGTTGATCTTGTCGACCAGCGTGGTGCCCACGATCGAGCCAGCCGGAATCGGGAAGTTGTCCGGCACCGACTCCGGAATCGTGCCCTCCCCGAACGTGATGGCCTCGGTCGACCCGGTGACGCCGCCATCGTCGCCACAGGCGGCACCCACCAGCAGCAGCGCCAACACGGCGATCGCCACCCGAAGTCTCGAATCAGCCCTCATGGCCGGAATGCTAGGCGACCGCCGAGCAACCACACCAGGTGGCGTTCGAACTATCGAGGCCCGATTCGTTGCCGGCTCCACCTCATAGCGTCAAACCCAATGCGGCCACCAACTCGTCGAGATCGGGGTCGGGACCGTCGACCGGCTGCACGATCACGTACGGGGGTTCCGGCAGCATCTCTGGAATCGGCATCTTGACCGGCACGAATGCCAACGCGGTGTAGACCAGCACTCCAAGCAGCGCCACCCGGAAGTCAGAAGAACCCGTCGAGCGGGGACCATCTTCCTGGGGACTGGAGACCGGGGACTGGGGACTCCTAGACCCGTGGCGGCTCACGGTATCCGCCAAACACGGTCTTCATGGCTTCGCCGATCTCGCCTTCGGTCGCCCGCAATCTGGCCGCATCGACGATCAACTCCATCAGATTGGCTTCCCCGCCGGCACCGATCCGAAGTGCCTCGAGGGCGTCGACAACGCTCTTCTCATCACGGTCCGAGCGCACCTTTGCCACCCGCGCACATTGCGCGGCTTCCACATCGGTGCCTATCTCGAGGATGTCGAGCGTGTCCTCATCGTTCGTCACGTACTTGTTGACCCCGACGATGACCCGCTCTCCCGACCCCAGCGCCTTCTCGAACTCGTAGGCCGAGTCGGCCAGGGAAGCCTGGAACCAGCCTTCGTCGATTCCGTGCAGCACCCCGTCAAGCATCGAGCCCGAGCCCATCCGGTCGATCTGAGACAGGATCTCGAGAACACGCTGCTCCATGCGGTCGGTCATCTCCTCGACGAACCAGGACCCGCCGAGCGGGTCGATGACATCGCCGACTCCGGTCTCTTCTGCAATGACCTGTTGGGTCCGCAGCGCTATCTCTGCGGCGCGCTCGGTGGGAAGTGCGTAGACCTCATCGAGGGCGTTGGTGTGAAGGCTCTGCGTTCCGCCCAGGACCGCGGCCAGAGCCTCGACGGCGGTCCTGACCACGTTGTTGTCCGGCTGCGGCGCCGCCAGCGAGACTCCTGCCGTCTGCGTATGGAATCGAAGCTTGAGAGACCGATCGTCACGGGCGTGGTAGCGATCACGCATCCAGGTCGCCCAGATGCGCCTGGCGGCGCGGAATTTGGAGATCTCCTCGAAGAAATCGATATGGGAATCGAAAAAGAACGACAGTCTCGGAGCGAACGTGTCGACCTCGAGTCCGCGCCGCATCCCGGCCTCGACGTACGCAAACCCGTCGGCCAGGGTATATGCAAGTTCTTGCTGAGCCGTCGCCCCTGCCTCGCGGATGTGATACCCGCTCACCGAGATCGTGTTCCACGCCGGCACCCGGTCGACGCAGAACTCGATCATGTCCACGATCAGCCGCAGGTGGGGCTCGGGTGGGTAGATCCACTCCTTCTGGGCGATGAACTCCTTGAGGATGTCGCTCTGGAGGGTTCCCTGGAGACGATCCCAAGCCACTCCCTGTTCCTCGGCCGCCACCAGGAAGAAAGCGAACAGAATCTGAGCCGGGCCGTTGACGGTCATCGAGACCGAGACATCGCCCAGAGGAATTCCGTCGAATAGCTCGGCCATGTCGTCGGCCGTGTCGACGGCCACTCCACCGTGTCCCACCTCACCGAGGGCGAGAGGGCTGTCGGAATCGAGACCCATGAGGGTCGGCATGTCGAATGCCACCGACAATCCGTGCTGCCCCTCGGCCAGTAGGTGCCGAAACCGCGCGTTGGTGTCGGCCACACCCGCGAAACCAGCAAACTGACGGATCGTCCACAACTTTCCCCGGTAGCCGGTGGTATGGATGCCCCGGGTGTAGGGGAAGGTGCCCGGGTGTCCGATTCTCTCGGGAGGCTCGCCATCCGCAAAGCCCGTAGCCGGCAAATCCTCGAACGACATGGTGACCCAGCGATCCCTTCGCTTGGATCCGGCGGCGTATTCCTGCTCCCATCGTTCTCGACTCACTCGTCTCCTTCCGATCCGAAAACGGTAACCGTCGCCCCGCAGTTAGGACACGGAGCCGCGGTGACCGCACCCACTATGAACAAGAGGCCACATTCGCCGCATTCGACCCTGGGCGAAGGAGAATCCTGCTCCGGTGGTGGAGGGGGAGCGATCAAATCCGAACTGCTCGCCGCCGAATCCTCGACTCGCACATCATTGGCCGTTCCGCAAGCGGGGCATGGGTATCGCCCGGCACCCTCCACCTCGAACGAGGTCTGGCAGCGACCACACCTGACGATCACGCAGGACCCTCCTCGACGGGTGATCCGATTGCCCCGATGGACAGCAAATAGTCGGTTTCGATGGCCATGATTTCGGCGATGTCGAGTGGCTCGATGGCGATACCGGCGGTACCTGCCCTCTCCATGACATGTTCGATCCCGTCGCCGCCCCCGATGACCGGAGGGTGACCCAACTCACGGGGCCCAATGACCTGCGTGTAATCGAGATTCCACTCGAGGACGTTCCTCACGAGCTCCGGATCGAGACCCCTCAGGGCACGATCGGACAGGCGTTCATACACGAATTCGGCTGCTTCCGGGACCACATACTCAGCGCGGTCGGTCACAACCGAACGTCGCGATCCTTGCCAGACAAGGCCCGCCACGATGATCAGGAACAATGCGAGGAGGACGGCACCAGATGCAACGGCTCCCATGCCGCAATGGTACCCAATCACCAGCAACCAGATCCGGCGTCTGCCGGAAGGAGATGGACCGCCGGAATGCCGCCCTCGGCGCGGCGGTGCCCACCGGCGTGCCCTGATAGAGAATCAAAGGCCGAGCGCGTCGGCCAGGGCCGCTCGGTGGTCGGCAGGCGTACCGAATAGGATCTCGTCCGTCTTCGCCCGCTTGAAGAAGAGGTGGGCGTCGTGTTCCCAGGTGAATCCGATGCCGCCGTGTATCTGAATGTTTTCCCCGGCAGCGTGCGAGTAGGTCTCCGAGCAATAGGATTTGGCAAGTGGGGCGGCGATGGCGAGGTCCTCGTCCCCCACCGACGCCGCCCAGCCGGCGTAGTACGCCGCCGACCTTGCAGATTCGATCGCAACCAGCATGTCGGCGCATTTGTGCTTGATCGCCTGGAACGACCCGATGGGCCGTCCAAACTGGATTCGTGCCTTGGCGTACTCCACCGACATGTCGAGGCACTGTTGTGCGCCGCCGACCTGTTCGAAAGCGAGAGCAACCACCGCCCGCTGCAGCATCTCCTGCAACGACGACCACCCCGAGCCCGGGTCTCCCAGCATTGCCGTCGCCGGAACTCGAACCGCGGCGAACGTGATCTCCGCTTGCTTACGGGTCTGATCCATCGTCTCGACCCGTCTCGATTCGATTCCGTCGGTATCGGCCGGCAGCAGGAACAGGGAGATCCCGTCCGAACCAGATGACGATGGGTCGGTCCGAGCCACCACGATCAGGCTATCGGCGGTGTGCCCATCTATGACAAAGAACTTGGCTCCTTCAAGCACGAACCCGCCGCCTTCATTGGTGGCCGTCATCTCGATACCGGTCGCGTCCCAACGACCACCCGATTCGAGATGTGCCACGGCAAGCCGTATCTCGCCGGACGCCACATCCGGCAAGATCGTCTGTTTCTGTTCCTCGGTGCCGGCGGTGAGCACCAGGTCGGCGCCGAGCACGATCGACGACAGATACGGGGCCGGAAACAGTGAGCGGCCCATCTCCTCCATCAGGATCGCCTGCTCCATGAAGGTGAATCCGGCGCCACCGTACTCCTCCGGAATCGCCATGCCCTGCCAGCCCTGAGCTGCGATCTCTTGCCAAAGAGCGGCGTCGAACCCTGCGGCGGTCTCCATCAGATTCCGCACAACGTCCGATCCGGCCCTTTCGTCCAGGAACCGGCGGGCGGTCATCCGCAGCATTTCTTGCTCTTCGCTCAACGCGAAGTTCATCGCCGACCTCCAGTCGAATCGACGACCCGAGCGTAGTGGTGGCCTCCACCGCCGCCAGAGAGGCGCGCTGCGAGGCGCGTGCTCGGCGCCTCGGGTCGGAGCCTCGAGCGCGCCACAATGAGCTCGAGGCGAGGAGCCATCGCCGTCGCGTCTGAGCCGTGCCAGAGTGGGACCACGATCAATCGAGAGGATGCCCAATGCAATTCGGATTGATGACAGAGCCCCAGCTTGGGATGAGCTACGACACGCTCCTGGAGTTGGCGACCTGGGCCGAGGCCGCGGGACTCGATGCCTTTGCCCGCTCCGATCACTACTCCTTCATGGATATCGAGGCACCTCATGCGACCGACGCCTTCGCCACACTCGGGGGTCTGGCTCGAGACACCAACCGACTCGATCTGGTCGTTCTGGTCAGCCCGATCACATTCCGCCATCCGGGCGTCATCGCCAAAATGGCCGCCACCATCGACGAGATGTCCAACGGACGACTCCGACTCGGTCTCGGCACCGGCTGGATGGAGGTAGAACACACCAACTTCGGCCTCGAGTTCTTCGATCAGAACGAACGTTTCGAGCGTCTCGAAGAGGCTCTCGCCTACATGCATCACGCATTCGGCCGCAGGCCGGGACCGTTCCATGGGCAGTACTACCGACTCGAGGAAACAGAGGTTTACCCCCGACCTGTCGGAAACCTCCCGATCATCGTCGGCGGTCAAGGACCAAAGCGAACACCACGGCTGGCAGGGACCTATGCCGACGAATACAACTTCGTGCCCACTTCGGATGAGGAAGTCACCAGCCGGATCGCAGCGGCGCGTGCCGCCGCCGAACAGGCCGGACGCGATCCGGAGACGCTGCTGATAAGCACCATGGCGGCAGTCGTGGCCGGGACCGACCAGGCCAACTTCGAGGAAATCCTGGAGCGGATCGCGGCCGCCGATCCATTCGGCCGCACCTCGGAGGAGATCGCGGCGGTCCACCGGGAACGAGGACGCCCGATAGGCACCTCGGATGAAGTGCAGACGACCGTCGCCCATTACGCCGAACTCGGCTTCGATCGGATCTACATCCAACACTTCGGCCCGTACGAGACGGACCTGCTGGACGACATGTTCAAGGCGTTGCGGGGATAGCGATTAGCAAGAGGGAACCACTCCCCCTGGTGTGATCTGTCGCGGTTAGTGCCCGACGGTTGGTTGGATCACTCTCCCCTCTGGGGGGAGTCAATCGGCCGCAGGCCGATTGGTGGGGGGACTCACCAAGTCGCGGCAATCCCGCTGCCTATCTGACGCACACCGACTCGGCGAACCGACCCACAAGACGCATCATCGAGTGGCTACACAACCCGGCGCAACCACCCGGTAAAAGGCCATTGCGACAGACAAGACGCGTTGGCCCGACGGAGACAAAGACCAGGTACCCCCCACCAGCTCGCTTCGCTCGCTGACTCCCCCCAAAGGGAAGAGTATTCAGAACAGAACCGTCGGCCCTATCGTCCAACCCGACACTCGAGGGGGAGTCAAACGGCCGAAGGCCGATTGGAGGGGGGGCCCTCCGACTCCGACACCCTCAACCCACCTTTCGGTACGCGCCTGGGCGCCTATATCCTCCGGGTCATGCCCGATCTTCTAGTCATCGACGATCTGCGCGCCTCGGCCGAAGGCGTCGAAATCCTCAAAGGGGTCTCGCTGACCATCAAAAGAGGCGAGATCCATGCCCTGATGGGACCCAACGGATCCGGGAAGTCCACGCTGGCCAACGTATTGATGGGCCACCCCAGCTACAAGACCAGTGGATCGATCCTGTTCGATGGAGTGGACATCTCCAAGATGACCCCCGAAAAGCGTGGGCGTCTCGGAATGTTCCTGGCGTTCCAGTACCCCGAAGAGATTCCAGGAGTATCGGTCGTCAACTTTCTTCGAGCCGCTCTCTCCAATCGAACCGGAACCGAATACACCGTGCTGGAACTTCGGCTCAAGGTCACCGACGCCATGGAGGCCCTGGGGATGGATGCGTCGTTTGCCGACCGGTACCTCAACGAAGGTTTCTCCGGCGGCGAGCGGAAACGCAATGAGATTCTGCAGATGGCCGTGCTCGAGCCGGATCTGGCGGTACTCGACGAGACCGACTCCGGCCTCGACATCGACGCCCTCAAGATCGTCGCCGAGGGTATCGGACAACTGGCGGGACCGGATCGTGGCTTCCTCATCATCACCCACTACCAGCGCATGCTCGACTACATCACCCCCGACATCGTCCATGTATTCGTGGATGGGCGCATCGTCGATACCGGTGGTGCCGACCTGGCTAAGCGGATCGAAGAAGACGGGTATGAGGCGTTTCGCGTCGGAGCAGGGTCGTGAGAGTGTCTGCCGACTTCGTCGTAGCCAGTAGCCAGTATCCAGTATCCAGTCGGACCGGGTAACAGCATGACCCTCGACGTCGAACGCATCCGCAAGGACTTCCCCATTCTCTCGCGCCGGATGAACGACAAGCCGTTGGTCTATCTCGACAGCGCCGCCACGACACAGAAGCCGTCTCAGGTAATCGATGCCATGAGCGAGTTCTATCAGCTGCACAATGCCAGTGTTCACCGCGGCGCATACGCGCTGGCCGAGGAGGCAACCGCGCTGTATGAGGGAGCGCGCCAGAAGGTTGCCGACTTCATCGACGCCGGCTCGGCGCGCGAGATCGTCTTCACCAGGGGTACCACCACCGCGATCAACACCATCGCCTATGGGTGGGGTCTCAACAACCTGAAGTCCGGCGACAGGATCCTCCTCACCAAGATGGAGCACCACTCCAACGTCGTCCCATGGCAAATCATTTGCCGCCACACCGGCGCCGAGTTGGTCTACCTCCCGATCACCGACGACTACCTGGTGGACACCTCGGATCTCGAATCCATCATCGATGAACGAGTGAGAATCGTCGCCTTCTCCGGCATGTCCAACGTTCTCGGCAGTCTGGGTCCATTCGCCGAGCTGGTCGCAGCCGCCCGCGCGGTGGATGCCATCACGGTTGTCGATGCTGCCCAGCTCATCCCCCACATCCCTACGAGCGTTCAAGCCTTGGGCGCCGATTTTGTGGCCTTCAGCGCCCACAAGATGCTGGGTCCCACCGGAATCGGAGCGCTGTGGGGTCGCATGGAGTTGCTGGAAGCGATGGAGCCGGCCGAAGGCGGCGGTTCGATGATACGCGACGTTCAACTCCACGAGTCGACCTGGGCAGACGTTCCGCAGAAGTTCGAGGCGGGCACTCCGCCGATAGCGGAGGCGATCGGATTCGGAGCAGCGGTCGATTATCTCTCGGCCTTGGACATGGAGCAGGTTCGAGCCCACGATATCGAAATCACCCGGTACGCACTCGACCGCCTGGCGGAGATCCCGAGCCTGACTGTGTACGGCCCGGATGACAGCGCCGCCCGCGGCGGCGTCGTTTCGTTCACGCTGGCCGACATCCATCCCCACGATCTGGCCACGATTCTCGACCACCAGGGGATCGCCTTACGAGCCGGCCACCACTGCGCTCGACCCCTGATGCAGGTTCTCGACGTCCCGGCTACGGCGCGCGTCTCGTTCTATGTCTACAACACCATCGACGAGGTCGATGCGCTCATCGCCGGACTCCACGAGGCGAGGAGACTCTTCGGTGTCTCTTGAGGAGTTGTATCGCCAGGTGATCCTCGACCATTACCGCAACCCGAGAAGGTCGGGTTCGATCGAACATCCCGACGCCACCGCCGAGGGCAACAACCCTTTGTGCGGCGACGAGGTCACGATAGAAGTAGTGCTCGACGAGGGGGTCGTCACCGATGCTGCGGTACGGGGGCGAGGATGCTCGATCAGCCAGGCCTCTGCGTCGATGATGGCCGACCGGATCGTCGGTATGTCGGTGGAAGAGATCGCCACGCTGACACGCCAGGTCAAAGCGATGCTCGACATCGAAGCGGGTGATCCGGGCCTGGATTCCGACCGGCCGGGCGCCGTGCTCGGAGACCTCGAAGCACTCGCCGGCGTGAAGCAGTTTCCGGTCCGAATCAAGTGCGCCGACCTCCCGTGGACGACTCTCGAAGAAGCACTGGCCTCGGACGTTGTCTGAGCTTGATCAGATCCCACTGCTACCGCCGTTCGTTCGTTGGTTTCCAACAGGGCGGTGCGCCACCAGCTCGCCGGCTGACGTGATGCAATAGCGCCGGCCCCTCCGGCGTTCTCCCTCGATATGACGCAACGAAGGGGCGCTTCGCTCACCTCGACCGGAATCAGTCAGGACGCCTTCGGCGGGTTCGACTGGGGCCTCCTCACCGGCATCGCACTCATCTGGGGATCTTCGTTCCTGTTCATGGCCGTCGGTCTCGAGGCGTTCGAACCGGGGGTGATCACGCTGGCTCGTATCGCACTCGGGATGCTGGCGCTGGCACTGGTCCCCCGTGCCCGGCGCCCCATCGAACCTGCGGACCGGGCCCGGGTGGCGGCTCTCGGAATCATCTGGATCGCCATCCCACTCACACTCTTTCCGATCGCCCAACAATGGATCGACTCCTCGGTGGCGGGGATGATCAACGGTGCAGTCCCGATCACCACCGCCATCTGGGCGTCACTCTTGCTTCGAACCCTCCCCGGGAAGCGGCAGGTGCTTGGAATCGCCATCGGGTTTCTGGGCGTCGTCAGTGTCTTTCTGCCCGAGCTGCGCGAGTCATCGGCGTCGGCGCTCGGTACCGGGTTGGTGGCGCTCGCCATCGTCCTGTACGGGTTGTCGGCCAACATGGCCGTCCCGCTGCAACAGAAATACGGGGCTCTACCCGTACTGCTGCGAGCTCAGCTGTGGGCACTGGTCGTCGTGGTGCCGGTCGGTGTGGTTCAGATTCCGTCGTCACACTGGGAATGGGATGCAGCGCTGGCGATGATCCCGCTCGGGATTCTCGGCACCGGCCTGGCGTTCGTGCTGATGGCGACTTTGGTCGGTCGGGTCGGAGGTACCCGCGGCTCGGTGGCGATATATTTCGTGCCGGTGGTTGCCGTGGCACTGGGCGTCATCGTGCGGGGCGAGGAGGTCGAGCCGATCGCACTCGCCGGAACCGCCTTGGTCCTGCTCGGGGCCTGGGTTACATCCCGACGCGAGGGCTAGCAGTCGAACACACCATGGCCGGACGCCGGGTGCGACCTCCGGCTTCATCGTCGACCACCAACCGGCGTTCCCAAGGATCCCACGAAGGGACGACCCTCTTGCTGCCCTCGCCGCTCCGATCAAGGGGATTCACATGACTCGTACCAGGCGCCTGATCACTCTCACACTCGCCGTCGCACTCGTCGGCACCCTCTTCCCAGGATTGAGGACCCAAGACTGAGGGCTGACTGCTACTCCGCAATCCCGCCTTCAGTCATCGGATACGGATCGAGTGCCCGATCGAGTTCGTCGGCGGGAAGGACCTCCATCTCCAACGCGACTTCCTTGACCCCGCGGCCGGTGGCAAACGCCTTCTTGGCGATCTCGGCAGCCTTGTCATAGCCGACCTTGGGCGCCAGGGCGGTGATGATCGCGATGTTCTTGGAGAGCAATTCGGCGGCTCGCTCCTCGTTGGCTTCGATTCCCTCGACGCACTTCTCCCGGAACGCATCAGTTACCGCGCCGATCAGCTCGGCCGACTCCAGCAGGTTGTGAGCCAGTACCGGCATCATCACGTTCAGTTCGAAGTTGCCGTTGGCGTTCGACCAGGCCACCGCGGCGTCATTGCCGATCACCTGAGCAACGACTTGCATCACCGACTCGGCCATCACCGGGTTCACCTTCCCCGGCATGATCGACGATCCGGGTTGAATGGAAGGTAACGCCAACTCGCCGATGGCGGTGCGGGGTCCCGAACCGAGCCACCGAATGTCGTTGGCGATCTTGAACAACGCCGTCGCCACCGTCTTGAGCGCACCCGATGCGAAGACCGCAGCGTCCTTGGCGCCCTGGGCCTCGAAGTGATCGCCCGCCTCGTTGAACCCGTACCCGGTTCGCTCGGCGATCACGGCGATCGTGTCCCGGGCGAAGCCTTCAGGTGCATTGATGCCCGTTCCGACCGCAGTCCCGCCCAACGCCAGTTCTTCGAGCCCGGGGAGAGTGGCCTCTATCCGCTTCACACCCTTGCGAATCTGGGTGGCATATCCGCCGAATTCCTGGCCGAGTCGAACCGGGGTCGCATCCATCAAGTGGGTCCGACCCGATTTGACGATCGGATCGAACTCGGTTGCCTTGGCTTCGAGCGCGACGGCCAAACGTTGCAGCGCCGGAATGGTCGTTTGGCGCAAGGTGGTGACCGCGGCGATATGGATCGCGGTCGGGATGACGTCGTTGGACGACTGACTGGCGTTGACGTGATCGTTGGGATGAACCAGCTTCTCGCCCCGCTCACCACCGAGTAGTTCCGTGGCTCGATTGGCGATGACCTCGTTCACATTCATGTTGGTCGAGGTACCCGAACCCGTCTGGAAGATGTCCACCACGAACTGATCATCGTGAACCCCTTCGATCACCTCCTCGGCTGCCCGGCCTATCGCCTCGGCCTGCTCCGCCGAGATCAGCCCGAGTTCGAGATTGACCGGGGCCGCGCTCCATTTGATCAGGCCCAATGCCGCGATCATCCTTCGGGTGAATCTGAGGTCCGAGATCGGAAAGTTGTCTACTGCCCTCTGAGTCGAGGCGCCGTAGTAGGCATCGTCGGGGACCCGAATCTCACCCATTGAATCCTTTTCGATCCGCATGTGGATTGCTCCTCTGGCGTGATGATCTATTACCCGCCAAGCGTAGGCAGGCGATCCAGGGCTCTCACCAACATCGATAGATAGTTCTCATACCGATCATCGTCCCGGTGTGCCGAGTGCGATGACTTGGGGATCACCTCGAATTCGATCAATGGGGAGATCGCCAGCCACTCTCCGAATGCCACCGGCAAAATTCCCCCGGCATCGGGGTCCGATCCCAGGACCACCGTCGGCACCGGCAGGCTGGCTGCTTGGTCGAGCACCATCCAAGGCCAATTCACTTCGATCGTCTGGATCACCATCTCCGCAGACGACTTCTCGAGTGCTTCGACCTTGGCCTCCACATCGGTTGGATGCCACGTCGGGCTCATCTCGGCGATTCGTACCGGGTCGATATCGACCAGGTACTCCTCGAGCAGCCAACCTCGGACTTTCGACATCGGTTCGGGCAACATGAGTGCCGGGTCCTGCAAGATGAGACCCCTCGCCCAGGTAGGATCAGCCGTGGCGGCCAGTACCGTTATTGTTCCGCCCATCGAGTGCCCCAGAACTGCATCCCAGCCGGTACCGAGGGCCAGCACATCCGTGACATGCTCCTCGAATCGGTAAGAGCCGGACTTGGGGCTGTCGCCGTGCCCCCGGAGATCGGCGGCAACGACGGTCCAACCTTGTGCCGCCAGACCTGGAGCGAGTCGCCACCAACCGGCGATACTCGACGTTATGCCGTGGAGGAGCAGGATTCGACGCCGGCCACCTTCGCGGGGATGGCCGTCATCAGCACGGTCGAAGGATAGGCCGCCGCGCCGCCGGGCACGCCAATGCCCACGCGGTACGTATCCCCCAGGGCTCCCTGGGCCATTGCATACCCCTGCTCCGCGGCAAGGCGATACCACTTGGCCGCTTCCTGATAATCCTGCGGTACGCCACGGCCTTTGGCATACATCCGCCCCAGCTTGAACTGGGCCGACGCATGCCCCTGTTCCGCCAATGGCCGCCATTCTTTCAGAGCGGTGTCGTAGTCCCCACGGTTGTAGGCTTCTTTCCCTGCCTGAAAGTCCGCCC
>JACZWZ010000036.1 GCA_022571885.1 Acidobacteriota bacterium
TGGGCGACGATGGTGTTCGCCGGTATGGGACCGAGACTGGGCCGATCGCCACCACCGGCTACGTGGCCGCTTGGTTCACCGAGTTCACCTCAAGGGCCGACGATCCGCAGCTGCACACCCATGTCGTGGTGGGGAACCGGGTCAAGGGTGTCGACGGGGTGTGGCGGGCCCTCGATGGGCGTCTGTTGTATCGGCATAAGCTGGCCGCCGGATACCTGCATGAGGCGGAGCTACGCAGCCGACTCACCCAACGCCTCGGAGTCCGCTGGCAGCCCGTTGACAAGGGCATGGCCGACATTGAGGGCTTTACCCGTAACCAGATCATGGCGTTCTCGCAGCGGTGTCAGCAGCTCGAGGCATGGCGCCAGGAACAAGGGTTGCCGGACACCCCCGCAGTGCGGGAGGTGGCGGTGCTGGCGACCCGCAGTCCCAAGACGGACCGTTCCGTCGGGGAGCTGGTAGTGGGGTGGCGACAGCGAGCGGCTCAGGTCGGTCTCACCCCGAAGCGGATCGCTCGAGTCATGAATCACAGCCGCCAGGTCACTCCCGCCGATCCGCAGACACTGTTCGAAAGCCTGGCCTCGCCAGACGGGCTGACCGCACACACGTCGAGCTTTGCCAAACCGGAAGTGGTCAAGGAGATCGCCGCCGCGCTACCCCAAGGCGGTAGCAGCGACGACATCGGGGCCCTGGTCGATGTCTTCCTACAGACCGGCGACGTGATTCCGCTCCTGCGTGGCCACAGAACTGAGCGGGTCGACAAAAGCGATCATCTCAGCGGCGACAAGTACGACCGGTTCGACGACCTCATCGACAACGCGGCCAGGGCGCGGCCGATGCGGCACCGCGACGGAACGCTGTTCCCAGGCACCTCGGACCGCCAGTACACCACTGTGGAGCTGCTGGGCACCGAACACAGGGTGATAGAACGGGCCTTGGCAGGAATCGGAGCCCGACGATGGACGGCACCGCAACGCCTGGTGGAAGCGAAACTGCGACGCACTCGGGCTCTGACTGAGGGGCAACGCGACATGGTGCGCCGCTTCGCCACCTCGGGTGACGCCATCGACATCGGGATAGGCCCGGCCGGAACCGGCAAGACCGCTGTCATGGCTGTCATCAGCCAGCTCGCCGCAATGACCGGCACCCCGATTGTTGGCGCGGCGCTCGCTGCCCGATCGGCCGCCGGCCTCCAATCCGCCACCGGGATCCCCTCGACCACACTCACTCGGCTCATCGGAGAAAGCAAAGTCGGGGGAGGTCTCTGTGGTGGGACGGTGGTGGTGGTTGATGAGGCGGGCATGGTCGGCACCCGTCAACTCGCCGCCGTCTCCGACGTCGTCGAACACGTAGAAGGCAAGCTGATCCTTATCGGTGACGACCGGCAGTTAGCCGAGATCGACGCCGGAGGGCTCTTCGGAGCCCTCACCAACCGGCTCCCCGCCGTTACCTTGACGGAGAACGTCCGTCAGCACCACGGCTGGGAGCGAGCTGCGCTGGCCGAGCTCCGCGACGGCTCAGTGACCCAGGCGATCGGAATGTACCGACAGCACAAGCGTCTCGTCGTCGGACACGACCGGCAGAACACCATGGCCCGAGCGGTGGGGGACTGGTACCGCCACGTCACCGCCACCGGTGACCTCACCAGTGGGCTGCTCATCGCCCACACCAACGACACCGTCGCTGAACTCAACCAACGAGCCCACACTTATCTCAGCGACGCGAAGCAGCTCCACGGACCAGCGCTCCAAGCAGGGGAACGAGCCTTTCGGGCAGGTGACCGGATCCTGTGTCGCAACAACCAGGCCGGGCTCGGAGTGCTCAACGGCGACCTCGGCACCGTCGTCGCCACAGACCGAATACCGGCACGCTTACGGTTCGGCTCGACCGTGACCCCGAAACCCGGGAGCTGCCCTCCTGGTACCTCGACCAGGGTCATGTCGACTACGGCTACGCCCTCACCGCCCACAAAGCCCAAGGCGTCACCACCGGCCGCACCTTCACAATCATCGACGGCGCCATCGACCGGCAATGGGCCTACGTTGCTTTGAGCCGCGGCCGCCACACCAACACCCTCTACCTCCCAAGCCTCGAACCCGGCGACCAGCAGTGCACCCATCTCCCCCACCCCGATCCCAGAGATCCCCTCGACACGTTGAGCGCCTCGCTTGGTCGCAGCTCGACCCAAACCGCCGCCATCGACCAAATCGTCGCATCACCCCCACCAAACACCGACGTCATCGAACGGGTCGCCTCTACAGTCGCCCGACGCCGCGCCGAACGCGACCAACCCCAACGCAGGCCACCGCGAATCGAACTGGTCGCCCAACGCTGACCACAACCACCCAGCAGGACCTACCGATGTCTGCTGGAATGCCGGATCCAGAATGGGCCTCTGAGCACCGGGGCACACTGTCGCCGGATTCTTTTCTGTGCCGGATCTTCGAATCCGCCCTGATTGTCGATGCGGTCAAAGACGAGAGGCACACCCGACCAGACCCACACCACGATCGGGCATCATGCCTCGGCGTCGACAAGAACTTCGATCTGAAAGTCGGTGACGTGTTCGATCGTGAAGGTGCCGTCGCCGGGGCCGCCCCAACACTCCGACGCTACGCTCGACACTGCCCGGGTCCTCTGATGACTGCACGCTGGGGGATCCCAGCGTGGCCGGACTTGAGATTGCGAAGGTCGGTGTCGCAGGCCGGTGAGAATGCCGGATCGGTGCGGCTTAAACTCGCGCGGGCCGCAGGGTGCGGGTGTCGTTCTGTGCTGCCCGACTTTCTCGCTGGTGGCCAAGGCATGGGTAGGGCCTCGCGTAGTCGTGTTGCCCCGCGGCCGTGCGCGGCGGCTGGTTCACGATGATCCCGAGTGGTATGTCATCATGAGGGGCGGACCTCATATGAGCAACCGATACGACGAGCCACTTACCTCGCAGTTCCTTCGTAACTTCCTGCATCGGATGGAGGACGCGGGGAACTCCCGCGACGTAGACCGGCTCGTCGAGTTGTGCACCGAAGACATCACCTTGGACGACCTGACCGAAGGGGATGTGCTCAAGGGTCGCGACGAGTTGAGAGAGTTTCTTCAAGGGATTTATGGCGCATTGCCCGACGACTTTGCGTTCGAGGTTATCGGGGAGCCGTACCTGACTCTCGATGGTTCAGGCGCTGCCGCCCGATGGCGGGGTGTCGGAACCAAGCCCAGCTCTCTTCCTTCTGGGTCGGCCGAGGAGCGGGTCCTCTTTGAGTCGGCGGAATTCTACGAGTTCCGAGCCGGGCTCCTGTCCAAGTGGTTCCTCATATTCCGGGATAGAAACTGGATGGATCGACTGGGGTGATGACCGGATATGGTGTCGGGTCGCAGGGTCATCACCGCCGCATCCCTGGCATCCTCGAGTATTGTCGGTTTCATCGGTCGTCCTGGCGGAATCCGGCTACCACGGCTAGTGCGTCGCCGAGGTTCGAGAGCATCCCGGCGTCGTTTCGAACCTTGGCGAGAAGCAGCGCCCCCTGGGTAAGGGCCAGAATCCGTTGTGCGGTTACCGCCGCATCGCCCGGTGTCGCATCACCCGACTCCATGGCTCTTCGAACAGCGTTCTCGTAGTAGGTCGCTAGGCGCTGGAGCGACTCGTCGACCTTCTCTCTGATGTGGGGTGCGATGGTGCTGAGCTCCTCGGCGAGGTTAGCGATAGGACAGCCCGCGTAGACGCCGTATCGCTGCTTGAGGTTCTCGGCATACTCGAGGAGCAGATCGAGGAACGTCGCGAACTCCTCCCGCGGAGAGCCTCCGTTCGAAAAGGCCGGCTCGTGGACAGCTGCGACCAGCAGGTCGGTGGATCGCTCCAGCGCCTCGATCGCCAGCTCGTCCTTCGACTGGAAGTAGTAGTAGAAGCTGCCTCGTCGGACCTCGGCCCGGTCGCATACGTCCTGTATTCCGACGGTGCCGTAGCTGCGAGCGTGGAAGAGGTCGGCTGCAGCCTCGATCAGCCTGTTCCTCGGCTTTGTGCGGGTCGGTTCGTCCACGTGCCTCCCACCTAACTGCCTGGTTGGATAGTTTAGCAGTCCTGCCGAACCGTTGTAGGGTTCGCGCTCCTTTGCACAAACTAATCAACTAGTTAGTATCTGGGTTCGGGGCGGAGGCTGCTGAGGCAACAGGGGATACATGTCCTGGTGACAACGGCATGGATGCCATGGGTTGTCCCCCGGCCTTCGCCCCCGCCGCGGAGAGTGAGCAAGTCAGACGGTGATGACAGATTCAGATCCCAGCGACCGAATGCTGCCCGAAGCCGATGATCGGTATAGGTGGGTCTTCAAGCGCGCCCCGATCGCTCCATTCGCGAAGAACTTCAGTGCTGTTCGGCACTGGATCAATCGTCGTGTGACTTCTGGCCCTCATCTGTTCAGTAAGGCGCTGCTATCTTCCCTTGTGGGCGTACGTGCGACCAAAGTGGGTGCGCGCCGCGTGTACGTCGGTCCTCTGGATCCAAGGGGCTGTGGAGCCTCGCCTTCCTGTTGCAGTGGCTCTGAGAAGCCTCTGCTGCGGCATGTCGTTGGCCGTCGCTGGCACCCCCATCCGGGCCAGGAGCCACCACTAGAGGACCCCTCCACTTTTGGGCCGACCCGCCAAGGCGAGAACGATTTGCACCCAGCGGATCTGGAGGCAGGGCCAACTTCGGTTCCTGACATCGGTCCCCACGGTTTGAAGTCTCCGTTGACGGTGGTGCTCGGATTCGCTGAGTCGCTTCGGTCGAACACGGGGGCAATGAGCGAGAGTGAGCGAACTGAGCTGGCCATCACGATCGCTGACCAGCCTGCCGCAATGTCCGACATCGTCGAGGATTATGTTGTTACTCGGGGATCTAGATTCGGGCCGATTGCGCCTGATGGTCGTATGCGGGGGTCAGATGGCATTTCGGTTCGACGAGGAAACCCCTACCTCGCTTCACGCGGCATGGGTTGTATCGATGATCCCCTGAAGCGTGCACCCCTCGAATCTGTTGGGCCGACTCCCGGGGTGGCGACGATTAATGCGACTGCCTTGCCTTTGGTCGAGGGCGGAACCCACTTGGACAGAGCGCTAAATCGTGGGGTCGGGGCTTGGCAATCCGTCCTGGACAACAGGAGCTAGCCAATGTCATCGATCGTTTCCCTCATTTTTCTGATGGCTGTTTCGCTGTTTACGGTGTTGGCGGTGTTGACGCTTCGGCGGGTCGGTCGCGCACGCACGCCGGGCATGCGGACGGTCAGTTGGATCATGGGCGCTTTCTACATCTTTCTCATGTTGGGGGCCGCTCAGCGTCTGGGTGTATCAGCGGCATGGTTCCCGCACCGGCTTGGAGGTTTCGCAGTTCTCAATTTGGCTGTGATCGAAGTGGTGGTCGCGATCGCACTCGGCCTGGTCACATTCGCTGCACTCTTGCGGCTCGGTCGAGTTGTGAGCGAATGCGAGATTGTGGTCGAGATCCTCATGGACCGGATTCCGCTCGACCTCTCGATTGAGGAAATCGGCCTCACCACAAGGGAGCTAGAGGTGTCGCAGGTTATCGGAACCGGCAGGCTCTCTGACCGAGATATTGCCAATGCTCTTTACATTTCAGAAGCAACGGCAGCGACGCACGTGAGAAACATCCTTGGCAAGGCCGGGTTCCACCGCCGGAATGACATTCTTCTACTGGTCACCCGTAGCCTCCAGTAGCCCAAGCACGGGTCGGTAACTAGGTAACAAGACTCGAACCGTTCGGTCGCCGCATGCGACTGCCCGGGCCACACTGTACGGCCCTTTCTGGTCGCCGATATGCGTTAGGCCCTCATGTGTCGCAACAGCAAGGACTCTCGAGTCACCCGAATCTTTTCCGAGACCTCGCCCCTGGTTCCCTTCCCCTGGGGGCGCATTACCTGTCGGGACCGAGGAATGTGCCAAAGAGCGTCCCTACCGGCGGCCCGGTATGGATCTGAGCTCGACCGATGGTGCCCTCCCCGCGTTCGGGTACCGATTTACCACCGAGCCGGTATTCAGACTGAGGCCGCACCGCCGACGTAGAGAATGCAAGCAACGGTGACGACCGGCCTGCGACACCGCAGCCCACAGGTCCTTGGGCTGCAGCAGCGGCAACAACCGATGTGGGTGGGTCCCGATGGATGTCTTGATCTTCTATTCCTGGTACATCAAGACGCTGGGATCCACCCGCATCAGCCGCTAGCCAGGTCGAAGCAGCCGGATCAGGCCTCATGGAAGAAACAATCATGACAAGAGATACACAGCGACCGACCAGCCGGGATACAGGTTCTGGTCGTGGGACACTCAACTCCGTCTTCCGTCGGCTCATTGTTTTGGCGATACTCCTTGTTGTTCTGTTCACCCTCTATATGGCCGATGCCCAAAGCGCCACCAACGGAGGCACCTCATTCGCAAACACCAGCATCACCTCAACCGGGGCGGCATCGTGGATCACCGTCGAAACGAACCGGATCTCCCCACAGCCAGGCGAACAGGAGATCGTGCAACTCACCATCGACGTCTCCTCGGAAGCCTCGCCCGGCCAGCACATCGCTGGGATCGTCGTCCAGGCAGAGTCCACCGGTGTTGACGCAGCCGATGGGGAAGGCACCCAATTCGATGTCAAGGTCGTCCGCCGCGCCGGGGTCGCCGTGGTCATCGAAGTTTCCGGGCCGTCGGTGGTCGAACTATCAATCAGCGATCTGAAGATCAGAGAGTCCTACGACGACGAGCCCACCGTCAACGACGGAAACCCGTGGTCGGACACCTGGACCCCGACCACAGAACCCCCTCATCAGCGATGAGGAGAATCCCGACTCCTCACCCAGCGGATGTGGAGGCAAAGCACGTTCGCTTCGTGATGGCCTTAGGTGTCTCGGCGGCGGCGGTCGGCGTGGTTGCAACGGTGCTAGCGGGCGGATCAGGCGACGACCGGATCGTTTTGGTGGCTATTGCGTCATGGATCATCTGCGCTCTCGCCATTCATGAGCTGATCAGCGGGCGACTCCGGGCACTGATGGTGGTAACGGCAGCTGTGGTTGCAGTTGGCCTTGTGATGCCGTTCCAGAATCCAGATATCGTCCACGCGCTGTCGGCAGTTGTGATCCTTCTCGCCATGGCCGGTCATGCCATACGAGTCGAGAACCGAGGCGACAAGCGATTCCTCGCGTTGATAACGGGCGTCTGGGTGTCACAACTGGTCTGGACGCAGCCTCCGTTCGTCCCCTTTGATCCTTCCCATTCAGTGCAGTCGCTGATCCAGACGAGCCTCTTCTTCTTCGGGGTGAGGACGGTGGGGATGGCCACATCGGCGCTGTCTGTTAGCGAACGCCGCTACGGGAGCCTCTTTGGCGCTGCGCCGGTGGGTTTGATCGAGGCCGACTTCGGTGCTGTTGGGGCCTGGCTCGCCGAACTCCCCGTCGATGGGCCCATCGGCGTGCGAGAGTACCTCTCAGGGCATCCGGATCAGATCACAGAGGCGTTCTCGCGACTGGACATCCGGGAGGTCAATCGCACGGCTCTCGATCTGCTGGGGGTCGACTCAAGAGAAACATTCCTTCAGCAGCTCGTCAAGAGCTCCAATTCGCAGAACACCCTCGACGTCCTTACGGAACAGCTCGTCGCCATCTGGGGGCAGCGTGCTGCTTTTGAAATGAGTTACACAGCAGAGAGGACCGATGGTGTCCAGTTCAACGCGATGCTGGGCACGACCTTCCCGCAGGACGCCAACGGTGATCTGGTCCTCAGCCAAGGAATAATCTCGCTCACCGACATTTCCGGCATGGTCGGCGCCCTCAAGATGAGAGATGATCTACTGGTGAGGGTGAGCCACGAACTGAGAACGCCACTCACCAGCCTGGCCGGCTTTTCTCGTGAACTCTCCGAAAGACCCGACGACTTTGACGACGCCGAGAAGGCGCAGACGGTCGACATCATCGTTCGAGAAGCAGACGCCCTGACCTACATCATCGACAACCTGCTGGTGGCAGGCCGAGGAGACCTGTCAACCCTGAGGTTGCACATGGAACCGGTCGAAATGGCTACCTACCTAGCGTCGATAAGTCTGAACCTCGGTGTCATCCAAGCCGGGAAGCGACTGCGGTTCGGACCCTGTGAGGCGGTGCTGTATGCCGACCAGTTCCGACTCCGTCAGATCCTGCGGAACCTGGTAGACAACGCTGTGACATACGGCGGCGACGAGATCACCATCGACGCCGTCACCCTGGGCGATACTGGGATGGTCACCGTTTCCGACAACGGTGCCGGTCTACCCCCAGGAAAGCAAGGCCTAGTCTTCACACGATATCAGCAGGTGGCTCCTGCCAACGGTCAGCCGATGCCACTCGGTCTCGGCCTTCCCGTAGCGCTCACCCTCGCTCAAGCCATGGGCGGTGATCTGACCTACTCACGGCGAAACGGTCTGACCACCTTCGAACTCAAACTCCACCTACCCACCACCAGCTCTCTATCAGACGTAGCCTGAAACGTCGACCGCGTCGGGCAGAGGCGACTCCCATTCCCAAGGATTCCTTCCCTAAGGACGTCAGTCGCTGGAGGAGGCCGACGCTAAGAACGCCTCCTCTTAGGACAGGGGCAAAAGGCCGCATTACCAGGCGCAATTTCGGCTATCGCGAGTCAGTGAGTCCACCATGCCGTCGACCAGCGTACGAAATCGTTACATGAGGCCAGAGCGGATGAAGAGCCTAATCTGGCCACGATCTTCCCGAGTCAGACCCGCATGAGCCCACCCGTGGTCGTTGCCCGTTCGTTCCTAGCGTCTTGAGCCCCCGATGCAGAATCTTTCAGACTTTGTGGTGATGCCTGATCGTCCCGAGTCCCCCGAGGTTGCTTGGGAAGGTGCGAGGGGCTGAAGGTAGATCCCGTGTAGCCAGGAGGCGTGGGGAACCCGGACTGGACTAATACGGAGGAGGCGAAGGCCAAGCCGGAGGAGGTCGGACTTCGTTGATCTCCAAGATGATGAGATCTTCGTCGCGGCTGAGCTCCCGGTACCGCTCCTGCAGGTCTTGATACAAAGGGTCTGATGTCAGCCGCGTAGTGACCGCGGCCTGACGTACTTTCTCAGTCGGGTAGAGCGGTCGGTTGACGTCGTCACGTGCCTCAGCCACCTCGACCAAGACCTTGGCTTCAGCCACCCGCATCTCGCCTCCAGCGTCGTCGATATCCCAGCGAACCGCCAGGAGTCGTCGCTCCAGTTCAGCAACTTTCGCTTCTGCATCGCCCATCGACAGGCAGCTTACCGAGAGCGCTGGCCTGCCAAATGGGGACTTGTCGACCAGCTCGGAGTGCTATGCCGCAACTCAGATCTGGAAGGGGATGGTGGGAAGATACAGATATGGGTGTTGAGGGTCCGATGACATCACCACACGATCAGCCAGGCTCCTCAAGTGACGTTCCTGCATGCTGGGTGATGCCAGTGTGATACTCGGGTGGTCCTGTCGGGAGGCTTGCTGAGAGTCGGCGTGTGCCTTCGTCGCTGAGCCCTGGATCGGGTTGGTGCGATTACCAACTCCTCGACAACCTCGTTCTGCTGTGCCGTCGCCACCACCGCGCTGTGCATGAAGGTGGAGTCCAACTACCGGCTTTGGAATGAGCGAGCGGGTCCCCTTCGAGTGTGATGACGCTGGGGGAGGGCGCGGAACTGTCACCACTGTGGTGATCGGCCGTCCCTCGCTGCGTGGTCGGCAACGTGCAACAACATGCCGGATCTCGGACGGGCGTGGCGTTGTTCTGGCGGCCTCTGTGGGCGCTGTGGTGGGCTCCCCGAGTCCGCGGAGAGTCCGCGGAGAGTCCGCGAGAGGGCCCAAAATGACGGAAAACGATGCGAAGCGCTGATTGCTGAAACCTCAAGTGGGGCAAGGGTTTTCGGGTGCTGGCCCAGGTCGGCGAACCCCCCCGATCTTGCATGGCATGCAAGGGGTCAGGGGTTCAAATCCCCTCACCTCCACCGAGATTCTTACCGGACCGACTTCGGCGGCACTGCCGCCGAACAGACGCCGGTCGGTCCTCCTCCGCCATATGGGGCCCCAACCCCATGGCGGCCGTTTCGGAGCCTCACTGCGCCCACTGAGAATCAATACCGGTTCTGCTTCGGTTCTCCGCCTACTCGGCGGCGAACCTCGCTACTTGCATCGTGTCAAAGCCTTATTGCCTCGCGGCTCGTGACAGCATGCAGGGGCGGAGCAAGCATCGCTGGTGGTGCTGGTCCGGTAAGACGGATCAAATCCCCTCACCTCCACCGAGAGCGACCGGTTGACGCATCACGGTGTTGCGGTCGCGGGTTTCGATCGGCTCGAACCCACGGGCGTCATACATGGAACGAGGGCCGCGGAAGAGGTGCGATGCGCCAGGTTCGTTGCGCTCGGTGTGGGGATACGCCTCGATCCAGGATGCACCCCGCGACGCGGCATCCTCGATGACACGGTCGAGTAGACCTGAAGCAACCCCGTGCTCTCGAAAGGGCGGGGCGATGACGAAGCATGACACGCCTATCACTGATGACGGGTCGGGTCCCTCGGCTCCGATTCGGGGAGGTTTCGTGTCATACAGCCGTAGAAGCATCATTTCGTAACGCTGGTCGAGGGTGGGGTGAACTTACCAACTCCTGTGGCCGTGGTAGGCGACCATGCGGGCTAGGGCGAAGGTGGCGTTTGGTCGGTCTGCGGGTTCGAGCGTCTCGCTGTAGTAGACGATCCGTAGGTCCCTGAACGCTGCCAGTAGTTCCTGGGGTCGGAGTCGGAACTCAGGGGACTGAGGCCCATCCACGACGGCCTCGGTCTGGAGGTGGTGTTCGATCAGCACGGCGCCGTTCGGACTGAGAGCGGCCACCAATCGGGGCCAGAGATCCCGATTCACGTAGCGGATGACAGTGATCAGGTCGTATCTGGCCTCGGGCAGTTCGATTTCGTCCAGGTCGGCCCTCCGCCACTCGATCGTTAGGCCGCGTCGGTCCGCCTCGCTCCTAGCTCGTTCAATCGCGACCTCTGAGATGTCGACAGCTTCGGTGGCGTAGCCGACTTCTGCCAGGCGTAGCGCGTTGCGACCTGTTCCACACGCCACGTCCAGGGCCCGCCCGGTCGGGAGCCGGTTCAGCCATTCTTCGAGAAACGGGGCCGGTTCGGTGCGTGGCTGATAGTCACCCTCGGCGTAGCGGCGATCCCAATTCTCTCGTTCCGTCTCGCTCATGATCCGAAAACGCTAGTGCGCCGAAAAGCGCCCTCCCCGTCCAGCATCCTCTAGAAACATTCGTCAACACTGGGGGAACCCAGGATCTGTTCCCTCAATTCATCCTATGTAGCAGCGCGCGCCACAGATCTCCGACATGACAGGAAACCAGTCGCGAATCCACCTACAGCTAAGCCCGAAGCGAGGGATAGTATCCGGACATCTGACAGGTGAGGACCCCAATGTCTCTACGAATCAACGACGTGGCACCCGATTTCACGGCCGAGACCACCCAGGGCACGATCAGCTTTCACGAGTGGATCGGCGACGGCTGGGCACTGATGTTCTCCCATCCGAAAGACTTCACGCCCGTCTGCACCACCGAGCTGGGTTCGATTGCGGGCCTGAAGGCCGAGTTCGACAAGCGCAGCTGCAAGATCATCGGCATCAGCGTCGACGGGGTCAGCGACCACGAGGCCTGGTCCAACGACATCAAAGCGTCCCAGGGCCATGCGGTCACCTACCCGTTGATCGGTGATCCGAGTCTCGAAGTGGTGAAGCTCTACGACATGTTGCCGGCCGACGCCGGCGACACATCTGAGGGGAGGACGGCGGCCGACAACGCGACCGCTCGCTCGGTATTCATCATCGGGCCCGACAAGAAGATCAAGGCGACGCTCACCTATCCCATGAGCACGGGCCGCAACTTCGCCGAGATCCTGAGGCTGCTGGACTCCTGCCAGCTCACCGCCAACGAGCAGGTGGCCACCCCGGCCAACTGGGAACAAGGCGACGACGTGATCATCCTGCCCTCCGTCTCCGACGACGAGGCCGCCGAGAAGTACCCCAATGGCTGGGAGTCGCCACTCCCATACCTCCGGGTTGTACCACAACCGAAGTAGACACCCGCCAGCGCGTGACGGGCTTCGTCTGAAGCTCCGCTCGTCGCAGCTGGAATCGGTGTCCATGCCGAGCCAAGCAATGGCCCAGGGCGAAGCGACCTCACCCGGATCCTCTAGAAACATTCGTCAACACTGGGGGAGGCACGGGGAAGGTCTCCGGGCCCTCAGCACCCCCGACCTACCCGCCTGGCCTCATGTAACAATTTCGAACGCTGGGGGTGGGTGGGGGTGCTGTCATCGGAGGATGAGGCTTTCGCCACTACACAGGGGCCGGGGTAGAGATACGCTGCGTCCCTGGAAGGAGACACCATGAAGAAGCTGATCAAATTCGCAATCATCATCGGGGCGATAGCGGCGGCGGCTCGCCTCGTCGAGTCGAAGAAGGCCGAGTGGGAAGGACTCACCGAGGCGCAGGTCCGCGGCAAGCTCGACGAACGGCTCCCGGACCGGGTGCCCGAAGAGAAGCGCGCCATGGTGGCCGACAAGGTCGTCGCAAAGATGCGTTCCCGCGGCAAGCTCGTTGAGGCGGCGGATCCTGATGACGACGAAACAGCGGAAGAGGGCTCCGAAGACTGAGGGCAGATCCCCGGCCGGCCGACCGTGCCGATCGGCATGGCCGGGACGCTTCCTGCTGTGCGTCTACGAGTAGACGGTGAGTGACACCGCCACGTAGTGGACGACGAAGGCGGCGATCGTCAGGGCATGGAAGACCTCATGGAATCCGAACCAGGTTGGGGACGGGTTCGGGCGTTTGGTGCCGTAGATCAAGGCGCCGATGCTGTACAGCGCGCCACCGATCACAACCAGTACGACGACGGCAACTCCGGCGCCGTTCACCAGGTCGGGTATGTAGAAGACTGCGACCCAGCCGAGGGCTACGTAGACCGGCGTGTACAGCCATCGAGGGGCGCCGATCCACAAGACGCTGAATGCCACCCCGACCAAGGCGCCTACCCAAGCGATCCACAACAAGACCCGTCCTTTGTTGTCCGGGAGAGCCAGGACCGCCAGCGGTGTGTAGGTGCCGGCGATGATCAAGAAGATGTTCGAATGGTCCAATCGTCGCAGTACCCCGTGGACGCGAGGCGACCACGACCCGCGATGAAAAAGAGCGCTGGTACCGAATAGGAGGGTCCCGGTCGTGGCGAAGAGGGCTGTGGCAATCCGTGCCTCGCGGGACCCTGCGAGTGCTATCAGCACGATCCCGGCGGCGGCAGACACGGGGAACATCCCGGCATGAAGCCATCCCCTCAGCTTCGGCTTCAGAACCTCGAGGGCGGCGGTTTCGTCGTCGGTCACGCCTTCAACGTACTGGTTGACCCGCAGGGTCGGGAGGTCGCCTGGGGGTCGACGGCGTCGGGCGTCGGGCGTCGGGCGTCGGGCGTCGGGAATCGGGAGTCGGGAGACGGGAAACGTTCTTCTATCCTCGCCAATCACATGGAACACCGATACGACCACGTGGCGATCGAGCAGAAGTGGCAGGCCCGTTGGGATGCCGACAAGACCTTCCGCGTGGTCAACCCCGGCGACGAAGGCTTTGACCCTTCCCGACCCAAGCAGTACATCCTCGACATGTTCCCGTATCCGTCGGGTGAGGGACTCCACGTCGGACATCCCATCGGTTACATCGGTAGCGACATCTTCAGCCGTTACATGAGGATGAAGGGCGCCAACGTGCTGCACCCGATGGGGTTCGACTCGTTCGGGCTCCCGGCGGAGCAGTTCGCGGTAGAGACCGGCGTCCATCCGCGGGTGACGACCGAGAGCAACATTGCCAACTACGTCAGGCAGTTGAAGGCCATCGGGTTGTCCTACGACTGGGATCGCGAATTCGCCACCACCGACCCCGATTACTACCGCTGGACCCAATGGATCTTCATCAGGCTCTTCGAGGCGTGGTTAGACCCGGACGCCGGCGCCGCCAGACCGATCGCTCAACTCATCGCATCGCTCGAGGCGGGAGAGCGCGAAGTCGACGGCACACCGTGGTCCGATCTGAACGAAATGGACCGCAGAGCGCACATCGATGGCTTGCGACTGGCCTACCTGGACGAAGTAATGGTCAATTGGTGTCCGGCGCTGGGCACGGTGCTGGCCAACGAGGAGGTGACTCGTGAGGGCAGATCCGACCGCGGTGATCATCTCGTTTTCCAGCGTCCCCTTCGGCAATGGATGCTCCGCATCACCGCCTATTCGGATCGGCTCGCCGAGGACCTGGATCTGGTCGAGTGGCCCGAGTCCGTCAAGGCGATGCAGCGCAACTGGATTGGGCGCAGCGAGGGCAGTCGGATCGACTTCCCGGTAGCGGGGAGTGACGCTCGGATCGAGGTATTCACCACCCGCCCCGATACCGTGTTCGGAGCCACTTACATGGTCCTTGCCCCGGAACATCCTCTGGTTGAGAGCCTCATTGCCGACACCTGGCCCGATGGCACCAAGGAGGCCTGGGCCGGTGGCGGCTCCGACCCGTCGGAGGCGGTCTCCGCCTATCGAGCCGAGGCGGCTCGCAAGTCGGAGTTGGAGCGCCAGACTGAGGTCAAAGACAAGACCGGCGTATTTACCGGCTCCTTCTGCGTCAATCCGGTCAACGACCGGTTGATTCCGATCTTCGTAGCCGACTACGTGCTGATGGGATACGGGACCGGTGCCATCATGGCGGTGCCCGGCCAAGACGAGCGCGACTGGGAGTTTGCCGAGAAATTCGGACTTCCCATCGTGCGGACCGTGCAGCCGGAGGAGGGGTTCGAGGGAAATGCCTATCTCGGCGACGGACCTGCCATCAATAGCGGCTTTCTCGATGGTCTGGGCGTGGTCGAAGCCAAGGCGAAGACCATCGAATGGCTGGAGGCCGAAGGGTTTGGGGCTGCCACGGTGTCGTACAAGCTACGCGACTGGCTCTTCAGCCGTCAGCGGTACTGGGGCGAGCCGATTCCGATACTGCATGGCCCCGACGGAGAGATGAGGGCCGTTTCCGATACCGACCTGCCCCTCTTGCTGCCGGAGGTCGACAACTACCGGCCGGCTTCGATGGACGACGAGGACGCCGATCCTGCCCCGATGCTGTTCAACGCCCCGGACGACTGGAAGTACGTCGAAATCGATGGAGAGCGCTGGGAGCGGGAACTCAACACGATGCCGCAATGGGCTGGCTCCTGCTGGTACTACCTGCGCTTCACCGATCCCGGCAACGATGAATACCTCGCAGGGTCAGAGGCCGAGCAGTACTGGATGGGGGAGCGCGGTGTCGACCTCTACATCGGAGGGGTAGAGCACGCCGTGCTTCACCTGCTCTATGCCCGGTTCTGGCACAAGGTGCTGTTCGACCTCGGTCACGTGTCGACGGCAGAACCGTTCGGCAGGCTGTTCAACCAGGGCTACATCCTTGCCGACGCCTTCCAGGATGGCCGCGGGGTGTATGTGCCTGCCGAGAAGGTGGAGATGGTCGGGGATACATTCATGTACGAGGGTGAGGAAGTCGTCCGTAGCAGCGGAAAGATGGGGAAGTCGAAGATGAACTCGGTAAATCCGGACGAGTTCTTCGTTGACCATGGTGTCGACACGCTCCGTCTCTATGAGATGTTCATGGGCCCGCTCGGCGACTCCAAGCCGTGGACGACAAGGGATGTCGTCGGGATAGAACGGTTCCTACAGCGGCTGTGGCGCAATTACGTCGATCCCGACTCCGGGGAGCTGTTGATCACCGACGAGCCACCCGATGAAGAACTGCGCAAGCTACTCCACCGAACCATCAAATCGGTCACGGCGGACATGTTGGACCTGCGGTTCAACACGTCGGTGGCGCGCTTCTTCGAGCTCAACAATGCCCTGGTGGCACTCGACGCCGTTCCGCGGGAGATAGCCGATGCCTTCGTCAGGTTGCTGTCTCCGATGGCCCCACACGTCGCCGAGGAGCTCTGGGAGCGGATGGGTGGCCAGGGAAGTGTCTGCTTTGCAGAGTGGCCCGAATTCGACGAGGCTCTGGCTGCCGAGGAGACGGTCACGATGGTCGTTCAGGTCGGCGGGAAGATCAGGGATCGGATCGAGGTCCCGATCGACATCTCTGAGGATGCCGCTCGCCGGGCCGCGCTCGGCTCCGAAAAGGTCGCCGCCCATCTCGCCGGTGAACCGACCCGAGTCATCGTCCGTCCACCCAACCTCGTCAACATCGTGCCTTGAGCAGGGCGCGGCGCGATCGAGGTCACACCTCTCGACGACCCTGGTTCCAGCCCGGTGGATCGGGCCACTCCGGCTTCGCAGGGTCGACAACATGAGGTTCCGAGCTCTCGAGGCCCTTACCAGAGCCGATCTCGATCTGGAGAGACTGATGGTCGCCCTTCCGACTGTGGACCCATCGACCATCCCGGTGCATTCAGCCTCGCGCCTGTTCCGCTTGTTCTGGGCAAAGGGGATCAGCGCCGTCGCCATGCCGTGGGGGATCTACCTGCATCCCGATCGTCTGGATGGATCTGCGGCCGATGTCGGACGCCTCATGGTCCATGAGCTGACTCACATCGACCAGTGGCGTCGTCTCGGCGCCGTCGGATGGGGACGCTCCTACCTGGGGGACTACTTCCGGGGGCGGCGCTCGGGCCTCACCCATCACGAGGCCTACCGGGCCACCGGACTGGAGAGGGAAGCGCGTGATGTCGCAGCACGGCTCGGGGGCTGAGCGGCTCCCGTGGCGCCCGCGCGATGCCGCGGTGTCGGTGATGGCGGGTATCGCAGCTTCCGTTCTGGTACTGGCATCGCTCGGTGGCGAACTCGATCCGCTGCAGCTCTTCGGCCTGGTGGTTCCGGCGCAAAGCGCGGCGACTCTGGCTGCGGTCGCAGTCTTGTCGAGGCGAAGGACCGAGTGGCGTGAGGCTCTGTCGGCATCGATTTCGGGCAGGGACGCCTGGGGGCTTCTGGTCGGAGCGGGGCTTCAGCTCGGCTTGTCCTTGGTCGCCTACTGGGTGGTGGTGGTCCTCTTCGGCGGCGAGGCACCGACGCAAGAGGTGGTCGAGGCGGCGGCAGACGCGGTGAGGCCCGTGGAACGATTGCTGATGGTTTTGGGCGTGGTTCTGCTGGCGCCGGTATCGGAGGAGTTGGTGTTCCGCGGTGTGCTGCTGGGGGCATTGCGACGCACCAGGACCGACCGGTTCGCGGTGGTGGTGTCGGCCGCCGTCTTCGGAGGGGTTCATCTGCTCGACCCCAACGCGTTGCTGGCCGTCCCCTTCCTGTTCGTGACGGGCATCGTGTTGGGGCAGTCTGTGATCGTCACCGGCCGGCTCGGTGGCGCCATCGCCATACACGCCGGTTTCAACGGGGTGACCGTCCTGGCGCTACTTGCCGCCTAAGAGGGCGCGCCGATAGGCGCGCTCTCGGTGGCCTGGGGTTGGGGCCCCGGGCCACACAGCGATGAGCCGTATGGCGAAGAGCCATGAGCATTACGACGGAGCGTCCGCTTGGCGGACACTCCAAGTAGAGGGGGGTTCCCCGGCCCGGGGTGCTCTGGTACAACGAAGCGGCGTGGATCGTTCCCTGTTCTCTGCTGCAGCGATCGCGGTGGCCGCCATCGCCATGGCGATGGTGGCGTGGCCGAGTCCGTCTGATCCGCCTCCAATCGAGTTCGTCGGGAGCGTCACCCGCCGCACCGTGACCGTTCACGTATCGGGAGCCGTCATCCGCCCCGGTCTGGTGACACTGGAGTCGGATGCTCGTGTGGCCGACGCCATCGCTGCTGCCGGGGGAGCCACCCCGGATGCTCAGCTGGGAGCGGTGAATCTTGCGGCGACTGTGGGTGATGGCGCCCGACTGGTGGTTCCGGCCGTTGCCGCCGCCCCCGGCGTGACCGACGGCCTGATCCGCGTCAACTCCGCCAGTGTCAGCGATCTGGAGCGGCTGCCGGGAGTGGGGCCGGTGTTGGCGCAACACATCGTCACCTATCGAGACGACATCGGCTTCTTCGAAGTCGTCGAGGACTTGCTGGCGGTCCCCGGGATCGGTGAGGTCAAGTTGGCCGGGATGCGCGACTCGGTCCTCGTGCCCTGAGAGCCCTGCTGCTGCCGATAGGAATCGAGGAGTGGGTGGCGGCAAGCGCGATCGGGGTGTGGGCCGGGGTCGGTCTCGGGGTTGTGGCGGTCGCAGCCCTGTGCCTCGGTGCTGCCATCGCCTACTCGATGACCCGTCGGCGCTCTCTTGCGCTGCTGGCACTCGGGCTGCTGGCCGGGATCATCGTGGGTCATGCCGCCGATCGGCGGGACGTTGCTACCCATACCGCGGCGATTCCCGACGGTCGGATCACGATCACTGCCGTCGCCCTCACCGATCCGGGCGAAGGTCATTCGCCGTGGGCGTTGGTCAAGCCCTTGGCGCTATTGCGCGATCGGGGCTGGTATGAGTGGGACGGACCGACGCTGCTGGTGCGCGGGGTGCCGGACGACATCTTGGCGGGAGAGACGCTTCTGATCGACGGATCGATTGAACCGCGTTCCGAGGATTTCCGGGGACGTCCGGTCGGCGGTGTGATGACAGCCCGGACGGCGACTCGTATCTCGGCCGCGTCGAATCCTCTGCTGGCGCTCGGCAACATCATGCGTCGGCACGTATTGGGGAGCCTCGACCGGGCGACTCACTCGCCGCCGGGGGCGCTGTTGGCAGGCTTCTTGATTGGCGATGTGTCTCGCCTGCCGGAAGAAGATCGGGGAGCCCTGCGGTCCGCCGGTCTGTCCCACTTTGTGGCCGTGTCCGGAAGCAACGTGGCATTGTTCCTGGCAGCTTGGTGGATCGCCTCCGCACCGTTGCGTCTGAGTCCGCGGCAACGAGCTGTGTTCGGCATCATCGGGATTGCCGTCTTTGCCGTGATCACCAGGTGGGAGCCTTCGGTGGTTCGGGCGTCGGTGATGGCCGCTCTGGTGCTCATCGGGCGCTGGGCGGGACGACCGGTGACACCATGGACTGCGTTTGGGGGCGCGGTCCTTCTGTCCCTGCTGGTGGCGCCGGATCTGGCCGGGGATTTCGGGTTCGGCCTGTCGGTGGCGGCAACGGGAGGCATCATCGCCGGCGGGCCGCTCTGGGCGGGGCGGAAGCCACGACCGGTGTGGGCGGTCCTGGGAGCGACCATCTCGGCACAGGTCGCGGTGGCGCCCCTATTGCTTCTCTGGTTCGGGTCGATTCCGCTGATGGCGCCGATCACCAATCTGTTGGCTGCCCCGGTGGTGGCGCTGTCCACCGCAGTCGGAGGAATCGGCGCCGTGCTCCACCTGGGGATCCTGGTGCGGGCCGGCACGATGCTGGCATCGCTGGTATTGGCAATTGCTCGCACCGCGGCCGAGCTCCCACAACTCGACCTGGGACGGGCGCTGGCTCTGACCGTGCCGGCGGTACTGGCGCTGCGGATCGGCCCATTGCGCCCGGTGCTGCTCGGGATCGTCGCTCTGATGGTTACGGTCTCGATCGCGCCGGCCAAGCCCCCGGGCGTTCCCACCGTTCACTTCCTGGATGTAGGCCAGGGCGATGCGACTCTGTTCGTCGGCCCATCGGGCGAGACGGTGTTGGTGGACGGCGGACCCGATCCCGGCGTGCTTCGGTCCCATCTGAGGAGATTCGGAGTTCGACGCATCGATTTACTGATCATCAGTCACCGTCACGCCGATCACACGGCGGGCATCGTCGGGCTTTCCCGACTGGTCTCGGTGGGGATGGTCTGGTACCCACCCCAGCTCGGACACGATTCATCGCTGGACACCCTGGTGGCCGAGGCGGATTTCCTGATCGTGACCTGCCCCCTGACCGACGAGACCCGCGGCCTGATCGGCGCCCGGGAGCTTGCCCGCGCCAAGCCCAGCGCCTTCCTGATCAACACGGCGCGCGGCGGGATCGTCGACGAGGCCGCGCTCGAGGCCCGGTTGTTCCCCCGGGCCGCCCCGCTGCGCGCGCGGCTTTACAAAAAATCACAGAAAAGACACTCGCGAATTACGAGTCCTTTAATTCCCGACTGCCAGAGTCCGCTCTCCCGATCGCCCGCCCATTGGGCGGTCCAATCAAGGGAGAGGCGAGATCTTTTTCCCCCGGGCAAACCCGGTCGTCATCGCAATAATCGCGATCGTTGCCATCGCGGTCTTGCCCGCGGATTCCGCCCGAAGCGAAAGAATTCCCGGCCCGCATTCGCCGCCGGCCCTGGGCGCCAGCATCCTCCGGTCGTTTGAGTTCGAGGGCCGCGGGCTGGCGATGGTTTCGCAATGGACCCGCGTGCTCGGCCAGGTTTCCCGACAGTCCGAGGCCTTCGCCCGCTGCGCGGCGGACGAGACGCAGTGCACCTCCCGAGGGATGCGTTACTGGCTGCAAATACTTACCGCCGCCGCCGATCTCGGCCGCAAGGAGCAACTCCAGGCGATCAACGGGTTCTTCAACCGCTGGCCCTACAGGAGCGACCGCGAGATCTACAGCATCGGCGAATACTGGGCGACCCCAAGCGAGTTCATGGCGCGCTCGGGGGACTGCGAGGATTACGCCATCGCCAAGTTCTTCGCGCTCCGAGAGCTCGGCTTCGGCAACGACCAGATGCGCATCGTGATCGTCTACGACCGCCTGCGCGGCATCGGACACGCGGTCCTGGCGGTTAATCTGGACGACGATATCTCGATCTTGAACAACCAGACCGACACCATCGCCCCGCCGTCCCGATACGAGAACTTCGTTCCCTGGTACCTGGTCAACGAAACCGCCATCTGGACGGCGGCACCCGACACCTTGGACGCGCTGGTATCGCGCATCGTCCCGGCCAGGCCGACAACCGGCCCCCGGGTCTAAGCAGGTTTTCAAAACTCCGCCCACACGGCCATGTGGGCGCCCAAACGCGGCGTCCCGGGGCCAGGTGGGACGCCCGCCGGGCCGAACGCGCTAAGGATCGCAAGGGTCTCACATAAGGCATTCCTTTACCATCTCCGTGGTCGAATCCGCCTGAAATTCGGGAGCGGAAGTCATGATCGAATTCGTCCTGGGCGTCCGCGCCCTGATGCCCTTCGGCATGGTCTACACCCTGGGCCGCGGCGTCCTGGCGCTGGCCCTGACCGCCGGCATCGTCGGCCTGGCGCTCTACGCCGTGCCCGATCTGACCGGCTTCCAGCAGTTGGGACTGGCGGTCCTCGCCTCGGCGCCGAGCGCCTATGGCCTGAATTGGTGGGCCCGGCGCGGCTACCGCCGCGCGGAGCAATACCTCGACCAGATCTTCACCCTGACCCAGGCCATCGTCGCGGGCACGGGACGGATCGAGATCGAGGGCCGATCCTGGTCGGTCCGGGGCAGCGACCTGCCCGCAGGCGCCGAGGTCAAGGTCGTCGGCATCGCCGAGATGGTCCGGGTCGCCGAGCTGCGCCGCGCCGGCGCCGTCGGCGCCGTCCTCGAAACCGGCGCCCCGGTCCAGGTGGTCGGCCTGGAGATCGCGCTCGAGGTCGAGAAGGCCTAACCAACATTTCCTAGCTAGCCCGCGCCCAACGCGAAGGGCTCGAGCGCCTCGAACACGGCGGCGGATTCGGGGGTCGGAACGC
>JACZWZ010000159.1 GCA_022571885.1 Acidobacteriota bacterium
GTCAATCGGCCGCAGGCCGATTGGTGGGGGGACTCACCAAGTCGCGGCAATCCCGCTGCCTATCTGACCACACACCGACTCGGCGAACTGACCCACAAGACGCATGATCGAGTGGCTACCCAACCTGAAGCAACCACCCGGTGAAAGGCCACTACGACACACAAGACGCGTTGGCCCGACGGAGACGAAGACCAGGTACCCCCCACCAGCTCGCTTCGCTCGCTGACTCCCCCAAAAGGGGAGAGTATTCAGAACAGAACCGTCGGCCCTATCGCGCAACCCGACACCCTTGAGGGGAGAGTGGTTCCCTCTGGCTGGAGACTCAGCCCTCTCGCTTCATGGCGTGGCCGCCGAATTGGTTGCGCATCGCCGACAAGAGACGATCCGAGTAGTCGTACGGGTCCCGCGAATCGATGCGACGCATCAGTGACAACGCAATCACCGGCATTTCCACGTCGAGGTCGATTGCTTCGAACACCGTCCAGCGACCTTCGCCCGAATCGGGCACGTAGGGAGCGATCCCTTCCATCGTAGGATTCTCCGCCAGAGCACTTGCGGTCAGGTCGAGCAGCCAGGACCGCACCACGCTCCCATACCGCCAGATCTCGGCGATCTGAGCCAGGTCGAAACCGAAGTCGTCCTTGGCGCGCATCAGGGCGAAGCCTTCGGCATACGCCTCCATCAGTCCGTACTCGATCCCGTTGTGGACCATCTTGACGAAGTGGCCGGCACCGCTGGGACCGACGTGGCCCCATCCCCGATCTGCCGCCGGAGCCAGCGTCAGCAACGCCGGAGCAAGGATCGCGATGGCTTCTTCACTGCCGCCAGCCATCATCGAGTACCCCTCGGCCAGACCCCACACACCTCCGCTGGTGCCGACATCGACCAGGTGGATGCCTCCCTCTTCCAGCTCGGCGGCACGGCGGACCGTGTCCTTGTAGTTGGAGTTGCCGCCGTCGACGATCACGTCGCCGGCTTCGAGGTGAGGCAAAATCTCGGCGATCACCTGGTCGACGATCTCGCCGGCGGGAACCATCAGCCACACGACCCGGGGAGGCTGCATCGCCTCCGCCATGCCCATCAGGGTCGCCACAATCTCGACACCCTCGCTCTCGGACTCGATGGCGGTGGCGGCGTCGAGGTCGAAACCGACCACCCGGTGGCCACCCCGAACCAGGCGCTCGGCCATGTTCCCCCCCATCTTGCCAAGCCCGACCATTCCAAGATTCATGATCGAGTGGTTTCGAGCGAGACACCAACCGCGTCTTCGAGATTGGCAAGACCGCCGGGAACGTCATCGCCGAGACACACCCGCACGACGCGTCGGTCGGTATCGACCAGAGCCCGATGATCCCCGTCGGCCTGGGCGGCGATGAGCGCTCCAAATGTGTAGTCGGTGCCCGGCACTTCGACCTGGGGCGAGAAGTGATCCACTATCTGGAGGAACACTCCGGTGTTGGCCCCGCCCTTGTGGAGCTGCCCGGTCGAGTGCAGGAAGCGGGGGCCAAAGCCGAATGTTGTCGCCACCTGGTGCCGGTCACGCACCGCATGGCGAATCCGTTGCAGCGAAGCTTCGGCTTCGGGTGTAGGAGCGATGAACGCCTGGATGGCGAAGAAATCGCCGGTTCCCAGTCCGGTGAGAAGCGATTCGACCGTCGCCACCACCGCCTCGGCGTCTTCGGCTCCGGTCTCCGATATCTCCCCGACGTCAACGGTGCCACCCATCGCTTGTTTGGCAAGTTGCTTGGCTAGCTGGACGTTGGGCTGATTGAAAGGGTGGATGTGCAGGACCGAGCTGGCGACCGCGATGGCCACCTCCGCCCGGAACATCTCTGACGACAGGTCCTCGAGTAGATCGACCACCACCCGAATCACCGGATGGCCTGCCGCTTCTAGAGCATCGAGTGCCTTCAGCTGCTCTGCGTCGTCGTCGCCCTTGAAACCGAGGTACACAAAGACACGATCGTCGCCGTACACCGCGGGCGCACCAAGTTGCTCGCCGGCAATCGGAACGATCCCGACCCCCTCCTTGCCGGTGCTCTCGGCGACGAGTTGCTCCAGCCAGTCGGGGAGCGCCGCAAACGACTCTGAGGTCACGAAGGTGGCCTTGTCGCGGCCTGCCTTGGCCAACTCACCGAGGGCCGCGCCAAAACGGATCGCCGACGCGAGCTCCCGCCCGCCTGATCGGACCCAGCCCTGTCGGCTCCGCCATTATGGCAACGGAACAGACCAGGGGTCCGGCAACCTGGCGGTAAATCGCGATGTCGCCGCCGATGAGCGCAGCAGGCACCAGCCCGAAGTGGGTGAGTGCCGAATACCGCCCGCCGACGTCGGAGATCGCCATGAAAACCTTGCGGAATCCACGATCGGTCGCCAGGTCCACCAGCGCAGTGTCGGGGTCGGTGATCGCCGCAAAATGGAGGCCGGGATCCTCGACCACCGCAGCCACCCGAGCCCAGAAGAACTCGAAGAAGGAAAGGGGCTCAATGGTGGTGCCCGACTTGGAGGCAACGATGAACAAGGTCTTGGCGGGATCGATCGCAGCGGCGATCGCCTCGACCGCGGCCGGATGGGTGCTGTCGAGCACCGTGAGATTCGGGTACCCGGCTGCAACGCCCAGCGTACGCCGAAACACTTCAGGCGCCAGACTGGAGCCGCCCATTCCCAGCAGGACGACATCGGTGATCCCATCGGCACGGACCTCATCGACGAACCAACGGATGTCATCGAGGTGCTCATGCATGGCTCGGGGCAACGTCAACCAGCCGAGACGATCGGTGATCTCGGGCTGATCGGCGTCTACCCACAACGTGTGATCCTTGTCCCAAAGTCGCGCCGCGACCCGCTCTTCGGTCCAACGTTGCACCGTGGCCTCGACGGTCACGCCGTGATCACCGAGTGACATCGACTGGCCGTCGACGGAAGCGGCGAGAAGGCTCTTCGACTTGGATTCGATGGTCTCGAGCATCGTGGCAAAAGACTTGGCGAACGAGGCGACACCATCGACCTGCAGTTGCGCCGTGATGGCGTCAAAGTCGATTCCCACGTCGCTGAGAGCAGCGATGGCCGCCGCTGCAGCAGGAACATCTTCAGTGATCGCGTCGGCCCTGGCCTTGCCGTGATCGGAGAAGGCGTCAAGCGTCTGCAGCGGGAATGTGTTGACGGTGTTGTCGCCCACAAGTTCCTCGACGTACTTGACATCGCTGTAGGCGTCGTCCTTGGTGCTGGTGGAAGCCCACAAGACTCGCTGTGGACGGGCACCCCGGGCCGCCAGCTCGGCGAACCCATCACCTTCAAAGATCTCCTGATAACGGCGATATGCGAGTTTGGAGTTGGCGACGGCCGCGGTCCCCCGCAGCGCCGCCGCCTCGTCTGTGCCAATCGCGTCCAGCGCGTTGTCGACCGCGCTTTCGACCCGGCTCACAAAGAACGAGGCGACTGACGCGATCCCCGCCGGATCTTCGGCGCGTCGTAGACCACGCACATAGGCCTGTGCCACCGCCTCGTAGTCCTGCATCGAGAACATCAGGGTGGCGTTGACATTGATCCCCTCGGCAATCAGCTCCTCGATGGCCGGGATACCGGGACCGGTCGCCGGCACCTTGATCATCAGATTGGGGCGATCGACCGCCGCCCACAGCCGACGGGCGTCCCGGATCGTGCCTTCTGAGTCATGAGCAAGGGTCGGTGAGACTTCGAGACTGACGAACCCGTCGGCGCCGCTCGCCTCGTCGTAAACGGAGCGGAGGACATCAGCCGCCTCCTGGATGTCGATGATCGCAACTGCCTCAAACAGTTCGGTCGGCGTGCAGTCTGGGTTGAGGTCGAGCCTCGACCGCAGAGCTTCGTCGTACTCGGCACTGCCGCCGATCGCTGCCTCGAAGATCGACGGATTGCTGGTGACGCCGCGCACTCCATCGTCGACGAGTGATTGCAGCCCCCCGTTGCGGGTGAAGTCTCGTCTGATGTAATCCACCCAAACCGATTGTCCCTGGGAATTCAGCTCTTCGAGCGGTTTCATCTCATCTGCCTCTGTAATGGTTCCGGGGAGTACAACCTAGGCCGGGCACGGATGCTTCCGACCGATGGTGTGCCGGGTCCGATGTCGGAATGAGCCGACGGTGAGTTCTTGGGAAGCCGGGGCGTCAGCCGGATTCCTCAGCAACCAGGCGTTCCACCTGCCAGGCGAACGCGGCCCGCTTGTCCGGGTGCATCCTGCTCGAGAGATCGACCCACGCCGGGAAGTTGCGCTGCAAGACCTCACCACCTGCACCAGCCCGACTCTCGCCCCGATCGTGCGTGATCATCGCGTCGTCGTGGAGACCGGGCTCGATCCCGGCGGCCGTAAGCGCCTCCCTCATGGCGTTCTCGCGGAGCCGGTACGCCGCGGCGAACTCGCTGTTCCAGGCCATCAACTGTAGGTGGCTGGCCAGCCAGGGTTCGTGCTGCGTCGGTCGTGAGGATCGCAGCACGTCGAAGGCCCGGCTGTAGGCGCCCGGCATCGCGGTCGTGTGCTGCTCGACGGCGGTGAACAGGGTGGACTTGAACCCGTGACGCATCAGCATCAGAGCGGCAGCCATGCGAACGGTGCGCCCGTTTCCATCCCGCCACGGATGAACCAACAGCAATTCCATGTGCAGCCGGGCGGCGGCCAGGGGAGGCTCCTCACTCCCATCGGCTGCCCGAGCCAGCGCCTGCTCGACGAGGCCTGCAACCGCAGAGGCCCGCGCTGCCGTGGCGAACCCTCCTACGCGGACCTCACGGGTGCGGTAGCCGCCGTCGCCGCCGTTGATCAAAGCATGCAATTTTCGCAACAACGCAGGATCGAGGTCGGGGGTGGCCCCAGAGGCGACCTGGCGCGCCAGCCAGTTGAATGCCCGGGCATATCGGGTCCGGTCGCGTGGCTGCGGGCCGCGCCGGCCCTCGCGTCGCAACGGGCCGCGCCAGCGTGCCGGGCGAGTGAGGTTGGCGTCGACCACCTGCCGCTGTGCCTCGATGTCTTCCAGCAACGGATCGATCCGGGTGTAACTCATCGTCATTGCGGTGGATCCTCTCCGGTCACCGTCCAGCGGCTCATGATCTCGATCGGCTCGTCCCAGGTCCAGCGGTCCCGGCTGAAGTCGCGGTCCGGCGTTCCGACCGAGTTGCATGGGCAGGGTTCACAGTTGCTCCGCTTAGCCACCCCGGCCAAACCGTCGGTGATGTGTCGTTCCTCGACATCCAGGTTTCGCCTCACCGGAAGTGCCTCTCGGGCCGTGGCCGCCCCTCCGGCGTAGGCGGGCTTCGACACGGTCTCCCATTCCGGCGTAGCGAACGATCCCTCGAAACCCTCGGCGGCGTACTTCCAAGCCTTCCATCCTGCCGAGCCCGCATTGATCTCGGTGTCGCTCAGGCTGAACCAGGCGGCAATGAATCCGTACATAAAGTCGCTCATGACGTGGTGCGGATAGCAGATCCCGAACAGGGTCACCGTCTGTGCGCACCTGCTCGAAGGACAGTGGCACGGAGGGTCGAGGTACTCGGACAGTATCCAGTAGTCCATCGACCCACCGTTGGCGGTGAGGAACAGGTATCCGGTGACCCTCCAGGCGTCACGACCGAACAGGACCACCAGCCGGGTAAGAATCCGATTCATGCAGGCCACGAAGCGGGAGGTGCCGTGCAGCTCGATCACTCTTTCTTCAGG
>JACZWZ010000160.1 GCA_022571885.1 Acidobacteriota bacterium
CTCTTGCAGGTCAGCCCGTAGCTCGTCCAAGAGCGGTCCGACGGCCTCACGGGCTTCGACGACGGACTCCTGACGCCGGGTGTCGATGAGCCGAATCGTGAACGTTGTTGCCGTGTCGGAACCGTCGTCGCTCAGCCACAGATTCTGCCTGACGTCGTTGGGTGTCTGCAGAAATCGGGTTTCGTCGACGGCGACCCCAGCCTGACGGGTGAAGGCATACAGAGCGGAAAGCTGACTCCGATCGTCCGGGATGCCATCCCGATCGCTGTCACTCAAGGCGACACCGGTCGCCTCGGCGATCGCCGCAATGGTGACGGGCGAGGCCCAGAAGTCTTCGATGATTTCGAGGACACTTCCCTCTACCCGGGTTTCCCCTTCGGCGTTGCGTGCCAGGCTTGCGGTGTCGAGGCGCTCGAGATCGGAGCGGAACTCGGCCAGTCGATTGACTACGACCGGGTCGGCGAGGTCGGCCTCGACGTAGATCGTGGCCGCCTCTCCGCCTCGTTCTCCGACATGCTCGGCAACGCGGTCTAAGGAGACAACGAAGTCGGTGTCGGCGGCGAAGAAGTCCTTGACGTCGAACTGGGTGGGCACCTGTACTGCCAGGAACGCGGCGGCAAGAGTGACGGCTCCAGCGAGAGGAAGGACGATTGCCCGCTTGGCGGCCAGCCAGGCGGTGGCCTTCCCGAGAAGTGAAGCGACCCGTCCCACGTCACCGCTGGCAGCTGAGGTGTGTGCTGGGTGTCGTCGCGCCAGCAACGCTGGGAGGATGAGAATGACCGCCACGTATCCACCGAGGGCGGCGACTCCCGCCGGTGGCGACAGGTACACCATCAGTAGCACGGTGATCATTGCCAGCAGCCCGGCGTTGGTCTGAGCGGCGATGCGCCCCACCGTGCGAGCTCGGGAGTTCGGGGGATTGCCCAGTCGTTCCTCGATTGTGGCGACAGCCAGAGGCGTGACTATGCCGAGGAGAAGGAACGCTGCAATCAGGGCGATGCTGGTGGCGATGCCGAACTGGATGAGCGATTCGATGCCGCTGGACGCGTTGGCGAGGAACGCTGCGGTATCCGAGACCAGGGCCAGCACCAGTGCGCCGATGACGGCGGTCATGCCGATACCGAAGGCGCGCCGTGGCCGATAGCCGACCCGACGTTCCTCTCGATAGCGACCCAGGGAGTGGAAGGCGAAGTCGACGCCGAACGAAATCATTGCGATCGGCACGATGAGGGACAGGATCAGGTCGTCCTCGAGGCCGATGAGGTTACTGATCCCATAGAGCCACACGATCAGTGCGCCGAGGGCTGCGCCGGTGACCGCTAGTGCCCAGTAGGAGCGGAAGACGATGCCGACGATGATCAGCACCGCGAGGATCGTGAACCCGATGAACGGTCCCGCCGCTGCTCCTTGCTCCTGAGCGGTCAGGTTGACATCGATAGCGACGCCCCAGGCTTGCAGCGTCTTCTCTTCGCCGCGGAGCAGGTTCACGACCTCCCTGGCGTACTCCTCGGGCTCGGTGTCGCTGCCCAAGGTGACGCCACTGTCGCTGAAACCGAGTACGTCGTTGTCGGCGAGGATCACCGTTAGAAGCGCGGGGGCGATCCATCGTCCCGTGGCTTCGTCGTACTGGGTCTGCACCGACAGACGAAGGACGTCAGACGCTGGTCCCACCTCGTCGATAATCGAGCTGACCGCAGCAGCCACCTCAGCATCGGTGGCTCCTTCGAGTCCGCCAGCGAGTCGGGCGTCGACCAAATCGGCGATCGTGAGTATGCCAACGACATCGCTGCCCGTGAATGGGTCGTAGTAGGAGAGAAGCGTGGGGCCCAGCTCGGGATCACTGCGCAGGGCGGCGGCGTTGTCCCGCAACTCAATGAGACTCTCGGGTGTCAGCATGTCGCCGTCCGTGGCTTCGACGATCACCGGGATGTCGAAGACCGCCGAGACAAAGCGATCTTCGACAGAATCGCGGGCATCGAATACAGGCCCGGTCGGCTCTTGGGAGGCGTTCGTTGTTGGTGCCATTCCCAGGAACGGCACCGCCAGGATGGCCGTGACGAGGATGGCGATCCCGATCACGATGAGCGGGTGATCCGCCATCCATCCGAATCGGCCTTGTTCGCTGGTTTCCGTCTTCATCGAGAACTCCTCGCCGCCGCTCTATCTTGACATTGTCAACTAGTCAGTGGCAAGTTATATCCCACATGCTAGACATTGTCAAGATAGAATCTTTTCGTGGAGAAAGAGATGAGAACGTCAAGGGACTCAGACTCAGCGGGCTATCACCACGGCGACCTCCCCAACGCCCTGCTGGCGGCGGTCGCCGAGATCGTCGAGGAGAAGGGCGCAGCCAACGTAAGCCTGCGGGAAGCCGCTCGTCGAGCCGGAGTGTCGCACTCGGCTCCGGCCCATCATTTCGGAGACAAAGAAGGGATGCTCGCCGCCTTCGCCGAGCGCGGTTTCGAAATCCTGGGCCGCGAGATGGCTACAGGGCGCGACAGCGTCGTCGGCGGCTCCGCCCTCGAACGTCTCGCCGCCGTCGGGACGGCCTACGTCCGCTTCGCCGTTGATTGCACCCCCTACTTCGATGTGATGTTCCGCTCCGGTATCGACACGCCGTCACACGAACATCTCCACGCATGCGCCGACAAGGCGCTGGCGGTATTGATAGGGGCGGTCGGTGAACTTATCTCCGAGGGCGGTTACACCGAGGCTGATCCCCGGCAACTGACGGTCTACTTCTGGTCGCTGGCCCACGGTCTAGCGTCACTGGCCGTCGACAGATCCATGCCTCCCGGCCTGGACGAACTGACGATCGACGACTACATCGCTGGCGTCTTCGGAATGTCCGAACTCTTCAACGGCACCGGCTGACACCGACTAGCCCTCGGACAAGTCGGTGTCCCCAGAACGAAGCGAAGGGCCTTGCGTCGGATACGTAGACCAGAGGCCCGAGCCGGATCGCCAACCCCACAGAACGCACAACACCCAAGCTCACATTCGTCGCCCGACATGCGCGAGATCCGGCAATCTGAGCGGCCTGTGACACCGACTTTCGCGATCTCAAGTCCGGCACTCTGGGCTCGGCCAGCGTTCGAAAATGTTACATGGAGAATCTTCCAGTAGAGGAGTTCGGTGTTGGTCGTGCATCAACGCGTCTGTCGCGGGACGTGTCGCCAGCGCCACCCGCCGTGCTGTTATGGAAGGCTTGTTCGCCCCGGGGGCGAATCAAGGTGCGCTGGTCGGTCGGCTCTATGGGCTCATGACCCGTGCAATGGCCCCGGTCGCCCGCTATCTCACCACCTTGCCCATCAGCGACGGAGTCCACGCCGGCGCCAGCTTTCAACGATACGACTTCGACGGTGACGCCGAGTCTGAGACGCTCGAACTGGCCGAGGCAGTCGCCAAGGCGCACCACGAACTGGAAGACGTGGCCACCACGTTGACCTAGCTGGTGCGGTAGCGGACCGCCGCCAAAGAGCCTCCGGGGGGACTACCACTGGGTGACAGCACCTCACCGTCGGCCAGTGTCCACGAATGTTCCTAGAAGAGCAGGGGTCCGAGGGTCCGTGACCTTGCCGTCGCCTCCCAAACTGCAGGAAGGTCACATGACCGTGGTCAGGGTGACTCAGCCTCCGGGCCGAGGTGCACCTCTGTAGGTTTGGGCCATGCAGCTGTTCGATCCCGAGGAGACATTCGGAGACGACTACCTCCATTTCTACCTGGCATTCCTGGACGACGAGCGCAATCAGGCAGACACCAATCGCGTGGTCGAGACTCTGGGACTGGAGCCGGGAGACCGAATTCTCGACGCTCCGTGCGGTCACGGTCGCATGGCCAACCTTCTCGCGGAGCAAGGGATGATCGTCACCGGGGTAGACGCCACGGAGTCTTTTCTCGCCCTTGCCCGTCAGGACGCGACAGAGCGTGGCGTTGAAGTGGACTATCGGGAAGGTGACCTGCGCGATGTAGGAGTGGAGGGACCGTTCGATGCGGTGATCTGCTGGTTCACATCGTTCGGCTATTTCGACGACGATGGCAACCGTGAGGTTCTTGCCGAGTTCGCTCGGGTGCTGCGGCCGGGGGGAAGGCTGGGCATGGAGATGCTCCACCACGACGGGCTTGTGCGCCGGTTCACCCCGGCACCATTCGCGGTGACCACGTGGAGAGGAGACGACGTGATGATCGACACCTCTCGCTTCGATTCTGTCACCGGCCGGGTAACGACCGACCGGGTGGTGTATCGGGATGGCAAGGTCCGGCGGAGCCACCACCAGGTCCGGCTCCCCACCATTCCCGAACTCGATGGATGGCTCTCTGGCGCCGGGTTCACGGAGCGGAGCTTCCTGGGTGTCGGGGACTCGCCTCCCACCATCGACGACACCCGGATGGTGGTGGTCGCCACCCGCTGACTAGGGCAGCCGCTGTCTCACCATCGGTGCCCGGACAAGCCGACCCTCGGATCCCCCAGTGCGCAGGAGTGATGTTATATGAGCCCAGATGGCGCGTATTGGGCCGCTATCTGAAGTGACACGCTGTTATTCCTACGCATAGGCTGAATCGATGTTTACCTCGTCTCAAGCGCGGGTACGGGCCGCTGTCTACAAGCACTTGATCCGACACGGCGTTGCCCCCGACGCTTCAAGCCTGGCGGGAACGCTTGGGATCGATGAACCCGATGCCCTCGCGTCGCTGCGTGAGTTGGCGGACGCTCACGCATTGGCGCTCGGATCAGACCGCGAGTCGATATGGATGGCCCATCCTTTCTCGGCTGTCCCCACCCCTTACCCGGTGGAGACGACGGATGGCGCGCAGTACCGGGCGAACTGTGCCTGGGATGCGCTCGGGGTTCTGGCGTTGCTGGGCCGCGACGGAAGGTCGGTAACGGAGTGCCCCGACTGCAATGACCCCCTGGTGCTCGAGGTGGTGGGCGGGGCACTCGTGCCGTCTGATGACGTGGTTCACTTCCTCGTCCCGCCTCGGCGGTTTTGGGACGATGTCGGATTCACCTGATCGACCATCCAGCTGTTCCGGTCGGAGAAGCATGTCGAGCGGTGGGCCGCAGATCGCGGCTGGGAGATCGGGAAGGTCGTCACCACCTCCCTCGTCTGGGACCTTGCCAAGGCCTGGTACGTGGGACGAGACAGGGAAGAGTGGCGTCCTCGAACTACCGAGGAGACGGCCCAGTTCTTTGGCGACGTGGGTCTCACGGGGTCGTTCTGGGCAGTCGGCTAGCCGACACAAACCTGACACTGGCCAAGGCCGCCAACCGGGTAACGGTGGAGCCGGCAGCGACCAAACCCGGCCCAGCCGCAGCCACACTCACCATGAACACTCCGCCGTTGCGGCCGAAGATCGCCGGGTAGTCAGGGACCCGCGACCACGAAAGCGAATCGAAAGACTCAATCGGTGGCGGTTCCGGAACAGGCGCACCAACGATTGGCGCCACCGTTGCCTCCGAAGCGGGACCAGGCTCTGATCCCACTGAGACCAGGACCAGGAGCCCCACCAGCCCCACTACAGAGAACACCAAAACGGCAAACGGGGAGAGACCCCTGCGCACGAAGACCCCCTCGGTCACGACACGAAAGACGATACAGCGGGCAGTCACACCTGGCTGTGACCGACTTGAGAACGAGTCAGCACCGTTCGCCGCCTCGACCATCGCCCGCTACGAC
>JACZWZ010000037.1:0-5415 GCA_022571885.1 Acidobacteriota bacterium
GGGACTGGTGTCCCGCCCTCCATCAGTTGCTTGTTCGCTCGGAGACTTAGAGGTCTTCGAGGTCGAAGCCGATTGCTGTCAGCAACGCACGGATCGAGTCGAACTCGGCGTCGCTGGTGTCGGCGACACCGCTCCACGAGTAAGCATCGAACGCCGTTGCAAAGCCCTCGGCATCGTCGGCCGCAAATGCCTTGATGGCATCAACGATCGAAGTCGCCACGTCCGCCGGGAAGTCCGGGCTGAACGACATGGTGTCGTTCGGGATCGGATCCGACAACGCGATGATCTTCACCATCTGGATGACGTCGGGAGCTTCCTCACGAATATTGCGTCGGGCGTCACGAGGACGCTGATCGGTGCAAAACAGGTCGCCGCTATCGGTCAGAGCGCAGCTGTCGATCAGATCAGCCGGGATATCGGCGTTCTCGAGCGTGCCGTCCCACAGGGGAGTGCCGTCGAGATCGACGATCGGACTGAAGAATGTCGTGCCGAAATCGGCCTCGCTGTTGTATACGGCGCGGGCGGTGGCGCTGTGACCACCGGCCTCGAAGCTCTCACCAGGTGTGATACCGCTGGCGGTGAACATGCCGGTCGGGACCAGGAACCCGGAGGTGGAACCACCATCGGGATAGGCCCAAGTCCTGCCGTCGAGATCCTCGAACGACTCGATGTCGCTGTCACGCTGAGTGATGAACTGGGTCCAGTACTCGGTGTAACCGAAGCGCAGGGACTTGAGCGACACCGTGACACCACACAGGTTGCTTGCCAGCACATAAGCCTGTGCCGGGATGAACCCGATCGTGTTCTCCGGTGAGGCACACATAGCCTCGACCGTCGCCGCGTACGACGTCGGTACTGCCACTTCGAAGTTCAGACCGGTCGCATCAGTGAGAGCTACAGCCAGCAGCTCGCCACCGGCGACGATCTCCTCCGCACTCACCGACGGCACATACAGCACCTGGATCGGGAACTCGGCCGAACCAACCGCAGCCTGCGGCGGGGCGGTGAAGTTGACGCTGCCTGCCGGCGCCTCGAACCACGAGTCGTAGATCGTTTGGTAGGTGCCGTCACCGACCATGGCTTCGAACGCAGCGTTGAGCTGGTCGAGCAAGGCCCCACGGGCCGGGTCCACCCCGAAGCCGTAGAGCTCGTTGGTGGCGATCACCTCGACCACTTCCAGGCCGGCTCGATTGGCCGACTCTTCAACCGCCGAAGGCTCGTCGAAGATCACACCGTCCACCTGACCTGCCTCTAGGGCGTTGTAGGTGTCCGGCGCGTTCGGAAACTCGCGCACATCCACGCCCTGGGGGGCGAGGTTCTCGACTGCCCAAGCGGCACCGGTGGTACCGGTCTGGACGGCTACCGAGTGTCCCTCACCGAGCGAAGCGGTGCTGCGCAAGCCGGGGGTGAGGTCGGTGTTGACCGTCAATGCCTGCTGCGCGTTGTAATACGGGTTGGTGAAACTCACCTGCAAGGCGCGCTCGGGAGTGATCGTCGTCGCCGAAGCAACAACGTCGAACTGCCCGACGGCCAATTGGGTGAAGATCGTGTCGAAATCAGTGTCCACCCACTCGACGGTCAAGCCGAGGCGGCCCGCCATCTCGTTGATGAGGTCCGCGTCGAATCCGATCACATTCCCCGCATCGTCGAAGTCTTCGAACGGCGGGAATGGGATATCGGATCCAACCGTCAGCACGCCGTCAGTCTGCGTGAGACTCTCGGCGGCGGCGGTGGAAGCGGTGGTGGCGGCCGTCGTGCCTTCGGTGGTGTCTGCGTCGTCATCTCCGCATGCAGCTACCACGAGGGCAAAGACGATCACGAGCCACAGCAGCCTGCGTACACGCATGTCCCTTACTCCTTGGTTTGGCTAAAGACGCGCGGCCTTCCGCGCGGTCTCAAGGTTACCTGCTCGACAGGACGCCGGTTCGGGTCGCGAAGTGTTTTCGCGTTCCGGGAGCCAGTAGCCGGTAAGCCCAACGCCGAGGGCGTTTCTTGAGATGCTGGATACCCGAACTTTGGTTGGCTGGCGGATAAAGCCGTTGGAGGGAGTTCGTAACAGGAACCCTGGTACTGGCTACTCGCCTGAGTGCTGGCGAGGGAGCGGGCAGACACGCCCGAGGCCGAGCGATCGACGACGCCTGGTACTGGTTACGACCGCGTGCAGGCATCATCAGGCCGGGCGCGCTCGTCGCCTAGAGCCGGACGGCGTATGGAACTACCATCGGCCCGTGACCGAATACCGCGCCCTATATCGGAAATATCGTCCGCAGCGGTTCGCAGACGTCATCGGCCAGTCGCACATCACCGAGACTTTGGCGTCAGAGGTCGAATCGGGCCGGGTCGCCCATGCCTACCTCTTCGCAGGACCGCGGGGAACCGGGAAGACGTCTACGGCCCGAATTCTCGCCAAGATGCTCAACTGCACGGATCTGGGTTCGGACGGTGCACCGTGCAGCCAGTGTGTGTCGTGTACCGGAATCATGCAGGGTTCCTCGATGGATGTCATCGAGCTCGACGCCGCCTCGCACAACAAGGTCGATGACATTCGCGAGATCAGGGCCAACGTCGGGACGGTGGCGTCAGCCGGAGGCGCCAGGAGGGTGTACATCCTCGACGAAGCACACATGTTGTCGCGGGCGGCGTCGAACGCGCTCCTCAAGACGCTCGAAGAACCTCCCGAGCACGCCCACTTCGTGTTGGCGACGACCGAGCCTTACAAACTTCCGGACACCATTCGCAGCCGGACTCAGCGGTTCGACTTCCATCCGATCGGATCCGAGGTTTTGATCCAGCACCTCGCCAAGGTGGCGCAGGCCGAGGGCTTCGAAGCCAGTCATGACAGCCTGGCTCTGATTGCTCGCCACGCCACCGGGAGCGCGCGCGACGCACTCGGGATCTTGGAGCAAGTGGCAGCATTGGGCGGCGGCAAGGTCGAAGCCCGCGGTGTCACCCGAGCCTTGGGCCTTGCCGACGCCGACGCTTTCGGCCAATTGGTGAGCGCAGTTTCCTCGCAGTCCGCGGCCGAAGGGCTCTTACTCATCGCTTCCCTTGCATCCGAAGGCACCGATCTGCGCCGGTTCGTATCCGACTCGATCCAGTTCCTGCGCGGTGTCTTCCTCGCTCAGTACGCACCGAATCTCGAGGAGATCGTCGACGAGACGGCGGAAGTGCTCGAAGAGTGGAGAGGACATGGTCGAACCCTCAGTCCTGGTGATGTGCTCAGGTGTATCGACCGCCTGGGTGAGGCTCTGGCCGAGCTGCGGGAAGGCCGTGAGGAGCGGTTGGTGGTCGAACTTGCGATGCTGCAGATGACCCGACCGGAGACCGCTCCCGACCCAGCATCCCTTGCGGTCCGGATAGATCGCCTGGAGGAGCGGCTTCGCCTCGTCGGCGAGCGCCAATCCGCGGCTGCTGCATCCCCGACCCCTGATTCGACGGTTGTCGCGGGGCCGGTCGTCGAGGTATCGAGCGAAGATGAGACCGAGACCACCGTGGAACCCCCTTCTTTGACTGTGGTGCTCGACGATGAACCGAATGAGGACGCCGGGGGAGACGACGCCGTTTCGCTTCCGGATGACTCGGTGGTCGAACGTGCCCCTGCCTCGCTGTCGCTCGAGGCGGTTGATGCGGCCTGGCCGGCCATCATGGCCCGAGTTCGGGAAGAGGCTGGAATGAGGCGCCACGCTCTATTCCGCGAGGCTCGACCGGTCGAGGTCGACGGTGACCGCCTCGTGCTCGAAGTTCCGGCCAACCTTCCATTCCATCTCGCTCAATTGGGCGAGGACGACCGCCTCAATAGCATCGTGGCTGCTGCTGCGTCTGAGGCGCTGGAAGGAACTATTCGGCTCGAGTACCGCGTCGGTGCGGAAGACTCGACGACCGCCGCTCCCAAGCCGGCCGAACCCGAGCGGGTACCCGATAAAGATCAACTTCTCGACGACGGAGAAGCCGAGATCGACCCCGCCGGGCTGGTGATCGATCTGCTGGGAGGAGAGATCATCGACGACTGACTTTGTCAGTCGTCGGTACTAGGCGTCGTTGGTTTGTCACGCAGGGACGCGCCTGCCCAAGGCTGGTTTGCACACGGTCGAGTTTTCCGTACCAGACGCCGTTGCACGATCCCGTGCGAACGCGTCTGCTCCCATCGCCAGGATGTACGGTCGAGTCACCCGATTCCGACAGTTGGGCATCGGGCATCGGGCATCGGGCATCGGGCATCGGGGGACGGGAAATGGGCTACTGGATACTGGCTACTGGGTACTCTGTCCTCATGCCTCGAGGTCGTCCACAGAGGTCCGGCCGCTCACAGACGCCGGGCAACATGAACCAGTTGATGCAGCAAGCCATGCGGATGCAGGCCGATATGCAGCAACACCGCGAGCAGCTGGCAACCAAGACATTCGAGGGGACTGCCGGCGGCGGCGTAGTGACCGCCATCGTGGGCGGTGACGGCTCGTTGGACCGGGTCATGATCGATCCATCTGTGCTCGATGACGCTGAGATGGTCGGAGACCTGGTGGTGGCGGCGGTCAATCAGGCTCTGAGCGCGCTGAATCAGGAGATGACGGACGGGGTGGGCGCGCTGGGGGGGATGGACTCGGGCGGACTTCTCGGCTGATGTTCGAGGCTCCAGTACAGAAGCTGATCGACGAACTGGCACGCCTTCCCGGGGTGGGTCGTAAGTCGGCACAGCGCCTGGCGTTTCACATCCTTCAGATTGAGGAAGTCGATGCCAGGCGTTTGGCCGATGCGATCATCGAAATGAGAGAGACCGTCCGGCTCTGCTCGCGCTGCTTCAACATCACTGATGAAGAGGAGTGCTCGATCTGTCGCGATCTTCGACGCGACCCCAGCGGAATCTGCGTCGTCGAGCGAGCTCAGGACATCGTCGTCGTCGAACGGACCCAGGAATTCAAGGGGCGCTACCACGTACTTGGTGGGGCCATCTCTCCGATCGAGGGGATCGGCCCCGATCAGTTGCGGATTCGCCAATTGGTTGCCCGCATCGATGCCGAAGGTGTCACGGAAGTGATTGCTGCCACCAACCCGAATGTCGAGGGAGACACCACCGCGTTGTACATCGCCCGGATTCTCAAGCCGCTCGGTGTCAAGGTCACCCGGTTGGCCAGCGGTCTTCCAGTCGGAGGCGACCTCGACTATGCCGATGAGATAACGCTGGGGAGAGCGCTGGCAGGGAGACAGGAGCTGTAGGGGCTTCTGGTCGGAGGACCCCCCTCCTAGGCCTCGGAGTCGGAGGGCCCCCTCCAAACGCCTTCGGCGTTTGACTCCCCCTCGAGGTGTCGGGTTGCGCGGTAGGGCCGACGGTTCTGTTCTGAACACTCTCCCCTTTGGGGGGAGTCAGCGAGCGAAGCGAGCTGGTGGGGGGAATCCGATCGTCGTCTCCGTCAGGCCAAC
>JACZWZ010000037.1:5423-21208 GCA_022571885.1 Acidobacteriota bacterium
TTCGCCAGGTTGGGTAGCCACTCGATCATGCGTCTCGTGGGTCAGCTCGCCGAGCCGGTGTGCGTCCAATAGGCAGCGGGATTGCCGCGACTTGGTGAGTCCCCCCACCAATCGGCCTGCGGCCGACTGACTCCCCCCAGAGGGGAGAGTGATCCAACCAACCGTCGGGCACTAACCGCGACAGATCACCCTCGAGGGGGGAGTGGTTCCCTCTTGCTAATTGCTAACTGCTGGCCCTGATCGGCCAAACTCACGCGGTGCGCATCTTCATCGCCTCCTCCTACCACTCCGGCTCCCACCGAGCCTGGGCGGAGGGATACGCCGGCCACAGTGAGCATCAGGTGCATCTCATCACGCTGCCGGGATCGTTCTGGCAGTGGCGTCTCACCGGAGGTTTCGTTGAACTAGCCACCGGAATCGAGGAGGCAGCAGTCCTCCATGGGCGTCCCGACGTCATTCTCGCCACCTCGCTCGTCGACGTCGCCGGATTACGGGGGATGTTGTCGTCGCGTCTCGGATCGATTCCGACGGCTCTGTATGTGCACGAGAACCAGATCACCTATCCCGCTGTCAGCCGCAGCCGAACCGAGCGGAATTACGGGCTCATCAACTGGACCTCGCTCATCGCCGCCGACGCGGTCGCGTTCAACTCTGTGTTTCACCGTTCGGCGCTTCTGGAGGCGCTGCCTGCCTTCCTCAACGAGTTCCCAGACAAGCGCCAACATCGGTATCTGAATGCTGTGGAGAAGAAAGCAATTGTGCTTCCGGTGGGTTGTGAACTCGAAGGGATTGCTCCGAGCCGAAAGGACGACCCTCCGCTGGTGCTGTGGAATCATCGATGGGATCCGGATAAGGATCTAGCGTCTTTCATCCGGGTTGTGCGCCGGGTTGCCTCGGAAGGAGTCCAATTCAGGATCGCCCTCACCGGGGAGAGGTTTGTCAAGCAGCGCCCCGACCATGACGAGGCGATTGCGGCGCTCGGTGAACTCGTCATTGTGGACGACTACCTCGACCGGGATCAATACCTGGATGTCCTAGGTCGATCAACGGTCATCATGAGCACAGCTCTCCAGGAGTTCTTTGGGGTCTCCGTGGTCGAGGGGATGGCGGCGGGAGCGTTCCCGATCCTTCCCGACCGGCTGGTCTACCCGGAGCGGATACCCGATGAGTTCGCCGATCGGATGCTGTACCGGTCAGAAGATGACGCGATCGGATTGCTCAGTGCGGCGTTGGACTCGGTGCCCAATACACAGGAGATAGGCGCCGTGATGCGATTCAGCGTCGATCAATACGCCTGGCCGGTCGTGGCTGCGGCCTACGACTCGTGGTTGGAGTCCATCGACACGTCGTAGAGATCGATCGAGGTCGAGACTCGATCGAACCGGTGCCGGGCTTGCATGAACCTGATGGTGCCGGTTTTGCCTCGCATCACGACGGTGTGGGTCTCGGCCCCCCGTCCGGCAGGTAGCGCACACCATCGAGCAGTTCGCCTGTCGTGACACCGGTGGCGGCGAAGAACACGTCGTTGGAATCGACCAGTTGGCGTAGGACGATCACTTCGGTGAGATCGAGCCCGGCATCCTTGGCGTACTCCCTCTCCGAGTCGTCGCGTGGCCAGAGACGGCATTGCATTTCTCCGCCTAGGGCTATCAATGCGCACGCGGCCGTCACCGCCTCCGGTGACCCGCCCACCCCGATCAAGATGTCGATTCCACTGTCCTCAACAGCAGTTGCGATCGCCGCCGAGATATCCCCATCGCGAATGAGCCGAATCCGGGCACCGGTCTTTCGAACCTCTTCGATGCAGCTCGAGTTACGGGGTCGGTCGAGGATGATCGCGGTCAGATCGTTGATCTCTCTCCCTTTGGCCTTGGCCACCTTGACCAGGTTGTCGGCAATGGGGGCATCGAGATCTACCACTCCGACGGCATCCTCGCCGACGGCGATCTTGTCCATGTAGACGAGCTTGCCGGGCGCATACATCGAACCGCGTTCGGCAAGTGCCAGCACCGCAAGAGCTCCCGGCATGCCCTCGGCCGTGAGCCGAGTTCCGTCTACGGGATCGACGGCTACGTCAACCTGTGGAGGTCAGCCGTTTTCCGACTCGCTCACCGTTGAAGAGCATCGGAGCCTCATCCTTCTCGCCTTCGCCGATGATGACGATGCCATCCATGTCCACGTCCCCGAGGACGGCTCGCATCGCATCGACGGCCGCTTGATCGACCGCGTCCTTGTCGCCACGGCCTTGCCATCTTCCGGCCGCGATCGCCGCGGCCTCCGTCACCCGGGCGAGATCGAGGCCGAGGTTGTGGTCTGGAGCGCTCATCCGGTGACCTCGAGTATGAGGGCGTCGCCCTGTCCGCCGCCACCGCACAGCGACGCGGCACCGACACCACCACCACGGGCTCGAAGTGCGTTGATGAGGCTGACTGTGATTCGTGCCCCGGTCGCTCCGAGCGGGTGCCCCAGCGCCACCGCTCCCCCGTTGACGTTGACCTTGTCGTGGTCGAGGTCGAGCATCCGCGCCGACCACAGAGCCACCGCGGCGAATGCTTCGTTGATCTCAACCACCTCGAGATCAGAGGCCGACATCGAGGCGCGCTTCAGGGCAACCTTCATCGCCTCGGCCGGCCGTTCATGCAAGGAGGCATCCGGCCCGCCGATTTGGCCGTAGGAGATGATCCGGGCGAGCACCGGCAGTCCGGCAGCATCGGCAGCCGCCTCATCGGCGAGGATGACGGCCGCCGCTCCATCGGAGATCTGCGACGCATTGCCGGCCGTAATCGTCCCATCAGCACGGAAGGCCGGGCGGAGCTTGCCGAGGGTGTCCATCGTGGTTTGGCGACGGATTCCTTCATCTTCGCTCACTTCGAGCGGATCACCGTTGCGCCGCGGGATCAGAACCGGTGTGATCTCATCGACCAGGAGTCCGTCGTCGGTTGCCTGCGCCGCCCGGCGATGGCTCTCAACCGACCACTGATCCTGTTCTTCGCGCCCGATTCCGAGTGTCTCGTTCTTCATGTCGGACGACTCGCCCATCGTGCAGTGGTCGAAGGAACACCACAGGCCGTCGTGGGTCATTGAATCGACGATGGTCGCATCGCCCATCCCGGATCCGTAGCGTCCGTCGGGGAGGATGTATGGGGCATTGGTCATCGATTCCATCCCGCCGGCCACCACAAATGTGGCTTCACCGAGGCGGATGTCTTTGTCGGCCATGGCGATAGACGTCATGCCGGACAGGCACACCTTGTTGATCGTCGTGGCGGGGACCGTCATCGGGACTCCCGCCCTGGTGGCAGCCTGCCGGGCCGTGATCTGGCCGGCGCCTGCCTGGAGGACGTGTCCGAACAGTGTCTCGTCGACCTGGGTCGGTTCGACGCCGGACCGTTCGAGCGCTGCTCGGATGGCGACGGCGCCGAGTTCCACTGCCTGCACCGTCTTGTAGACGCCTCCGAAGCGACCGAGTGGAGTTCGTGCGATTCCGACGATGACTGAGGACATTGTCTCGCCTCCTTGGGGGGGATGGTATTCAGTCGCCAGTCCTCAGTCGCCAGTCTCTAGCCAGAGGACATGCGGACTGGGGACTGGTGACTGGTGACTAGTGGGTCAGACACGAACAGCGATGTTGTCGTGCCGGTACGCTCCAACGCGTGTTGCTGCTCAACATTCATCACACTGCGCTGGCCGTGGCCGATCTCGATGTTGCTCTCGAGCGGTTCCGGGAGCAGTACGGAGTCGAGCCTCTGTATCGCGAAGTCGTCGAATCCCAAGGGGTGGAAGAGGCGATGATCCCGATCGGTGGCTCCCATGTTCAGCTGTTGCAGCCGCTAGACCGGGACACGCCGGTGGGGCGTTTCATAGAACGTAACGGCGAGGGTCTGCATCACGTCGCGTTCCAGGTGGCCGACATCGAATCTGCTCTGATTCACCTGGAGCAGCAGGGTGCTCGCCTGGTCGATACGAAACCTCGGACCGGTGGCGGGGGTCATAGGATCGCGTTCGTTCATCCCGAGGCGTTCGGTGGAACCCTCATCGAGTTGGTCGAGGTCACATGATTGACAACGTCGAAGTCGCCGGAGGAGCAGATCCGTTGGTCACGGCCGCGATTCTCGCCGCGGTTACCCGACTCGAGGAAGAACGAACGGCACTGGCGGCGGCGCCGCGCAAACGTCCGTTGCGGGGGCGTTGGGTTCTGAGCGGTCGTCCCCGCGAGGTGGCTCCACCGATCGTCCGACCGGCTCCGAACACCGAAGGCTGGAGTGTGACCTCGGACGAGTCAGAAGGGGACAACTAGGCGTTGTCCGTTGTCCGTTGTCCGTTGTCCGTTTCCCGTTTCCCGTTTTCCGTTTTCCGTTTTCCGAAAACTGTGGGCCGGATTCGGGAATCTCGACCGCACGTTCTCGCGATGGGAGCAGACGCGTTCGCAAGGGATTGTGCAACGACGTCCGGTACGGGAAACTCGACCGCACGCACCTGAGATTTGGGTAGGCGCGTCGTCATGGCAAGACGCGACGACGTTGAGAACGGTCGCCTCTTAGGCGACGTCCGCCACAGCGCCGGCGCTGGGCTGCTGTTTTGCTGCCGGGAGGGTGAAGCAGAATCTGGCTCCGACGGGGAATCCCGGCTCGTACCAGATGCGTCCACCGGTGGCGTCTACTAGGTGACGGGCGACCGTCAGTCCGAGTCCGAATCCGGTCTCGGTGCGGGAGTCGCCTGTAGTCACTTGTTCGAAGGCTCCGAAGACGCGTTCTCCATCGGCATTCGTGAGCCCGGTTCCGTTGTCGCTCACCACGATCTGCCACTTGTCGCCGAGTGGGATCGCTTCGACCGCCACCGTGTCGCCACCGTACTTGCGGGCGTTTTCGACGAGGTTGCGAAGGATTTGCTCGACCCGGTGGGGGTCGGCATGGACTATCACGTTGCTTCCGATCGAGACCGACGCCGATCGTGCCCCGGCCTCCGGGAAGACCCGGTCGACGACCTTGAAGGCCGCCGCTCTGAGAGCGAAGTCGGTCGGATCCATAAGGAGTTTTCCCGCCTGGAGTCTGGGGATGGCCAGCACATCGTCGACGAGGTTCTTCAGGTGCTCTGATTCGGATACGACGATCTTGAGGAACTCGTCCACTTCCTCGGGCGGGAGCAGCCTCCATGACTCTTGGAGAGTGTCGATGAATCCTGAGATGTTGGTCAGAGGGGTACGGAGTTCGTGGGTGATCATCGACACGAACTCATTCTTCATCTGGGAGGCCTTGCGTTCGGCAGCGAGCGCGGCGGCTTGCACGCCCTTTGTCTTGAAGACCTCCGTCGCCGCAGCCAGGAATGAGAGGGCTACCGCGCTCAGGAATACTGCGACTGCTATCCAGCCGATCATCTCGCCGGCGAAGGGGAGTGTCGTCGGACCGGGAGCCGGGAGTAGCGGTCGGAGCGCGATCGACGCGCCGAAGGCGCTGAGCGCCCAGAACAGGGTCTTGAGCCCACCGAATGCGACCGATGCCGCGATGAGATACGCCGCTGCTCCCACCAGTGGAGTGTGAGCTTGAACGCTCACACCCAGGCCGACAGAAATTGTGACGGCGTCGATTACCAGAACCTCCGTAACCGAATGCGGTGTCCGGCGCCGCACCAGGGAATGGACCACCACGACGGCGGCCATCGCCGCCGAGAGCTCGATGTCGGCTACGCCGATGTAGATTCCGAACAACGTCGCCACGAGTATCACCGAGGCCGCGGCGGCCCGAACCTGCTGCAGCCACTGCTGAATTTCCCCGTAATCGACCGGGGCCTCGAAGCGCCTTAACCGGGCGCGGAACTCGGTCACCTTTCAGATATCGGCGGGTGGTGACTAGTCCCTGAGAAGTTTGCGGTGGTCGAGGCTGGAAAGCGTTGCGTTCGACCGATTTGTGGTTGGGGAGGGTTACGTTCGAGGCCGCCGCGCGGCGAGGCGCTCCAGGCATGAATCGGGGACGTGCAGATCACCCTTGCCCGAGCCGAGTGCGATGCCCGGCTTGTATGTGCCGTGGTAGTCGGACCCTCCGGTGGCGACGAGTCCGAGCTCCTCGGCCGCGGCTGCCATGTTCTCCCGCAAATATTGGGGGTAGTCGACGCAATAGCACTCGACTCCGACTGCTCCGAGTTGGGCGAATTTGGGGAGAAGGTGACCGAACTCGTCGGCGCCGTTGGCGAGGGTGTGCGGATGGGCCACCACCGTCACCGCCTCCGACTCCCGAGCGAGCTCTATGGCTTCGGCTGCGTCGATCCGGCTTCGGGCTCGGTAGGCAGGACGCCCCGTTGCCAGATATCTGTCGAATGCGTCACCCATGTTGTCGGCCGCCTTCTTGCGCACCAGAATCGCCGCGAAATGTGGACGGCCGATGACACCGACACCGGCTTCTTCCTCCAGTTCTTCCATCGAGATGTCGATTCCCAGACCGACCAGTGCCTCGACCATTTCATGGTTACGGGCAACCCGACCTCGTTGGATCCCATCCAGCCGTCCCGCCAGCGGCGAGTCGGGTCCCACCCAGTAGGCCAGGAGGTGCATTCCCTTGCCCTCCCATTGCACCGACAGCTCGGTGCCCGGCACGAGCTCAATGGCGGTTCCGGCGACTTCGGCAGCTTCGTCGATCCCGTCGAGCAGGTCGTGGTCGGTCAGCGCGATGGCGCTCAGACCGAGACTCTTGGCCATGGTGACGATCTCTGTAGGTGAGTCGCTGCCATCCGAATAGCGCGAATGAGAGTGGAGATCGACCGCCATCAGCGCTGGATAGCCACGCTCTCGATGTACACGGTCTCGATCGGGCTGCTCGGCTCCTGTCCGGTGGCGCGTGCGACGGTGGGAACTCCGGCGATCCGGTCCATCACGTCGAGTCCCGAGATCACCGTTCCGAAGACACTGAACGAGGGAGGCAGTGGTGCGTCAGCCAGGACCAAAAAGAATTGTGAGCCACCTGTATTGGCCCCGGCGTTGGCCATCGCCACCGTGCCGCGGGAGTACACGAAGCCTTCCTCGGTTGGAAGTTCGTCGGAAATGAGGTACCCGGGTCCACCTCGACCCGTAGCGGTGGGATCGCCGACTTGAATCATGAAACCGTCGACGACCCGATGGGAAACCGTCCCATCGAAATAGCCTTGCTCGGCGAGGAAGACGAATGAATTCACCGTCTCGGGCGCGGCATCGACATCGAGTTCGATTACCACGTTCCCGCACGACGTGGTGATTACCGCGGTGACCACCCCGCTGAGTTCGAGATCATCCGGTTCGGAGAAGGTCATCGCGGTTGCCGGCTCGGGAGCGTCGGCGTCGCAGAACGTCGGCTGCGCCCGGAAGGCCAGGTATTCGACGGTGGAGATCGTGTCATCGGCGGCAGCCCCGGTCGTGTCAACGACCGCGCCGATAGCAACGGTCGAGTTGGCGGTTTCATCATCACCGCACGCAGCAGCGACCAGGGCGAGCGTGAGCAGGATGGCGGGAAGGGTTCGGCGCAACATGAGGTGGGAGGTTAGGAGAGTTGCCAGTCATCAGTCCCCAGTCACCAGGAAGAATCCCGTTGGTGTCGGGTGTCTGACTGGTGACTGGTGACTGGAGACTCGAGCCGACAGAGTGCCCTAACTGGTTCGACTACCTAATACACTCTGAGCTATGTCTCTCGTCGTGCAGAAGTACGGCGGCACCTCGGTTGGTGATGCCTCTCGTATCCGCGATGTCGCTGCCCGTGTGGCTGCCCGCCGTAAGTCCGGAGACGATGTGGTGGTGATCGTCTCGGCGATGGGCGACACGACGGACGACCTGTTGCGCCTCTCCGCCGAGGTGAGTCCCAACGAGCACCCACGCGAGATGGACATGTTGCTCACCGCGGGAGAGCGGGTGGCGATGGCACTGCTGGCCATGGCCATTCAGGACTTGGGTGTCGAGGCGGTGAGTTTTACCGGCTCCCAAGCCGGGATTCTCACCGACACCACTCACGGCGGAGCAAAGATCCAAGACATCCGCCCCTTCCGAGTTCGGGAAGCGCTCGATGCCGGACAGGTAGTGATCGTCGCCGGATTCCAGGGTGTCTCGCCCGACACCAAGGAAGTCACGACATTGGGGCGCGGGGGGTCGGATGCGACTGCCGCCGCGATGGCTGCCGCTCTCGGTGGCGATGTGTGTGAGATCTACACCGATGTGGACGGAGTTTTCACCGCCGACCCCCGGGTGGTCGAGTCGGCGCGGAGGATCGACGAGATATCGTTCGACGAGATGCTCGAGCTGGCGGCGGCAGGGGCGCGAGTGCTGATGCCGCGGGCCGTAGAATTCGGGAAGCGCTTCGGGGTGCCGATCTACGTGGCCTCATCGTTTAACGACGGCCCCGGAACCTGGGTGAAGGAGAAGACGATGGAACAGGCCATCGTGCGCGGAATCGCACACGACTCTGCGGCCACCAAGATCACGGTGCACGGCGTGCCCGACCGTCCCGGGGTGGCTGCCGCCCTCTTTGAACCGCTGGCCGTCGAAGGTGTGAGCGTCGACATGATTGTGCAGAACGTCTCGCAGAGCGGCATCACCGATATATCGTTCACCGTCCCTAGGGAGCACGCAGACGTGGCTCGCACGGTCGCCGAGGCCATGGCCTCCGAGGTCGGGGCACTTGGTGTCGACGTGACGTCGAAGATTGCTCGGTTGTCGATAGTCGGATCCGGAATGCGAACCGAGCCGGGGGTTGCCGCCACGATGTTCCGCGAGTTGGCAGACGAAGGCGTGAATATCGACATGATTTCTACTTCCTCGATTCGGGTTTCGTGTGTAATCGACGAGTCCGACGTGGATCGGGCCATGCAATGTCTGCACCGCGCCTTCGGCCTCGATGGGGACGCCAACGGTGAGTGATCTCTCGGTCGTGGTCGTAGGAGCCACGGGAGCCGTAGGTCGTGAGATGGTGGCGACCTTGGACAGGCGGAAGTTCCCGGTTGGGCGGTTGCGGCTCATGGCGTCGGAACGATCGGCGGGCACCACTATCGACACGGCCTGGGGTGAGGTGACGGTGGAGAATCTGGCCGAAGCCGACCCTTCCGGGATCGAGATTGCCCTCTTTTCCGCCGGGGGCGCTCGGTCCAAGGAGTACGCCCCCAGATTCGCTGAGGCCGGCGCGGTTGTCGTGGACAACTCGTCTGCCTGGAGGATGGATCCGAAGGTCCCGCTGGTGGTAGCCGACGTCAACGATCAAGCGGTGCTGGAACACGAGGGCATCATTGCCAATCCGAATTGCACGACGATGGTGCTCCTCATGGCGCTCGGCCCGTTGCATCGAGCGGCCACCCTCACCGAGTTGGTGGCGACCTCCTACCAGTCGGTATCCGGATCGGGGCGGCGGGGGATTTCCACTCTTCTCGAAGAGGTCGAACATTTCGGCAAGGACACCGAGGCGCTCTGCGATGGCACTTGGAAGGAGCCGGCCGGTGGTCTCTACGCTCGCCCGATCGGATGGAACGTGGTTCCGTTTGCTGGGTCCGAGGTGAGCGAGGGCTACACCGACGAGGAGCTCAAGCTGGTAAACGAGACCCGCAAGATTCTCGCAGCGCCGGATGTAGCGATTGAACCGACCTGCGTCAGGGTTCCGGTGCTGGTGAGCCACGGCATCGCCGCCTCGGTGTGGTTCGAGCGCGACATGAGTGTCGCCGAAGCCGAGGAACTCATTGGAGCAGCACCCGGAATCGAACTCTGGTCGGAGAAGGTGCCCACTCCACTCGATGCTGCCGGGATCGATGAGGTGCTGGCAGGTCGACTCCGACCGACGCTGGGCCGGCCGGGTGGTCTTTCTTTTTGGGTCGTCGGCGACAATCTCCGCAAGGGAGCGGCGCTCAACGCCGTTCAGATCGCCGAGCTGGTCGTCGCCTGACTCCGCGGGATCGCCTCCCACTACACTCCCGGGTCCCGACGGGACGTAGCGCAGCTTGGTAGCGCGCATCGTTCGGGACGATGAGGTCGCCGGTTCGAATCCGGCCGTCCCGACTGAAGAATCACTCCCCCTTGAGGGGAAGTCAATCGCCGTAGGCGTTTGGAGGGGGTCTGACAACTCTCCCCCTCTGGGTGTCGGGTTGCGCGATAGGGCCGACGGTTCTGTTCTGAATACTCTCCCCTTTGGGGGGAGTCAGCGAGCAAAGCGAGCTGGTGGGGGGTAGCTGGTCTTCGTCTCCGTCGGACCAACGCGTCTTGTATGTCGTAGTGGCCTTTCACCGGGTGGTTGCGCCGGGTTGGGTAGCCACTCGATGATGCGTCTTGTGGGTCGGTTCGCCGTGTCGGTGTGCGTCCAATAGGCAGCGGGATTGCCGCGACTTGGTGAGTCCCCCCCACCAATCGGCCTGCGGCCGATTGACTCCCCCCAGAGGGGAGAGTGATCCAACCCACCGTCGGGCACTAACCGCGACAGATCACCCTCGAGGGGGAGTCAAACGACGGAGTCGTTTAGTGGGGGGTAGCGCCGACCTTGCTCGAGTCGGGCCGGAAGGGTCTCTAGGTAGAGGGCGATTCGGCCGGCGAGTCCGGTGAAGACGACGATCATCACAACAGCGGCTCCGAGCAGGATGAGCGGCGTCGTTGCGAGCTCGATGACTCTCAGTGCCTGTGTCTCGGCGAATGTCCTCATGTGCACAGTGTCGGCTCTGGCGGTGGCCCTGACTATTGGGGACTTCCCCCGACTAACCCCGAGAGCCCCTGAGCCCTTCCGGGGCTGGACGCCATAGCCTGGATTTCGCCGGAGATGAAGGAGGTCGTGGTGGTCACTTTCCGCTGCGATCGGGCGGATCGCTGACTCCTGTCTTGCGGAAGATCAGTGGAGCGACGAATCTCCCCAGCCGACGCATTCGAGCCTGGCCCGGGTAGTCGTCGGCAGGGTCAATGGCGAGGAGGAAGAATTCCGCTCCGAGTCGCCAAGCTAGAACTCCGTCGGTAATTACTTGGTCCCCGATGACCCATATTGGTGTGGCGGAGCGTCGCGCTAATCCGAGGCGACGCCCGTTGGTCCATGGTTTGTTTCCCCGGCCGATTACCCGATCGGCGCCGCGTTGCGGACCGTTGCTGAGAACGATCACCCGCTCAACCGACGCCATGCTTTCGAATCGATCGATTACAGCGTTCACGCGGTGTTCGAACTCGGCGGAAGAAGCACCCTGAGGTACCAACGTGTTGTCGGCGTCAAAGATCAGGGTGAGCGGTCCGGGATGTTCTGCGAGGCGTGCGGCTACCTCGTCGAGGTTCTTGACAGAGGTAGATGGGATGCGTCGCACTACTGCGGCCGAGGTTAGGTGTGCCCAGAAGGGTCAGGTCCTAGACAGAGTTCAGTCCCTGACGACTCGCTCCACTTCGACGCTGCATTTGCTCAGGACCGCCGCGAGGGCACCCACCGCCGCGTAGACCGGGAGTAACACGGCCCCGACCACTCCGAGCGTGAGGGGGATCACCAGCAGACGTTTGCCCTTTTCATTGGTGATGGTGATTCGACGGACATTTCCCTCATGCACGATCTCTTTGATCTTGGCGAGCAGGCGATCGCCCTTGACCTCGATGGTCTCAGTACGAACATTGTTCTTGGCCATTTCGCTCTGCTCTCCCGCGACAGAAAGCCGCGTCGGGGAGAGCAGCATAGGCCGGAACGCTGAACCGGCATTAGGGCCAGATGGCCCCCTCGGGTTTTAGCCCGGGCGGGCGTCTTGACTACGTCGATCACTAATCGCCTGAGAGAGTCGACCGGGCCGCCGACCTAGCCAGCGATCGGTAGTGTTCCGGAGTCTCTCCCAAAATGCGTTGATCGCGTCGATTTTCGCGGGAAGGGTGTTCAGGGTTAGGGTTGCCGACACATAGGGAAGGTCGAGAATTGCGGGTCGTGAAAATCGTTTTTGGGGTTCTTGGTCTTTTGGTGGGTGTTGCGGCTGTGGCCGCGGCGATAGTCGGTCTCATCGCAGATCGTGGGGCCGACGATTTCTTCTTGTCGGACGGGGATCGGTTTGAACGGTCGTCGTTTGCGATTACGTCCGAGGCGGTGGACGTGCTCACGGACACTCCGGGTTGGGTGGCCGACCGGCTGACCGACGCTGTGGACATAAGGGTGAAGGGATCCTCGAACGATGGGTCGAGCCTCTTTCTCGGGATCGGAGCTTCCAGCGACGTTGAGGCCTATCTGACTGGTGTCGCCTACGACGAGGTCGACGCAATCCGTTTTGATGGCTCGGATGTCGACTATGTGCATCACAGCGGCACTTCGAGCCCCGGTGCTCCCGGCCGGGAAATTTTGTGGGTTGCCTCGGTGGAGGGCTCCGGGATCCAGACGTTGGACTGGTCGGTGGAACAAGGCGAGTGGTCGGTTGTGGTGATGAACGCCGACGGTTCGTTCGGGGTCGACGCCAGCCTGGTGCGCGGTGTCAGGCTCTCCAATTTCGTGGCAGTGGCATGGGGCGTGTTTGCGTTCGGTGTGATTTCGCTGTTGGGTGGCGGTCTTCTGATGGTTCGGGGAGTGGGAGGACCGAGAACCGAGCCGAGTGATAGATCGGCTGAGGCGCGTGGAAGAGAACTAGACCGGAGATTGGCGACTAAGACTGAGGAGAGTGGGATGGGACAGAAGTTCTTCGAGTGGATGAATCGGCGCTACCGCTTGGTAACGGTGATGGTTCTCGTATTGGCCGTGCTGATGGCGGGTGTATTCGCCGCCTTGGGCTCCGACGATGAGCCGGAGTTTGATCCGTCGGGTGAGATCTACGACACCCAGCAACGGGTCGAAGACGTTTTCGCGGTCACCACGGGGCTTCAGGGGGCTCTGTTCCTGGTCGAGGGTGCCGATCAGAGAGACGTGCTGACTCGCAACGCACTGCTGGAGTGGCTTACGAATTCGGAATCGTTGCGAGCCGAAACTCGCGAGTTTCGCGATGACCCACTCAACTCGCATCTGGTTACGACGTTCAGCACAGATTTCAACGTCGAGATCGACAACGTCTACTCGATCGCAGATGCCGTTGACGCCGAACTTGCCGGAGGCCTGAAGGGCGCTACCGACGCCGACGTCAAGGTGGCGCTCGATGCCGTGTTGGCACCGGAGGCGTCGACCGCCGTGCTGCGGTCGACCCTGTCGCGTCTGGCGACGGTGACACCGGGCACCGTGGCGGGCCAGCAGATCGAGGTTTGGGAGAGCCCTGCTTTCCAGGCCTTGGTGATGTACGACATCGACACGTTTGAGCTAACTACGACTTCGACCGACCCAGACGTCATCGAGACCGAGCGGTTCCTCGAGGCGGAGCGCTGGCTGCGCGAAGTACAGACCGAGTTGCGCGGCGACCAGCAGTACTACACGGCGCTGGGTCTGGGTATCGACTTCAACCTCACGTTCGAGGAGCAGGCAGAGGAAGCCTTGCCGTTCATCCTCGGGGCCGTAGTCATCATCCTCATCGTCGTCGGGATTCTGCTGCGCTCCTATTGGGCTGCGGTGTATGTGGGTGCCGGTCTCGTCGTGACCACCGTCATCTACAAGGGGGTCTTTGCGCTGGTGGGCCTCAAGGGTGGCTTGCTGCTCGGGTTCATAGTCCCGATTTCGATCATCAGCTTTGGCGTCGACTTCTTCATCCACGCCATCGGTCGCGCCCGAGAGGCCCAGGTGCATGGCCAGAGTCGCGAACGTGCATACCCGGTAGGCATGTCGACGGTGATGCTGGCTTTGACGCTGGCAGCCTTGTCGTCGGCGGCGGCGTTTGTCTCCAACGCCATCTCGGGCATCGATATGATCGTCCAGTTTGGGCTGGGTGCGGCGATCGCATTGCTGGTGGCTTATGCGGTTCTGGGGTTGCTGACACCGAAGCTGGTTCTGGCGACCGAAGACGCCATGGGGCCTGCTCCGGTTAACCGTGGCCCGCGTATTCCGAGCAAGTTCGGGTTCCTGCTGGCGTCGCTCGTGGCGGGTGTCTCAGTGGCCGGGGCTGTGGGTGCTCCAGTCATAGGGGTGGTGGCGCTGGTGGTGTACGCACCGTTGTTCATCTATGTGCCATTTCGGTGGTCGCGGCGCCGCAACCGGCGGGCCGCAGACAAGGGCGTCGCCGTGTCCGACAAAGTCAAGGGAGTTGGCCACGGGTTGCCTTTCGCCGGCTTTATGGTCCATTTCTTGGCCCGCTGGCGGGTGGTCACGATCCCGGTAGTGGTGGTGCTGGCGGTGCTGGGAGTGTGGGGAGCGCTTCAGGTCAGGTCGGACTTCTCGTTCAAAGACTTCCTGTCGAGCGAAACCGACGCGGTGCGGAGCCTCGACCGCCAGGAGTTCCACTTCGGCGATCTTGGGATCGGTACCGGCTACATCTACCTCGAGGGTGATCTCACCGCTCCGGCGACTTTGGTTGCGATGCAAGCCGCGGTCGATGAGGTGACCAACTCGGGTGTCGATTTGTCCCGCGACTTCGAAGGAGAAATCGAAGTAATCGACAACGCCATCACCCTGGCACGGTTCGCCACGGCATCATCGGTGGCGCGCATTGATGTGGCTTCCGCAACGGGGGTTGAGATAACCGATACCGACGGAGATGGATATCCCGACACCTCCCAGCAGGTGGCAGCGGTGTACGCCGTCGCCGCCACGGACGGACTGCGCAACGACCGTGAGGAGATTGCCTTCCCACCGGACACGGTTCGCAAGATCCTCTACTTGGACGGAGACACCCAGGGAACCCGGCTCGAGGTGATCATCGGCTCACTCACCGACGGTCCGCTCATCGATGCCACCAGGGCAGCCCTCGACGATGCCGCGGCGAACCTTCGGACGGCGACGGCCGGGGCCGACATCGACCTGATCAGCGTGTCGGGGGAGCCGATCACATTCCGCAACACCCTGAACGCGTTTACCAGGTCGATGCTGTTGTCGCTGCCGCTGGCGCTGGTGCTGACGTTCGGGATCGTGGCGTTGATGCTGCGATCGTTGAAGTACGCGCTGGTCTCGGTGGTGCCGATTCTGCTGGTGGTGGCGTGGGTCTACGGGTTCATGTATCTCGCCGACTACTCGATCAATCCGATAACGGCGACCATCGCCGCCATCTCCATCGGTATCGGTATTGACTTCGCCACCCACTTCACCGTGCGGTTCAAGGAGGAACTGGCCGGCGAGCCCAGCCGGTTCCCAGCCTTGCGTCGCGCCGGTGAAGGCACGGGAGGTGCGCTAACAATTTCTGCTCTCACATCCATAGCCGGGTTCGGCGTGCTGGGAATGGCGCCGATGCCGATCTTCGCCGTGTACGGAGTCCTGACCGCAGTGATGATCGCACTGGCCGTCCTGGTGACCCTGCTGGTGCTGCCGAGCCTGCTGCTGTTCGTCACCCCGTCCCTGAAGGGCGAAGAACGCGAACGCCTGGAATGGGAGCGAACTCGCGGCGAGTGGGTCTATGACCCACATGGGAGGGAAACCGCAATCCAGGAGCGGTAGCCAAAGACGGAAGAGCGGCTCCTGTTTGAGTGGGATGGATTGGCGTAGGTGCGTCTCGAGTGCGTCGGCGCGCCTCAACTGGTTGTGCGAGACTCAAATCCACGGGCAGTCGAGGATGGCGATTACATGACCGACACGACACCATCCGGCGGTGAGCGGCCGGCGGCGCAGGCAGGATCGGCTCTCGGCGGCCTGGGGGAGCGTCGTCAGGTTCGGGTCGCCGGGGTGGTGCTGTCCGGGCGTCGCCGGAGGCCGTCGGGAGAAAAGCCCCCGCTGCCGAGGGAGCTCACCCGGAGCGGCCGAATCTGGTTGTTGATGGGTGCGCTCATTGCGGTCCTGTGGATCACTCTGTTTGCCTTTCCG
>JACZWZ010000161.1 GCA_022571885.1 Acidobacteriota bacterium
ACTCACCTCTGGATTACCTACGGCGGGGCGACGGAGTGGGGCGTCCGCAAGGTGACTGATGAGGAATACGCCGGCTGACGGACGGTCAGTCTTCGTGGTTCGACAGCTAGGTGATGCAGTAGCCAGCAGAGGCACATTTGGCCTCAAAGCCTCTTCCTCGATACCGGATCTCTGAGTCGGCCGCTGCTGGCAATGAGCCTCAGCGCTCATTAGTCATCACCCTCAGGCGAAGTACTTCATCGCCCGAAAGCTACGAGAGGTGCGGACCGACGGGCGACCTTTCGCTGAGTCAGGAATCACCCGGTCAGGAGCCGATTCGGTCAGGAACGTTGACGGATCGCTTCGAACACGACGATCCCGGCCGCCATCGCCGCGTTCAGGCTGTCGACCGAACCGGGCATCGGGATCATAACTTTGGTATCTGCCCCCTCGAGCCAATCGGCGCTGAGTCCGTATTGCTCGGAGCCGATGACGATGGCCGTGGGGCCGGTCAGATCCGCCTGGTGGTGGGCGAGAGAAGCGTCGGGAGTGGTGGCCACGATGCTGACCCCGGCCGAGCGAAGATGAGCGATGGCGGAGGCAGTGTCGGTGATGGCCAGAGGCACCGCAAATAGGGTCCCCAGGGATGCCCGAACGACATTGGGGTTGAAGGGATCCGTCATCGGGTCGGCGACGATCATGCCGGATAGTCCAGCTGCTTCGGCGGTCCGCAGCATCGTGCCGAGGTTGCCCGGCTTCTCGATCGACTCCACCACAAGCACCAGGGGATCGGCGCGCAGCGGTATCTGATCGAGGCTGGTATCGAATTGGTCTGCAATGGCGAGCAGCCCCTCGGGGCGATCTCGGTAAGAAGCCTTGCGGAAGGGAGCGGCAGCCACCTCGATGATCTCGGAGCCAGTTTTGCGACATCGTGCCACCAGATCGAGCTCGTTGGACCCGATGAACAGTTCGGGGGATATGAACAGTGTTCGTGTGCTCCGGCCGGCTTCGAGCAACCTGAAAAGCTCTCGATAGCCTTCCACGATGAAGGTACCGGTGGCGTCACGCTGGCGCCGCTTTCTGAGCTTTATCACCGTCTTGATACGGGAGTTGGTGAGGCTGGTTATCGGATCGGTCACCATTCGGAACCGCCAGATGAGCCGCCGCCGAGATCTAGGGAGAGAGCCGGTGCCGCCACCGGGTCCACGGCGAGGACGGCAAGGGTGAAACGCATCACCCCGATTCTGGCAGCTTGCAGGCAAGCCGTCGGAGCGGTAGCTCTTTGCGATCTGCTGCCCCGACCTGGAATCAATGTCCACCCAGTGAGTGGGCAGAGCGCCGGTCGTGATTCACTTGCATGGGAGGAAGTGGACGGCCTGACGGTGTCGCTTGGCGGGTCGCCGTCGACTGCCGGCGGGCTCAGTTCTCGTAGCGCCGGGGTCGGGCGATTCGAACTGTGATCTCCCGCCCGTCGAGCGTCGCTCCGTTCAGTGCGTCGACCGCTGTCCGGGCGGTCGGCGGCGACATGTCCACGAACCCGAACCCTTTGGAGCGACCGGTGCGTCGGTCGATGATGATGGTCGTCTGATGAACGTCGCCATGGCGTTCGAACAGCGCGGAAAGGTCGGCCTCGGTGGCACCCCACGGCAGGTTGGTGACGTAGAGGCTCTGCGCTTGTTTGCTGCCGGAGCGCGGCTGCCTTTGTGGGCGTGCCACGGCTCGGTCGGTCGAGGACTTGCGCCCCGGCTTCTGCGGCGTGGGATCACCGATGAGGTGGCCGCCGCGGTGCAGATCATCGAGATGAGGCGCCTCTATCGGTGCTCGCAGATCGAGGTCGCTTTGGATGCGACGAACCGCTCTCTTTTGGTCGCCGGTTACGAGGCTGACGACCGAACCGGGAGCGCCGGCCCGGGCGGTGCGGCCCGAACGATGGAGATAGTCCTTGGAGTCGGCCGGAGGATCGAAGTGGATGACGGATGCGACGTCATCGACGTGGATTCCTCTGGCGGCGACGTCGGTCGCGATCAACGCCTGAACGCGACCCGACGAGAAGGCCTTGAGCGCCCGATTCCTCTGCTGTTGAGAACGTCCACCGTGCATGGCGACGGCACTGATGTTGATGTTTTTGAGCTGCTTGGCGAGCCGGTCGGCACCGCGGCGGGTGCGGGTGAACACAATGGTGCGACCCGAAGTGTCGATGACATCGGCGGTGTGCTGGACGCGGGCGTTGTGTTGCACCAGCCAGAAGTGGTGCCGGGCATCGCTGGTGTCCGGTTCGACGGTTCCGGCTTCGTGGCGGACCGGGTCTCGCTGGTAGTCACGGCTCAATACCGCCACCACGCCGTCGAGCGTGGCTGAGAACAGCAGCGTCTGACGGTCGGGTGCGGTACGGTCGAGGATTCGTCTCACGGCAGGGAGGAACCCCATGTCGGCCATGCGGTCGGCCTCGTCGATCACGACGAAGTCGGTTTGGCCGAGGTTGACGGAGCGTTGCTCGATGAGGTCTTCGAGTCGCCCGGGGGTGGCCACCAGCACGTCGACTCCGTTGCGCAGAGCATTCTTCTGCGGCCCGTAGGAGACGCCTCCGTAGACGGCGGATACACGGCGACCGACCGCCTTGGCCAGGGGAGCCAGATCTTGCTTTATCTGCTCGGCCAGTTCGCGGGTAGGCGCCAGGATCAGCGCTCGGGGTCGGTTCTTACCCGCCTTGTCGACCCTGGCGAGAAGCGGGAGGCCGAATGCGAGGGTCTTGCCGGACCCGGTAGGCGCCTTGCCGGAGACATCTCGTCCGGCCAGGACATCGGGGATGGTGGCCTCCTGCACGGGGAACGGCTCGACGATGTCGTTCTTGGCGAGCATGCGGACGAGCGGGTCGGGTAGCCCGAGATGGGCGAACGTGGTCGTCATGATTTCTCCTGCCCCGGTTCGGGGAGTTGCTGGATTTGCCGGTCTCGCTCGATCGCGCGGCTTCGGTGCCTATGCAGTCGAGGGCGGCAGAAGAGGCGGTCCAGCCGGGTGAGAGGTGCGCCGTTCTATCACCGGGGAAGCGACGTTGCGCTGGCCTCCACCCGGTGCGGCCGACGAGACAGTAACACGGATTGGGGGTTGAGCAAGCTCTTGTCGGCTGCTGTCTTCGGAGCGGTGCTCGGTCGGTCTTACGACCCTCGGAGGTTGGCGGTTCTCGTCATACCTGGGCGATATGTTGAGCGAATGGAGACGATGCGAGCCGAGCGTGTCGGCAGATGGGACGAGAGTCCTGTTGCCGAGTATCTGCGGCTCGAGCGTGAGGTCACGATGCTCCAAGCCAGGATGGCGGAGCGGTTGGCCAGGATCGATTCCGATCGTAGGTATGAGGACGCCGGGTATCTGAGTGCCGCCGCCTTTGTTCGAGATCGTGCAGGCGTTTCCGCTGGAGAAGCGTCGCGCCGGGTCGCCGAGGCGCGGGAGCTGCAGAAGCACCCCGAGGTGCGGGAGGCGTTTGCGACCGCTCGGGTGGATCGGGCGCGGGTAGCGATGCTGCTCGCAGCCGCCAAGGTGTCCGACGAGTTCTTTTCCCGCGACGAGGGGGTGCTGGTTGACACAATCAGCGGCATGTCCATGAAGGACTCCCGCCGGACGGTGGACTATTGGAAGCAAGCTGCCGATCAGCGGGCGGCCGCCGCCGACGCCGGGCACCTGCATAAGAGGCGTCGGCTTCATGTCTCTGAGACGCTGGGTGGGATGGTTCGCATCGATGGTGAGTTCGACCCCGAAGGCGGCCAGATAGTCCTCACCGCCCTCAGGGCGCTCACCGACTCACAACAACTCGATTCCGACGACGTGCGGGCTCCGGCCCAAAGACGCGCCGATGCGTTGACCGATATCTGTGCCGACTACTTGGAGTATGCCGACACCCCCATGATGGGTGCGGTCAGACCCCATGTGTCGGTGATCGTGAGTCTTGAAGCTCTCCGGGGTGGGCCTGGCGAGCCGTGCGAGCTCGACGATGGAACGGTGATCACCCCCGAGACGACGAGACGAATCGCTTGTGACTCGTCGGTATCCCGGATCGTCGTTGGCGGAGCGTCGGAGATTCTCGATGTGGGTCGAGCCACTCGCTCGATTCCGGCTGCGATTCGCAAGGCGTTGATCATCAGAGACCGGCACTGTCGGTATCGGGGGTGCGAGCGGCCGCATCGCTGGTGCGACGCTCATCATGTGGAGCACTGGGTCAACGGAGGGCCGACCAGCCTCGCCAATCTAAGCATTGGATTATCACGTCGGTTGGCGATAGGCTGACGGTGACGCCGTATGGGAGGTTTCACCGTGGCTGTGAAGACCACACCGGCCGCCGCTGCGATTTACTGTCGGATCAGTCTCGATAAGACGGGTGAGCGTCTGGGGGTGGCCCGCCAGGAGGCGCTGTGCCGCAAGTTGGCTGCCGACAAGGGATGGCCGGTGGCTGAGGTGTATGTCGATGGTTCAACCTCGGCGTACAACGGGGCGGTCCGGCCCGCCTATCGGCGGATGATCGACGACCTGGAGGCCGGGCGTCGCGACGGGGTGATCTGTGTCGATTTGGATCGGCTGACCCGACGTCCCGCCGAGTTGGAGGAGTTCATTCTGTTGGCGGACCGGTTGGGTGTTGCGTTGGCGAACGTGTCGGGCGACACCGATCTGAGCAGCGTCGCCGGGCGCCTCACCGCCCGGATTATGGGGGCCGTCGCCCGTCAGGAATCGGAGCGTAAGGGTGAGCGGGTCTCCCGCGAAGCCGAGCAGGCGGCGCGGCGTGGGTTGCCGCGGGGGTCGCGCCGTCCGTTCGGTTGGGAGGACGACAAGACCACCATCCGACCCGTCGAGGCTGATCTGATTCGGGAGGCTGCTCGGCGGGTTGGCGCCGGGGAGACGGTTGCTTCGGTGGCTCGGGATTGGAATCAGCGGGGTATCGCCTCACCGCAGAAGGCTCGTTATGGGTGGTCGGCGACGACGCTGGCCGGGGTGCTGCGTAACCCTCGTCTTGCTGGGCTGCGGGCCTATAAGGGTGAGATCGTCGCCGAGGGGCAGTGGGAACCGATCCTGGACCGGGCGCAGTGGGAAACATTGGCGGCCCGGATCCGTCGGGTGGCCCGACCGGGACGACCTTCGACGCATCTGTTGTCGGGGATCGCCCGCTGCGGTCGGTGTGGCGGCCCGCTGTGGACCTCGTGGCGTAAGGATCCCAACGGTAGGCGGGTGGCCCGTTACGCCTGTGTGTCACGGCCCGGTCGGCCGGGATGCGGCAAGCTCACCGTGGTCGCCGGCCCCCTCGATGAACTAATCCGCGAGGCGGTGATCATGGCAGTCGCCGGTCCCGAGCTGGCCAAGACCCTCGCCGCCCACAGCGGCGACGACGACGCCGAAGCCAAAGCGGCCCGGGATCTCGCCGACGCAGAATCGCGACGCGACGAAACCGCCGCCATGTTCGCCGCCGCCGAGATCACCCGACGCGAATGGCTCACCATCCGCCAAGTCACCGAGCAACGCATCGCCGACGCCACCCGCCTGCTGAACCGTCGGCGCGGTCCCCTCGCCGACCTGCCCGCCGACGAGACCGCGCTACGCCAAGGATGG
>JACZWZ010000038.1 GCA_022571885.1 Acidobacteriota bacterium
CCGTCGCATCCCCCCAGCGTTACCTCATCAGAAACAGGCTGCTCGGCTTGGTGTGTTCGCCAGCATCACACAGCGCTTGTGTCCGGGAAAGGGAGTTATCGGACACTAGGTCCGTACCGGCGACCGCTGCGGTGCTGTCAGGTCTGGCGGCCGGCGTAGCCCGGCAAGGGAGCAGCCAAGAACCGTAGCTGGCATGCACTCAAGTCGGCGTCGATATGTTGAAGCTCAATCAGGCCGTGGGTCGGTTCTCGTGGGTTCGGTCCTCATCGGCGAGGTTGCGACCCGAGACGTCCGGTAGATCGAGGTGTCTTTTGGGCACTCGTTGGGCAGGTGAGAGCTTCGATTCCGGCGTCGCATGAGCCCGCAGGCGGAGGCTCAGAGGACCCTGGTAGAGGATTGCCTGATCGGTCGTATCGTCGACGCCGATGCTGTTTGCACCGAGGTGCTCCATGACCCACCATCAAACGGCGTAACCCTTTCAGCCGAGTCGCAGGAACCCTTTCAGAATGCGCGCAAACGCCCTGTCGTCGCGTGCGCAGGTCTGATGTTCGGTTCATCACGGTCCGACCGCCCCGTCCTAAGAACCTGTCTCTGACCAGGGGAAAGAACCGAGTTGAGAGCGAATTGATAACGAAATGATCACGAAGTGAAAGGGTTGTCCTCCACGATCGCTGGATGCCGAAGCTCGAGCCGCTGCTCACAGCTCAGGAACTCGCTGCCCTCCTCAACGTACCGGTCGCAACCATCTACACATGGCGGTACCTGGGTACTGGTCCTCCCGGCTTCCGTGTCGGCCGGCACCTTCGCTACCGACAGAGCGACCTGGAGCGGTGGATCACCAAGCAACTCGACGGAGAACAACACATCCGTGGACGCCGCTGAAACGCTCGAGCGACGGGCGTAGGGTGAGACCCGGGGAGAGCGTTGCGAGCTCGTGCGACCATGCACGGCCGCGGACGCCCTGACAACCCGCGAGGGCGACCGCACAGACGGAGGAGCTGATCATGGGCCACATCCGCAGGACGCAGGCCGGCAGCTGGCAGGCCCGCTACCGGGCACCGGATGGACGGGAGCGGGCCCGTAACTTCCCCCGCAAGGGTAGCGCCGAAGCATTCCTGGCGACCGTGGAAGCCGACAAGCTGCGCGGCGAATGGACCGATCCCCGCCTCGCCCGTATCACCTTCGGAGAGTGGAACGCCAAGGTGCAACCCGGCCGAGTTAATTTGGCAGCATCGACCCGTGCGAGCGACGACTCGGTGATCCGGAGTCTTGTCCTCCCCACCTTCGAGCAAGCACTACTTTCAGCCATCGAGCCGGGGGACGTACGGGGATGGGTTGCCGATCTCAAGGCCGAGGGGTACTCGCCCTCTACTGTCCGCAGGGCCTACACCCTCTTTCGAATGGTCCTCGAGCTTGCGGTGGAAGACAGGCGGCTGGCACGGTCTCCGTGTCGAAGGATCACGCTGCCCAAGATCGAACAAACCGAGAAGCGGTTCCTTTCCATCGAGGAGGCGGAAGCGCTCGCCGAAGCCATCCGACCCCGCTTTCGGGCTTTCGTGCTGTGCGGTGCGTACACGGGTCTCCGTCCTGGCGAACTCGCCGCCCTACGGGTGGACCGGCTCGACTTGCTCCGCCGCCAGCTCCGGGTCGAGGAGCCGCTCAAGACACCGGCTGCTCGCCGCACGGTGAGCTTTCCTGCCTTCCTCGCCGAGGAACTGGCGGCGCACCTGGCGGCGTACCCGGGTGAGGACGGCTACGTGTTCACCGCTCCGGAGGGTGGACGGCTCCGGCTCAACCAGTTTCGGAGGCGGATGTGGTATCCGGCGGTACGGCAATCGGTCGGTGAGCCGATGCGTCCGCACGACCTGCGCCACACCCACGTGGCGCTTCTCATAGCCGCAGGCGAGGACCCGTATGTGGTCTCGAAGCGCCTGGGCCACGCTTCGATCCGCACGACCTATGACGTCTACGGACACCTCTTCCAGGGGCGGGACGAGGAAGCTGCCAATGCCCTCGAGGTGGCCCGAGCGCGGTCTCTCGCGGACTCCTCGCGGACTCTGGACGGATTGAAAGTCGCTCGGCTCAACTCCTAAGGGCCGGAAACCCTTGTGACACAAGGGCCTTCTCAAGTGGAGGTGAGGGGATTTGAACCCCTGACCCCTTGCATGCCATGCAAGTGCTCTGCCGAGCTGAGCTACACCCCCGAGCGAACGGCAGTGTATCAGTCGCCGATTACGGAACTGCCGGCTCGAAAGCCAGGCGCGGCGCATCTGCCCACAAGCGCTCCAGGTCGTAATAGGCCCTGGTTTCCACGTCGAACAGGTGGACCACCACGTCGCCGTAATCGAGCAGAACCCAGGTCCCATCCTCCATGCCTTCGCGATGAAGCGGACGCCGGTCGTGAGTCTTGAGTTGCAACCCCGTCTCCTCGGCAAGGGTCATCACGTGTCGCCGCGAGGTCCCGCTGGCAATGATGAAGACGTCGGTGAGCACGATGAGCCCGGAGACGTCCAGCAGGGCGATGTCGAGGCCCTTCTTGTCATCAATAGCAATCGCCGCGACCTGGGCGGTCCTGGATGTCTCAGGATGAATTGCGATGAAGGATCACCCTTCTCCGGATGGGATGTCGTGGCCCACGATGATAGAGACGTCGACGACCCCAGAAGGTGCCCGGACCTCGAGAAAGAGTAATCCGCGGCCGAGTAGCTCCACCACCTCACGCGCCCAGGCCTCGGCATGGCTCCCCTGCGCCACCACCAGGGTGTCCTGGTAGTCGAAGTCGTCGGCGTTGTCGGTCCTCACCAGATGGAATCCGTTCCGAATCAGAATCGCCGAAATGCCTGCCGTGGTCCCGATTCGCCCGTTGCCGTTGAGAACCTCGAGACGAGGTCGTCCACCGGGCCGCAGTAGAAGATGGCCGAGGCGTTGCCGGAGAAAGTCGTCGGCCTGATCGCCCGCCGGAACCAGAGCTGCGGCACCGGTGGAGGACTCAGCAGAAGAGACGGGGATCGTCGCCAAGAACGCATCGGGGTCGGCTGCGACCGTCACCAGGAGATCTGCCGCCAGCGCGGCATCGATGCCACCGAGAGCCATGATGCGATCCGCGGTCCCGGGAGACTCCGCGATGGCGTCCAGGATGGAGCGCCATGCCGACCCCTGGCGCTGAATCCATTCGAACGAGTCGCCGGCACCGGCCGTGACCAGCAGGGTCTCGACGAAATCGGCCGTTACTTCAGTTCTTCCGGCCGAAAGGATTCGCGACACCGAACCATCAGATGCCTCCACAAAGAGTGGCACCGAGAGATCGACCACCACCGGACCGGGCAGGCCCCCGGTGACAGATCCGCTCGGAAGGGCGACAACGCCATCGAGCCGGATCCCAAACTGATTCACCACGGACAAGGCGGCAAGGTCGGCGCCTCCGAAGGTGACAGCGTCGACCAATCGAAACTCCCCAAATCCCGGGACCCCCACCAGGAGATCCTGTGGCAGCACAACCAGTAGCGGCGGGCCGCCGGGGTCGGCCACAAGCAGCGCGAAGGCTGTGGAGTTGGGCTCAGACCCGAGGACGATGAGCACGCTTGCCGACTCACCTTCCCTGGTACGGAATTCGACCTCGGACTGCGGCTCTGCTGCTGCAAGGTCACGCAACTTCGTAGACCAATCGCCGACCGCCTCCAATACGTTCTCCGCGGCGATTCTCAGCTGGGTCCGGCCAAAGAACCCGCCGACGGCGACGAAGATGACCAACGCAACCACCATCCGACGACGGCCTCTAGTCATAGAGTCGGTGCCGATTCACGTAGTCGTAAACCATCTCGGGGACGAAGAACCTGATACTCGCCCCCCGGCGCGCCCTGTGTCGCAGCATCGTCCCGCTGACCTGGAGCTCGGGAACGTCGAGCCAATGATGCTCCCCCAGGATTCGAGCCACATCTTCACGGGTCACCCCCGGTCGAGGGATGACTGCAAGCGCCACCCGATCCATCACGTCTTCTGCTCGGTACCAGCTGGGCAAGCCGACCGCGGTGTCTGCGCCGACTATGAGAACCACATCTTCGGCGTCGTCGAGCGATTCGAGGGTATCGATCGTGTATGTCCAGCCCGACCGCCGCACCTCCCGATCATCCGCTTCGAAGTAGTCGACGCCGCCGGTGGCCAAAACGGTCATCTCCCACCGATCCGAGGCGGCGGTGACATCACGTTCCGCCTTCTGCCACGGTGAACCCGCCGGCATGAAGGAGACCATGTCGAGATCCAGCTCGCGATGCGCCGCCTCGCCGCCCAGCAGATGGGCCAAGTGTGGTGGATCGAATGTGCCGCCGAGGATGCCGCGTCGCACGGCCGCGAGGATAGAACGAAGAGATGGATTCTCCACTTAAAGGCTCAGCGGATAGGGAGTCGGGTCGCGGCCTGTTGGCCCGACGCCGGGCTTCGCAGGGCTACGTTTCCCGTTGCCCGTCTCCCGTTTCCCGAATGGTGTTGCCGGAGCCGTCGTGGTGCTTGAAGCTACCGGGACTTGATTCGGGAAGCGGGGAACTGGAAACGGGAAACGATATCGACCGACCCTCACCACCTCCGCGCGGCCTCTTAGGGCGCCCACCAAGGCCGCCGCGCTAAGGCCATCCCATGGCTCTTCGCATAAGGCTCATCGCGGTGTGGCCCGAGCCCCAACCCCAAGCCCGCCGAGTCCGCTCCCATTGGCTCCTCCCCCGAGGCTCAGACCGTCGGCCGGAAACAGCCGGCAACCGAGGATGGGAGGCGCCCGATAGGTGCTTCCGATTCGGAGCGAATAGTGCACCGCAGGGCGCCCGTGATCCGTCCCGCTGGTGCCCAAGATGTCACCCGAAGCGACCAGCGACCCGACCGACACCATCACAGAGGACAGGTACGAATACGACGTCCGCACGCCCCCACCGTGATGGATCGTGACCGACAGGCGACCGGCCACCGAACCCGCAAACGTCACCACCCCCAGATCTGCCGCCCGCACCACCGAGCCCTCATCGGCAGAGAGATCGATGCCCCAATGGCCACCGTATGCGCCTTCCGGTGCGAACGGCCGGACAACTGCCCCGGGCACGGGCGGCTGCAGAGGGCATCCCAACCCGAGGATCACGACGAAGAGAAAGAATGGCAAGGAGGCCATCACCGTATCCCGACCGGACGCACAGCGGGAGGGGTCAGTGGTATGTCATGCGGACGGCGCCTTCGACCTAGGGGGGTGAAGCGCAGTGAACCGGTCGCGGCCTGCCGACGGGCCGCGAGGTCTCGTGGAACGACGTTCCCCGTTGCCCGTCTCCCGAACGGTATTGCTGAAGCGGTGGTGGCGCCTGTGGTTACCGGGACTTGATTAGGGAAACGGGGAACGGCTTCATCCGATCCAGGCCCCCAATCCCCGTCTCTCTAAGCAACGCCGACTTCCAACTCGGACTCTCCCAGAAGCGACAGAGCGACAGCCCTCAGATCGTCCGGACGGAACGGCTTGGTGAGAAACGCATCGGCACCGCCGCGGTCGGCGCGCTCACGGGTTTCTTCCTGAGCGTGAGCGGTGAGGACCAGCACCTTCAGATCACTGGTTCTCTCATCGTTTCGGATCCGCTCCAAGACCTCCCACCCGTCCATTCGCGGCAGACCGACATCAAGGATGAGCAATGCGGGTGGATCCTCGAGCGCAGCCTCGAGTCCGGTCGGTCCATCGTCCCGAGTGTCGACCTCGACACCGGCCGGGCGCAGTGAAACTCTGATGAGCCGCTGGATGACGAGGGAGTCCTCGACGACGAGAACACGCTGGGCCACGACAGATCCCTTCCGCGAACCGGGCGTTCGCTTCCTGGAACCTATCGACCACCTTCCCATCGACCTTGAGTCTCAAGACCCCTTCTACGGTTCGGGGCCATCAGGCGATCGGTCGAATCGGCCTCGTGGTCGGAATTGACACCTTCTCGACAAACCGCTCCAACTGGCGAAGATTCCTCACCTCTGATACCTCGTCACACCAGGGAGAATATGCCCCCATGATCGAGTCGCCGGTGTCCCAGTACCGCTGCTGCTCGGGATTCAACCAGAACAGCGCACGCGCACTCCGAGAGATATCGCGCAGCGCCTCGACATTGGCATCGTGATAGTTGCTGCGGGCATCTCCGGTCACGATGACGGTGGTCCTTGTGGTCACAGCATCCTCCAGGAATCGGTCGCGGAAGGTTGCAAAGGCGTTTCCGTAGTCACTGTGGCCGTCGAGCCACACCACCTCCGCCTCCGCTCCGATGCGACGCATCGCGGTCGGGAAATCCGTCCCCGGCCCAAAGAACGATGTGACCTCATCCATCCCGTCGATGAATGCGAAACTCCTCACCCGACTGAACTGTGCTGCGATCGCGTAGACGATCTGCATCGTGAAGCGGGCAAAGGTCGCCACCGACCCCGAGATGTCACACAGCAGCACGATCTCCGGTCTTCCCGGGCGTGGCCTCCTGAAGCGGGGATCCACCGGCACCCCTCCAGTCGACAGAGACGCCCGTATCGTTCGGCGTATGTCGAGACGGCCTCTGTTGTGTTGTCGCCGTCGCTGTGACAACCTGGTCGCCAGACGACGACTCAACTGGTGCACGACTCGCTCCGCCTCGACGAGCTGGTCGCGTGTCGCCGCCATCAGATCGATGTCCTCGACCAGGGGGCGGCGCAACGTTCGCGCCACCGCCTGCGGGCCACGGTCGGCAACCAGACGCTTCCGGATCTCGGAGCGCAGCATCTGGCGGAACTCGGTGAGCCGTCTTTCAATCTCCTCAGACACCAGCCTTCGCTCCAATGAAGAGGTCGCATCTCGAGCAGCGACGTCCGTCAGTTCGGCGCCTACCTTCTCCAGTTCGAGGCGCCGCATCACCCGATACAGGTAATAGGCGCCACCGACCGGTCGTCCCGGCTCTATCGCCGCCAACCGATCTACCGACGCTCTCACGACAGCCTGTAACAGCGCTTGGTCCCGGTCCTGCAGCGCCCGCAACAGTGCCGACACCAGGTCGGATGCATCGTCTCCATCCCCGCCGCCGCTCAGCCCTGCGGCACCGGAGAGACCGGCTAGGAGGACTCTGGCATCCTCGCTACGGGCCTGATCCTCCACCGACCCCGCCCGGGGACCCACCGCCGAGAAATAGGCCTCGAAAGCCGCCTCGAAGGCTGAGTAGTGACGAGCGTTCTTGACCAGAGTCGAGCCCAACACCGCCCTGAGCGCCGAGCGCGACCCCAGATCGACGTATTCGATTCCTCGAGCGGCGTCGATCGTCTCGACCATCGAGACCGGGATGCCAACAGCCCTCAGCTCCTCGACGAAACCCGTGAGAATCCGAAGCATCACGACTTTGCGAGGACAGCCGCGACCTTGTCCACATCTGCCTGATACTTGAGCAGCACGTGAAGAGTCTCTGTGACCGCGGCCTCATCCAATTGGTCGATGCCCAGAGCGATCAGGGTGCGGGCCCAGTCGAGCGACTCGCTGATGGACGGCGGCTTGCGTATCGGCTCGGACCTGATCGATGCAACGATCCGCGCCATGCTCTCGGCCAGCACCCGTGGTAACTCAGGGACTCTGGCGACAAGGATCGCCGTCTCCCGCTCGATCGAGGGGTAGTCGATGTGTAGGAACAGGCACCTTCGCTTCAGGGCCTCCGACAGCTCGCGGGTGTTGTTCGAGGTCAGGAGAACCATCGGTCGGCTCGATGCCTCGATGGTCCCGAGTTCGGGAATTGAAACCTGAAATTCGCTGAGCACCTCGAGCATCAACGCTTCGGTCTCCATTTCCACTCGATCAATCTCGTCGATCAGGAGTACCACCGGATCCGTCGACCTGATCGCCTCCAGCAGCGGTCGAGTCAACAGGAACTCCTCGCTGAAAATGTCTCCGGCCAACTCCGACCAATCCGTATGGGCGTCGGCCTGGATACGGAGCAGCTGCTTTCGGTAGTTCCACTCGTAGAGCGTCTTAGCCTCGTCGAGCCCCTCGTAGCACTGAAGCCGAATCAGCCTACGACCGTGCACCGATGCCAGCGCCTTGGCGAGCTCGGTCTTGCCGACCCCGGCAGGGCCTTCGACCAAGATGGGCTTGTCTAGTCGCTCGGCCAGGAACACGACCTGAGCAATGTGGTCGTCGGGCAGATATCCCACCGCCTCCAGGGCGGCGGCGATCGAGGCTGGTGATGCCGTCGGCATGGGACCCGAGTGTATGCGCAGTCGACAATCGATGATCCATCCGTCTGGAGGCGACTCCCGCCAGCCTTGCCGTCGAGCCTCTCAGCCGTCGTCGGAGAATTCGAACACGATCTCGCCGATCTGCACCTCGTCGCCCGGCTTGGCACCGGCCGCTCGCAGCGCGGCGTCGACCCCGGCGGCAGTCAGACGGCGTGCCGCGAAGTCGGCTGCCTCGGGCTTGGTGAGATCGTCGATTGCAACAGCCCTCTCGGCCAGCAGGCCGGAGACCACCCACCGCTCCCCATCGTGTTCTATCGAGTAGCTCGGAGGCACCGGACGATGCAGCAGGAAGCCCTCGCCGTGCGGAGCCTCCCGCTCGGCACGGTCGACGGCATCGGCAATAGCGTGAAGGAGCGGCTCGACGCCGTTACCGGTGACGGCAGACACCACGAACGGATCGACCCCGATGTCACGAAGTCGCTGCAACGTCTCGTCGACGGGCCCGAGATCGAGCTTGGCCACCGCAACGATCTCAGCGCGGGCCGCGAGCTCCGGATCGTGAGCCTCCAGTTCAGCACGCAGAACCTGCAACTGCTCGACACAGTCGATCTCCTGAAGCGGTGATGGGTCGAGGAGAATGACCAAGGCTCGGGCCCGCTCGGCGTGTCGCAGGAAGGAGTGCCCAAGCCCCTTTCCGTCTGCGGCTCCTTCCACCAGTCCCGGGATGTCGGCCAGAACAAACCGCCGATCGCCAATCTCGACCACACCGAGATTGGGCTCGAGAGTGGTAAAGGGGTAATCGGCGATCTTCGGTTTCGCCGCCGACACCCGTGAGACGAACGTGCTCTTCCCCGCATTGGGGAATCCGATGAGGGCCGCGTCCGCTAACAGCTTCAGTTCGAGAATCAGCTCCCGTTCCTCGCCGTATTCTCCCTGCTCGGCGAAGTTCGGAGCGACGTTGGCTCGGCTCATCAGAGCGGCATTGCCCTTCCCTCCGCGACCACCGGCCACAACGGTGACCCGCTGCCCCGGCTGGGCGAGATCAGCAATGACCGTGCCGTCGAGTTCACGCACGATGGTGCCGGTCGGCACCAGAAGCACCTCGTCGGCTCCGGAACGTCCGTGCTGGAGGTCGCCACGTCCGTGAGTGCCGTTGGCGGCGCCCCGGTGCGGGCGTCGCTGGTAGTCGAGGAGGGTGCTGGCGCGTTCAGAAGCCTCGATGACGACGGCGCCGCCGTTGCCGCCGGAACCGCCTTCGGGGCGACCACGCGGCTTCCCCCGCTGTCGTTTGAACGAGGCGACGCCCGCCCCGCCGTCACCGGCGCGCAGGTGGACGCGTACCTGATCTACGAACACGGCTCGAGTCGGGAGTCTGGTGAAAAGTGCCGTCGCTCAGCAGCCCCCCGGTTCCCCGACCTGGGCTCAGGTCTGTTCGAGGACGCTGACTTCGCGGCGACCGCGCCGCTTGCCATAGCTGACCACACCCTCAGAAGTGGCGAAGAGCGTGTCGTCACCACCCTTACCGACGTTGCGACCGGGATGGATCTTGGTGCCTCGCTGGCGAACCAGAATCGCGCCGGACTTCACCTGCTGCCCGTCGAATACCTTCGGCCCGAGCCGCTTTGCGTGTGAATCGCGGCCGTTCTTGGTGGAGCCGCCGCCCTTGGTCTTGGACATGTCAGGCCTCCTTGCCTTCTTCGGCCGATGCCTCGTCTGTTGTCTTCTTCGTCGCCTTGGGGGGCTGAATCTTGGTGATCTCGATCGTGGTGAACTTCTGACGATGTCCACTGCGTCGGCGATAGCCGGTCTTGGCCTTGTATTTGAAGATATCGATCTTCTGCCCGGCGCCGTCGCCGATCACCTTGGCCGTCACCTTGGCCGTCTTCAGCGTCTCACGACCCGAGAAGACCTTGCCCTTATCGTTTACAACGAGCAACGGAGTGAAGGATAAATCATCGCCGTCGCCGCGCAGACGCTCGACATCGATGACATCGCCTTCCTTTACCTTTGCTTGCTTGCCGCCTGTGCGGATGATGGCGTACATGTCTAAAGAAACCTCGAGGGGGGATCGGGCGGCATCTTAGTGGGTCGACGGACAACCCCTGCCTCGTGGTGTTGGCCCGCAACACCGACGGTGGTGACTTCGCCCCAGAATCACACCCCGCAACGGTCTGCCGCGCTCACGCATCTAGGGGCGGCGCGGCTCATGTGGTGCGGATCAATCGAGCCGCTTCCCCGTTCCCCGTTTTCGGGAGTCGGGTCCCGGTGGCTTCAGAGTTCACAACAGCTCGCAGCAACATCATTCGAAAAACGGGAGACGGGCAACGGCTCCTATCGGCGCGCCTCTTATTCCTCGGAATCGACCACGGGAATGGCTCCCCCGGTGGCGGCGGCGTCCTCGTAGAGCACCACGCCGCGACCGGAGCACTCGGGGCAAACATGCGAAAATGTCTCGAGCAATCCCTCCGACACGTTCTTGCGCGTCATCTCGACCAGTCCCAGATTGGAAACGTCGAACACCTGGGTACGGGTCTTGTCCTTGGCCAGTTGCTCCCGGAGGCGTAGCAGCACAGCCTCTCTGTTCTTGGCGATCTCCATGTCGATGAAATCGATGACGATGATGCCTCCGATGTCCCGCAATCGCAGCTGATGAGCGATCTCCTCGGCAGCCTCGAGGTTGTTCTGAAGAACCGTCTCCTCGAGATTCGAATGACCGACGAACCTGCCGGTGTTGACATCGATTACCACCAGCGCCTCGGTGCGGTCGATGGCGATGTGACCGCCGGATGGAAGCCAGACCTTGCGGTCGAGGGCCTTGCGAAGCTGATCCTCCACATGGAACCGCTCGAACAGCGGAAGTTCGTCCGAATACTGCTGAACACTCTCGACGAGATCGGGATCGGTGTCCTTGAGGTAGGCGATCACCATCTCGTGAACTGATGGGTCCCCGATGAGGAGACGCTTGAAATCCTTCGTGAAGTGCTCACGGATCACGCGAATTACCAGCGGCGGCTCTTCGTAGACGAGGCGGGGCGCGCTGCCGTTGGAAACTGAGGCAGAAATTTCGGTCCAGGTCTTCATGAGCCGGTCGATATCGGCCCGGATCTCCTCCTTGGTAGCACCTTCAGCGGCTGTCCGGACGATCACCCCAAATCCGTCGGGCCTCAAATCCTCGGCTATCCGACGCAGCCGGTCCCGCTCGCGGTCGGACAGACGCCGACTTATACCCGGCTTCGTGGCATTCGGGTCGAGGACCACGTAGCGACCGCTCAGGTTGATTTCGTTGGTCAGTCGGGCTCCCTTGTGGCCCATCGCATCCTTGACCACCTGCACCAGGACCTCGTCGCCCACCTTCAGAATCTTTTCTATCCGCTGATTGCGCCGACCGTTTTCGGACTGGACATCGCCGGCATACAACACGCCGTTCTTGGCCTCCCCGAAGTCGATGAATGCAGCCTCCATGCCGGGCAGCACATTGCGGACCTTCCCCAAGTAGATGTTCCCGGCGAGGATCTGCTTGTCGCTCCGTGCGACATAATGCTCCACCAGCACCGACCCCTCCAGAACGACGATCTGAGTCTGGTGCGGTGTCCGCCGGACCAGCATCTGCTTCCGCTCGGTCGGGGGTGGAGCGATTATCTCCGGCTGCTTACGCGTCGGGCGACGGCGCGATTGGCCTCGCCCGGAACGGTCCTTGTGCTTGCGGTCCTTTGTCTTGGAGGACTGCTCTACCTCAAAGACTCGCCTGATCTCAACTTTGCGGCCGGCTACCCGCCTTGTCTTGCGCTCCTCGACTGCGGTGTCGCCAACCCCCCGGCGCACCACGTGGGCGCCACGCCTGCGAAACAATCCCATGAAAAATCTCCTTCGAAGCCCCGGGCGGGGCGTACTGGATCCTGACGTCGACCATCCCGGATCTGAGGAGGGCAAATGACGGACGTCTGACGACGAACGCAGCTGCTGAGGTGTGAACTGCTCACTCGATACTCCGGTCGGTCGGATGAACTCCGGGCGACGTTGCCGGGCCCGACAAACGGAGGCTACCAGGCGAGGGTCAATAGACCAGGTGTTAGGTATTAGGTGTTAGGTACCTGTCCCTTCTCCCCTAGTGCCTAATCCCTCCTCCTCAGACCTCCAACTGCTCCTGTTGGCTCTCACCGGGGTCGAAGCAGCTACGACACCGGGCTTCGTAAGCGCCTTCGGCACCCAGCACCACCAGCTCGTCGGAAGCGATGACTCGCTGGGTGTACATCCCGGCCCCACCGCATCTGTGGCAAACCGCCAGGCTCTTCATCAAGTACTCGGCGTGGGTCATCAGGGTCGGAATCGGCTCGAACGGCCGTCCGAGAAAGTCGAGGTCGAGACCGGCCACGATGATCTTCTTGCCCGACGCCGCCAACTGCGCCACGACCGACACCAGGCCGTCGTCGAAGAACTGGGCCTCGTCGATGCCGACCACCTCGGTGCGTTCTTTCACCGATCGCAACAGGGTATCGCTGTCGGGGACCGGCTCGGCGGCGACGGAGAGCGACGAATGCGAAACCACTTTGTCCGTAGCAAATCGATCATCCAGCAACGGTTTGAATGTTTGGACCGGGACTCGAGCTATCTGATAGCGGGTGATGCGGCGGATCAGCTCCTCGCTCTTACCCGAGAACATGGGGCCGGTGATGACTTCGACCCAGCCTCTGTCTCCACGCCGATCCATGACCCAAAACCATAGCGCTCCAACCAACCGCATCGGTCGCCTCGGGCTGGCTCGGGAGGTGGCGACGGCAGTCCCTACGACACCGACCCCCCTCGAGCCCGGCGGCGGGCCGCCGATGCCGAAAGCTGCCTCAGACCCGACTCTCTGATACCGACTCCTACACGGCCCGGCCCGGTACCGCCCCGAGCGGTATCCGACTGCGATGAATCCAGATCGAGTGAGCGACCCCGAGACCAAACAGCGTCGAGATGTAGAAAGACCCGCCAAAGGACAGGAACGGGAGCGGGAGCCCGGTCACGGGTAACAGGCCAACCGTCATCCCGATGTTCACAAACACGTGGAAGGCAATCATCGCGGCCATGCCCGACGCTACTAATCGCCCAAACCGGTCGCGTGCCGTCGAGGCGATTATCAGCAGCCTCAGGACCAGAACCGAGTAGAGCGCAATGACCGTAGCGGCACCGGCAAAACCGAGCTGCTCGGCAACCGCGGTGAAGATGAAATCCGTTGTCTGCGCCGGAACGAACGCCAGATTGGTCTGCGTGCCCTCGAACAAGCCCTGGCCAAACATTCCGCCGCCTCCGATGGCTATCTGGCTCTGGATCTGGTTGTAGTTGATCGACAGGGTCTGCTCGCCCGGGCTCAGGAAGCCGGTCAATCTGTCGACCTGGTATTCGGCTAAAAGATCCGCTTCGATGGCGATGATGAGAGCTGCGATCGCAACCAGTCCGAGAATCACGATCTGCCGCACATCGGTCCCGGCGGCAAACAACATGACGACCGTCACAAAACCAAAGACGAGCATCGTCCCCAGATCGGGCTGCAGGAAGATGAGGATGGCGGGGACCCCGACCAATGCGAAGGCCTTGAAGATCCTCGACCACTTCACCTGACCCTCGACCGCGCCGGCAAGCAAAGCAGCTAAGCCGAGAATCACCGCCGGCTTGGCCACCTCCGATGGCTGCAGGTTGAACAGGCCAAGCGGGATCCAGCGCTGCGCGCCCCCAATGAGCTCGCCGATTCCCAGCACCAGCGCTAGAAGCGCCAAAGTCACGGCATAGACCCAAGGGGTCAGCAGCCGCCATTGACGGTCGCTGAGGATCGTGGCCACGAAGAACGTGACGACTCCGAGGACGACGAAGGTCGACTGTCGGATCATCTGTGAAGCGCGGACAGATCCCTCCGCTTCGAGTCGGGGGCCACTGGTGCTGAGGATCATGAGCAGTCCGAGCGCGGTGAGGACCGCGATGATCCCGATCATCACGAAATCGGGGCGACTCCTCTCGATCTGTGGTCGCAGCTGAACCTGGGCCGAGATCGTCTGACTCATCGCTCGCTCTCCGATCCTGCTCGCACCGGATCCGGGTTCTCGCCCATGAGGAACTGGAAGATTCGGCGGGCGGTCGGAGCCGCCACCCTTCCTCCAGATCCGCCCTGATCGATGACGACGGCAACCACCCAGCGAGGGTCAGACAATGGCGCTGCGCCCACGAACCAGGCGGTATCGATCGCCTCGACCCGGTCGGTGGCCTGGCGAATCTCGGCGGTGCCGGTCTTGCCTCCAACCTCCTGAAGAGCGGCACACTCGTCATCGGGCACGTCGTCGTCGCAAAACCCTTCGAACGCCTTCTTGGCGGTCCCGGTCTCGCTGTTGACGACGCGGTTGAGATCTGCCTTGAGCTCGTCGACCAATCCAGGGCGGAAGTCGATCTTGTCGGCCGCACTCGGCACATTTGTGAACAGCAGATTGTTCTCGGCGTCGCGCACCGAGTCCACCACCCGCGGCTCCCACACCGTGCCGCCGTTTACCAGCGCGGCGTAGGCAACGGCCATCTGCAACGGAGTCACGGACAAAGCACCCTGGCCGGTAGCGATGTTCATCAGGTCACCGCCAGACCAGCCGCCCTCCTTGCGGACCAGCCCCGTCTGATTCTGTTGGTTGAACTGGAACCACTCCCGGTCGGGAACCAGGCCCGGTTGCTCGAACGGAAGATCGATACCCGTCCGGTGGCCGAAGCTGAGTCTGCGAGCAAAGTCCTGTAAGAGGTTCTCGGGCCAATCGACGTCTCGCTGGCGCCAGATCCGCAGTGCGATCGACCAGTAGTAGCTGTTGACCGATTGAGCCAGCGACTCCGAGAGATCGACCAGCCCATGGCCCCCATCCTTCCAGTCGTTGAGTGGCGGCGTGTTCGGAAAGAGGAGCTCACCGTCGCTGAAGAACGCCGTTGGATCGGCCACCTGATCGACGATTTCTTCGTACTCCGCCTCGAGCACCGGAGAAATCCGCCTCTGACGAGCGAGAGCATTCACAATCACCTTGAACGACGAGCCGGGGGGAAAGAGGCCCTGGATGGCAAAGTTGTTGAACACCGCCTTCTCCGCCAGGCCCTGCCACTCGTCCTGTGACAAACGCCCGTCGCTGAAGATGGAGGGGTCGAAGGCGGGCACCGACGCCATCGCGATAATCGATCCATCGGTCACATCGATCACCACCGCGGCGCCGCGGAAGATTGATTGCTCCTCTTCCCGCCGAGCAGATTGCTCCTCTTCCCGCCGAGCAGTCTCTTCCTGCCGAGCGAGCAGGACGCCCGAAATGAGGGTGTCCTCGACGAAGCGCTGAACATCGAGGTCGATCGTCGTGATCACCGAACCGCCCGGTTTCGGAGGCCGCTCCTCCAGCACCCCCAGAATCTCGCCTTTGGCGTTCACCCGGTAGATGATCTGACCCGGAGTCCCGCGAAGCAGGCGATCGTACGACCCCTCGATGCCGAACTTGCCGACCTGATCATTGATGTCGATGTCGGTTCGTTCCAGATCGTCGTCGTTCGGAGAACCGACATAACCCACGATGTGGGCGGCAGTCTCGAGCAGCGGATAGATGCGAAACGGTACCGGTTCGATCGTGACTCCGGGAAAGTCTTCTATGTTCTCGAGGACGGAGATCCCCGTCGACTGGGTGATCTGATCACCGAGCGGGAATCGGCCGCCGGGTCCTCGAGTCTCGAACTCGCGTCGAATCTCGGACGCCGGAATCGCCAGCAATGCCGAGAGATTCTGGATGAGAAATTCCTCTTCCTCGAAGGCGATCAGCTTCCGATCAACCACGACCCGCAGCGTGGCGACGGTGCCGGCCAACAACTCCTTGCCCTTGTTGTCGAAGATGTCTCCCCGAGGCGCCTCGATCTCGACCACCCGAATCCGCTGCTCGAACGCCACCTCCAGCGACGCCTCGACCTCGGTGACCTGGAGGTACCAGAGTCGCAGAACGAGGATGCCGAACAGCCCGGCTACGAGGGTGCCAATGGCGACAAGTCGCCACCCGAAGTTCATGTCTGGTACAGATTCGCTGGCTGGCGGACACCGAGCGCCCAGCTGAAGAAGGGCAGAGCGGCGCTGGCGAGAACAACGTTGTAGATGGAAGGCACGAGGATCTTGCGCACGAATCCGGCGTCGGCAAGCGTCTTCTCACCAAAGATCGTACCGAGAACCGCAAATAGCGTGATGGCCCCAAGCGTGAGCACGAATACCAACGGGATGAGCAGGGCGGAGTCCTCCTCCATCCGATCCCGCGCCCTGACCACGAAATAGGCGACGGTCGTCAGGGTGAGCGCCCACAGCCCCAATGGGGATTGTGACAGCAGATCTTCGAGCAACCCGGCGGCAAATCCGGTAAACAGTGCAAACTCCGCCGGAAGGTGCCGGGCCAATGCAATGACCACCAGCAAGACCAAGGCCGGGGCGGCGTCGAACGGGCGGAATCGGACGAACAAGGTCGTCTGCAACGCGGTGGCCGCGATGATCGAGAACACGGTCACTGCTATCCTGCGGTACTTGAGGGCGGTATTCATCAGCCGCCCCCTCCCGTGGTCCCCGGATCCTGCCCGGTCACACCCTCACCCTCACCCTCACCGGTGGGAAATTTGGTGTCGGTTGGGAGACCCTCCTCCGATTCTCCTTCCGCCGGCGCTTGGTCCGCCGGAATAATGATCGGCGGCCGTTCCAGATCCTCCAGATCCTGGATTCCGACCTGATCGCGGGTGAACACCAGCACTCGGACAAAATCGATGCGTGTTACCTCGGCAGTCGGCTCTGCGATTGTACGAAGTGAGAAGCCAACCTCCGACCGGGCCGGTTCGAGAACCCGGGCAACCGGAATTCCGGCCGGAAAGCGACCATCGGCGGTGATGAGAATGTCACCTTCGACCACTGCGGCATCGGTGTTGAACATCTCCAGCACCATCGGCGCCGATCCACGACCGGTGAGCACCCCCGTCTCCCCGGTTCGCTCGATCCTGACCGCCACCCGAATTGACGGATCGGTGATCAGCCGGACCCGTGCCACATCAGAGGTGACCGAGACCACCCGACCGACCAAACCCCCCTCGTCGACCACCGGCATGTCGACTGTGATTCCGTCGGAGCGGCCCCGATCGATCACCCGCGAGTGATCGAACTCAGAAACACCGACGGCCAGGACCTGGGCAACTATCGAATCGAGTTCCTCGGGGAGTTCGAGGCCGAGTATGGCCTCCAATTCGGCTACGCGGTGCTCCAGACTCTCGGCTTCCACCAGCCGGCGCTCGAGGTCTATCACTTCGTCCCGAAGCCTCCGATTGTCGCCTCGAAGGCTGAAGATGTCTGATAGGTCCTCGAAGAACTCGGCCACCGGACGCGTACCCGCCGCCACCACCCGCTGGACCGGGGTGAACACCGTCTGAACTCCCTCACGCAAGGTTGCTCCGATGCCGGCGCCGCTGGCCCGGAGATCGACGGTGACCAGCACCAGCGAGACGATGATCAGGCCGATGAACACGCCCGTAGGCCTATCGACACTCGCCGGCCTCCACACCGCGGCCTCCTCCTCAGTGCACCGACCGGCAACGTTCGCCGCGTTCAGGACGTCCAGTTGCGCCCCTGGCTGTGTCCTCGTCCTCAAGGCACATCGAGTGCGCCTCCGTCCGAAGTCCTTGCCAGAGACGCCCCTGCCTCGCCCTGAACATCACAACGTCACCGACCGGAGCACTTACAAGCGGCCCGAGGTCGTCGTCAGGATGTCATCGAGGATGTCGAAATCCTCCAGGCAACGACCGGAGCCGAGCACGACTGAGTGGAGGGGGCGATCGGCGGTGACGACCGGAGTCCCGGTCTCGTTGGCGATTCGAACGTCAAGCCCTCGCAGCAACGCACCGCCGCCGGTGATCACGATTCCGCGGTCCATGACATCCGCCGCCAACTCGGGCGGGGTCTTGTCCAGGCAGTACTTGATGGTATCGACGATGCCCTGGATCTGCTCCTCGATCGCCTCGCGCACTTCGGCCGCCGTGATGATCACAGTTTTGGGGAGTCCGGTAATCAGATCCCGACCGCGGATCTCCGCATTCGGCTCATCCGAAAATGGCCAGGCCGACCCAATAGCCATCTTGAGCTGCTCTGCCGTCCTCTCGCCGAGGAGCAGGTTGTACTCCTTCTTGACCCAATCGACAAGCGCCTCGTCGAGTTCGTCCCCGCCGGTCCGAGCGCTGCGAGCCACCACGATGCCTCCGAGAGAGATCACCGCGACCTCGGTCGTTCCCCCGCCGATATCGACGATTACCGAACCGGCCGGTTCGTGGACTGGAAGATCTACCCCGATGGCTGCTGCCATCGGCTCTTCGATCGTGTAGGCGCGGCGTGCGCCGGCGTGATATGCGGCCTCCTCGACGGCGCGTCGCTCCACCCCGGTGATACCTGATGGGACACAGACGATGATGCGGGGACGAGCCCACCGCCGCGGCTGCACCTTCTTGATGAAATACCGCAACATCCTCTCGGTGATGTCGAAGTCGGCGATCACACCCTCACGAAGCGGCCGGATCGCCTGAATGTGAGACGGCGTACGCCCGATCATTCGCTTGGCCTCGAGGCCGACGGCAACCGCGGTGTTATCTCGGGTGTTCATGGCCACGACGGACGGTTCGTTGAGCACGATGCCTTGTCCGCGGACGTAGACCAGCGTGTTCGCCGTTCCGAGGTCGATGGCCATGTCACGTGTCGCCAGCGACATCAAACCGGACATGAACTAGAGCCTCTGTGAAGTTGCAGGAAGTGTAACCGCTGCTGGCGTTATGAGAAGAACAGTTGAATTTCGCGCTCTGCGCTGTCGGGCGAATCCGATCCGTGCACGATGTTCTCGGTGATGAGGGTCCCGAGATCGCCTCTAATGGTGCCGGGAAGCGCCTCAGCCGGATTGGTGGGGCCCATCAGCGTCCTCACGATCGACACCGCATCGGGCCCGGACCATTCCATCGCCACCACCGGACCACTGGTGATGAACGTCACCAGTTCACCGAAGAAGGGCTTCTCGCTGTGTTCGGCGTAATGCCGTCCCGCCAATCCCTCATCGATGGTGAGCAGGCGCATCCGCTCCAGACTCAGTCCCTTTCTCTCCAACCGGCCGATCACCTCGCCTACGAGGCCCCTCCGAACCCCGTCGGGCTTGACCATGACGAAGGTGTGTTGGGTGTCCATGCGTTCTTTCGGGTCCGGGTCGGTCGGGACGGGAGGGTAGTCACCAGTCACCAGTCACCAGTCACCAGCAATCCAAAACGGTTCTGACTGGAGACTGGGGGCTGGAGACTGGAGACTCACTCCACCACCAGGATCGCTCGAACCTCCCCTACGAGGTAGATCGATCCGGTGACCAATACTGGGTTGCCGAGAGCCGTGGCTGCTTCCAGCGCCGCCGGAATCGACTGGTGCGCCGTCACCGGCACATCGAGCACATTGGAGGCGATCGCCGCCGTCTCGGCGGCGTGGCGAGCCCGTGGGTTGTTCACCGCAACGGCGTGGACCGCAGTGACCACCTTCTCGAGGGGCGCCAACATCTCCGACGCCTCCTTGTCCACCATCGTCCCGAAGACAAGCTCCCACCGGACACCGGGGAGCTCCTCCTCCAGGGCCCGTGCCAGCGCATTGGCAGCTTCCGGGTTATGAGCAGCATCCACCATCAGCAGCGGGTCACGACGCAGAATCTCCATCCGCCCCGGCGAGGTGACCGTCGCCGCCGCTTCTCTGACCCCCGCCTCATCGAGCGGACGGCCGAAAAGGGCCTCTACCGACGCCACCGCGGTAGCAAAGTTGTCCATCTGATGCCGGCCGAGGAGTCTCAGCTCGAGATCGGCGTACTCCTCGTAAACGGACCGGATGTCGAACAACCATCCACCGTCCACCTGCCTGGCATCGCTCACGTCGAAGTCACGACCCCTGGTGAACCATGTCGACTCGAGTTCAAGCGCTCTGCGTTCGGCCACTGCCAGCGCCTCGGGGTGAAGGTCACCCGTCACCAGGACTGCACCCTCATCAAGAATCGCCAGCTTCTCGACCGCGATCTCGCCGATCGTGTCACCGAGATACGCGGTGTGCTCGAGACCGACCGTCGTCACCACCGCAACGTCCGACCGGATCGCATTGGTTGCATCGAGCCGACCTCCCAATCCGGTCTCGATGACGGCGGCATCGACCGCTTTCTCGGCGAACCAGGCATGAGCGAGAGCTGCCGTGAGTTCGAAGTAGGTCACACCATCACCGCTTTGCTCCTCGTAGAAGTCGACCAGAGGAGCCAGGTCGGTCATGGCGGCCGCAAACTGATCGGGTGCCATCTGATACAGGCCGTGCTCGAATCTCTCTTCGACACGGTGAAGATGCGGCGAGGTGAAGATCCCGGGCGTCAAGCCGTGACTCGAGATGAGGTTGGCCGCCATGCGGACAGAGCTGGTCTTGCCGTTGGTGCCGGCCACGTGGATGATCGGATAGCCGTCCTGAGGATTGGCGAGCAGGTCGAGCAGAGCCGAGATCCGCTCCAGGCCCGGCTTGACGCCTCGGCCGATGTGCTCGTCCAAATAGGCAACGGCTGCTTCGTAGTTCGTGACTACCCCAGCTCCGAGAGTTGCGCCTGGAGCTTCCCCAGACGACCCCGGGCGTCCTCAGCCTTGGCGTTTTCCTTGGCGACCACCGCTTCTGGAGCCTTACTGACGAACTCCGGATTGTCCAGCTTCTTCTCGCTGCGGGCCAGCGCGGCTTCGATGCCGGCAATGGATCGCTCGAGCCGCTGTCTCTCGGCACCCACGTCGACGATCCCCTCGAGCGAGATGAACGCCTGCACCGACCCGGCCACGATGCGGCTATGCGGAGCGTCCGTCGGAGCCCCCTCGATGGGCTCGGGCGTCACCGCGGCGAGCGA
>JACZWZ010000039.1 GCA_022571885.1 Acidobacteriota bacterium
CATCCCCTCATGGTTCACATGATTGGGATCGCCGAAATAACCGTGGCTGAGATGCAGAACCGGAAACTTCGCGTACTGCCAATCGGGATACTTTCGGCGAACCTCGTCCCAGTACTGCTCATATTCCGTGATAAAACCCGTGACGCGGAGTATTCCATAGAGCTGCTCGGGAATCACCATTCCTATCACAACGACCTGGACTCCATTCTCTTCAGCCAATTTCATGAAGGGGTTGGGTTGTTCTCATTGTGGAAAAAGCGGTTTTCGGGGTCGATTGGGTATTTTTGAACTGATGCCCATGACAGCCAAGGTTCGAGAGCTTTCCTTCTCCGGAGCCTCGACCGTTGAGATCCGCCAAGCCGCCCTAAAGCAAGGTATGACATCACTTTACGAAGATGGCGTTCTCAAGGCTCTGCAAGGAATTACCACCTTGGAGGAGGTCTTCAACGTCGCCCAGAAGGCCGAACAGTGTGGCGTAGATTTCATCCTGATAACGAGGATGTTCACGGGCCAGGTCGATCAGCGCCTGGCGGGATGTGAGCAGCAATTGAGATCTTTCCGCGGAAGCGTCGGAGGGCAGCGCCAAGGCATGTGCGCGGTACACGGTGCCCTTGAGCAGTGCCAGTGCAAAGTGCAGGCTGAACTGGTCCGGTGAATTCACCGGCAACTGTGACTGGAACTCGTCGAGAGTGCGTACGGCCATTTCATATTGTCCCCTGTCGCGGAAGTTCTTGACGCGTTCAAGCGCCGAGAACAGGGTCACCCACTTGAGATCGTGCCGTTCCATGAAGTCGGGAATCGCGGCCACCACGGTGCCGGCCTTGAACAAGTAATCCTCTGCTCTGTCCGACGATCCCAGCAATCGATAGGCCATGCCCGCGAGCAAAAGAGACTGCGCTTGATAATGCGAATTGCGATGTTCGATCGTTGTCAGCTTGGATTCTTCGTTGAGATAGTCCACGATTTCCTTCAACGGAGCCACAAGGCTGACACTGCCGGGCTCAAGCGTCAGGCAACGGTAATAGCTGGCCCAAAGGCGAAAATACCGCGCTTTCGGCTGGAGCTCCTCGATGCGCTCGATATGGCCGGATTTGGCGGACTTCTCAAACTGCTTGATCGTGAGGCTGTCGATCTTTGCCTCGGCTGCTATTAGTTCGTTGATCAGCCTGTCAAAAACGCCGAGCGCCTGGGCTGTGATCCGAGCCAGAGCCTGAAAATCTTCGGCCGTCCCGCCCCGAAACATGACATTGTTGTGGTAGGGTTCGGCCTTTCGAAAGACAAGATCTCGCCCGACGTCGAGTTGCCAATCGAATCGGCTGTGGTGGTCGGATCGTTGGACATGAGGTGCAGCATTCTACGAAGGGTCGCCATTGAGCCGAACAACTCTCCTCGCCGGCGGCGTCGGAGGAGCGCGCCTGGCCCGTGGCCTGGCAGCGATCATCCCCGATGAGGACCTGACGATCGTGGTCAACGTCGGAGACGACGAGCGAATCTACGGCGTCCACGTGGCGGCCGATCTGGACACCGTCACCTACACCCTGGCCGGAATCGAGGGACCGCTCGGCTGGGGAATCGTCGACGACACCTTCAACGTCATGGCCGGACTCGAGACCCTCGAGGTCGACACCTCGTTCCGTCTTGGAGACCGGGATCTGGCGCTCTGCCTCAGGCGCACCCAGATGCTGGACGATGGTGTGCCGTTGTCGATGGTCACCGACGAGATCCGCTCCGCCCTCGGAGTGGGCCCGACGATCCTTCCGGCGACCGACGATGAGTTGCGCACCAGGATCAACACGGTGGAGGCAGGCTGGATGGCATTCCAGGATTACTTTGTAAGAAGAGGACATCGCGACGAGGTGATCGGCCTCGAATACGCAGGTAGCAGCGAGGCGCTCCCGGCGCCGGGCGTGATCGAGGCCATAACGACCGCGGATACGGTCTTGGTGGCGCCATCGAATCCTCCGCTCTCGATTCATCCGATCCTGGCCATCTCGGCGATTAGACAAGCCGTAGCCTCTGCACCGAAGGTCATCGCGGTCAGCCCACTCTTCGGCGGCAAGGCGTTGAAGGGCCCGGCCGATCGTGTGATGGCATCGATCGGGCTCCCCGCCGGGAGCGCCGGCGTTCTGGCCGCATACTCCGGCTTGATCTCCGACCTGGTGATAGACACCGCGGATGCCGCCGATGCCGATACGCTCGCCGGCGAGGTGCGGATCCACTCCACCGATACCCGATTCACTCAGGCCGAGCCCGCGACCCGTTTCGCGCGCTGGCTGCTCGATCTTCGATGACACCGACTTCCAACATGCTGACGATTCACCCACTGCCGGGGATACCGGAGGTTTCACGCGGCGACGACCTGCCGGCGATGCTGCTGGTGGCGCTCGAAACCGCCGGATTGGCGCTCGAGGACGGCGACGTCGTGGTGATCACCCACAAGGTGGTCTCCAAGGCAGAAGGTGCAGTGGCCCCACTCACCGGCGACGACGAGGACGCCGCCTATCGCCGCCTCGTGCTCGACGAGTCGGTAGAAGTACTGCGACGGCGCGGTGACCTGGTGATAGCCCGCACACGGCATGGCTTCATCTGTGCCAACGCAGGCGTCGATCGATCAAATGCCGCTCCGGGTACGGCAGTGCTGCTGCCGCCAGACCCTGATCGGTCGGCTCACCGGATTCGAATGGCGCTCGAAGCCGCTTCGGGGTCGTCGATTGCAGTGGTGGTGTCGGACACCTTTGGCAGACCGTGGCGGCGCGGGCTGGTCGACATCGCGATCGGGCTCTCAGGTATCGAAGCGCTACTGGATCTCCGGGGTACGACCGATGCCGGCGGGCGTCAACTCGCCGTCACCGAAATCGCGGTTGTCGACGAGATCGCAGCCGCCGCCGATCTTGTAATGGGAAAGGCCGATGCCGTACCGGCGGCACTGCTGCGCGGGTTGAATCTCACACCGGGACGGGGACGAGCCACCGATCTGGTTCGACCTGCCTCAGAAGACCTGTTCCGATAGGAATTCGTTTCATGCCGGAGCTACCAGACATTGTCGTCTACATCGAGCGCCTCGAGGCGCGGGTGATCGGAACACGCCTCGAGCGAATCAGGCTCGCCAGTCCCTGGGTACTGCGAACCTTCGAGCCTCCTGTGTCCGTCGTCGACGGAAAGCAGGTGACGGGCCTCCGCCGGATCGGCAAACGAATCGTCCTCGAGCTCGAAGACAATCTCTTCGTCGTCATCCACCTCATGGTGACGGGTCGGTTGCGGTGGCGTGACCACGGGGCGGCCATTCCGAAGAAACGTGGCCTGGCCGCCTTCGACTTCGAGCCGGGAACGCTGCTCTTCACCGAGGAGGGGACCAAGAAACGAGCCAGCATCCACCTCGTTCGCGGCGAAGGTGGTCTGATCGAGCACGATCGCGGCGGGATTGAGCCCTTCGCGATGTCGATCGAGCAGCTCACCGATGCCCTGCAACGCGAGCGACACACCCTCAAGCGTTCCCTGACTGATGCCAGGCTGATCTCCGGCATCGGCGGCGCATACGCCGACGAGATCATGCATCGTGCCGGAGTCAGCCCGATCGTGAGAACGGACCGGCTCGAGGAAGACCAAATCGGCCGGCTTCACAGTGCGATCACCCAGGTGCTCGACGAATGGACCGCTCGACTCCGCACCGAGGTGGGCGACGGTTTCCCGGAGAAGGTCACGGCTTTCCATGACCAAATGGCCGTCCACGGAAAGTTCGGCGCCGAGTGCCCGGTGTGCGGGTCGCCGATACAGCGGATCGTCTACTCCTCCAACGAGACCAACTACTGCCCGGGGTGTCAGACCGGCGGCAAGATCCTGGCCGATCGTGCCCTCAGCCGGCTGCTCAAGGAGGACTTCCCGAGAACCCTGGAGGAGCTGGAGTAGCAGCGCGGCATCCAGTATCCAGTATCCAGTAGGAGGTCGTACGCTACTGGCTACTGAGATCGATACCACTCCACGGTTCGTGCCAGGCCTTGCTTGAGGTTGGTCCACGGCTCCCACCCCAACACAGACTTGGCCTTCGAGCCATCGATGACCGAACGAGCGACGTCGCCGGGCTTCGGGTCTTCGAACATCGGCTCATCGTCAAAACCGGTGGCGGTCGCCAGAGCGTCGTACAATTCCAGCACCGAGGTCTCGACGCCGCTACCGACGTTGAGCAACATGCCGTCCCCGTCCCCGACGGCTCTCAAGAAAGCATCGCAGATGTCGCCGACATACACATAGTCCCGCGTCTGCGTTCCATCGCCGAAAATGGTCGGCCGCCGTCCCTTGAGCATCGCATGCGAGAAAATCGCGACCACGCCTCCCTCTAGTGCAGGGTCCTGTCTGGGCCCGTAGATATTGGCCGGAGCAATGAGCGTGTAGGCGAGTCCGTGCATCTGGTGATACCACCGGAAGTAGTCCTCGACGATCTTCTTGGAGATGCCGTACGGGGACTCTGGGTTCTTGGCTGCGGTCTCCTTCACCGGCAGCTTGGCGGCACCGCCGTAGATGGCTCCTCCCGAAGAGGCGAACACCACCTTGCGGGTACCGGCGGCAGCAGCTGCCGCAAGCAGCCCGACGGTGCCGACCACATTGATCTCGGCATCATGAACCGGATCGTCCACAGAGGGCCGCACCTTGGATTGGGCCGCCAGGTGAAATACCACCTCAGGCTCGAACCGACCCATCACATCTCCCAATTCGGGAGCCCGGATGTCGGTTATGTGGATCCCGATCTTGGCGCGCTGTCTGGCTTCGGCGAGATGTTCCATCTTGCCCGAAGAGAGATCGTCGAGCACCAGCACATCCCACTCATGATCGACCAGGAGATCGACCAGATGACTCCCGACAAATCCGGCGCCACCGGTGACAATGGCCTTTCGTGTCATGGTTCTCCTAAGGGTCTTCAGAGACGGTATCGCTCAACTCGGTGGCGAGAAGGTCACAGCACCCGAATCGAGACGTGCCCCCGGAGCAATCCGTATCCCGTGATCCAACTCCACATTTGATCCGATCGAGGCGCCGGCTCCGACCATCGTTGCTCCGGTGATGACCGAGTCGCTCCCGATCGTGGCGTCCCAGCCGACGACGCCACGACGGATGACCGAGTTCGCCCCAACCGTGGCCCCCGGCAGGATCACCGATTCCTCGACCACGGCCCCAGACTCCACCGTGGCGCCGGCAGCTATCCACGACCATGCGCCGGCGGTGTCGCCCCGGCAGGTCCCTTCGATCAGATGGCTGGAGGTGGGCCGGTGGAGTTCCGTTGCCCCGCCGAGTACCGCCCCGGTGCAATCGAGGAAGAGTTCCGGAGTCCCGATGTCGAGCCACCGCCCTTCGATCACGACGCCCTGGAGTGAGTTGTCGGCTGCGAGGCTGGGGAAGACGACGCGTTCGAACGACAGCGAACCTTCGGCATAATCGGCGAGGACGGCCCGGGTCATGACGTACATGCCGGCGTTGACTGTTCTCGCCGGAGCTTGATCGGTCGACGGTTTCTCGATGAACCGATCCACCATCCCGGCCTCATCCAGCACGACGACACCGTACGCACTGGTGTCTTCGACTTCGACCAGTCCCAGTGTCGCCTTCACATCGTGGCGCGCCGCCGCGATGTAACCCTTCAGATCGGCCTCGATGACCACGTCCCCGTTGAGAACCAAGAAACGCTCACCCAGATCCTTCAGGGCAGCCCGCACCGGTCCGGCCGTGTCCAGCGGCTCATCCTCGACCACCAATCGGACGCCGTCACGATCGGCGGCGAACTGCTGCCACTCCTCGAGTTGAACACGGCCCACCGCCAGGAAAATCTCATCGATGCCGGCGGCAGCGAGTTGTCGAATCTGGAGATCCAAGAACGGCACCCCGGCGACGGGTATCAGCCCCTTGGGCACCGTTGCCGTCAACGGCCACATCCGAGTCCCGCGACCACCTACGAGCAGTAGGGCTTGGTGAATGGTCACTGAAGGCGCCAATCAGGGAAGCGGAGCATCGGCCCCGACGATAACCACGAGGTCGGCACCTGCCGGGGTTCGACCGACGGTCGAATGGCCGTATCCGAGCCGGGCTACCAGTTCTGCGGCGGCAGCAAGCGAGGTGGGTCGGGCGATTACCAGCGTGATCTGGTAGTCGGTGCGGGCCGAGTTGACGGTGGATACGACGTCGTAGCCCAGAGCGTCCAAGGTACCGACCATCCATGCCGCAGCACCGGCACGGCCGTTTCCGTTCTCGACTTCGACTCGGATCGAAGAGGTCGGCGCCACCAGTGGCGCACCTGCCAGGAAGGCGTTGATGACTTCGTTGGCGTCGGGTTGGCGCTCCACCACGTAAGAGACCCCGCCCTCGGTGCTGGTGTCGACCGGCAGCGTGACGGAATCGAAGTCGTCCGAATCGATCGATCTCAACTCCCAGGCAAGCTGGATGATGTCGTCCGGGTCGAGCGCATTGTCGATGATCACGAACCGTCCGAGGGCGTCCAAGAGCTCGCCGTACCCGGCGATTGTGCTCGGCCTGTCGATCTGGGTCACCATCGCCAGCAACAGGTCCTGTTGCCGGGCGGTCCGCCCGATGTCGTCGGCATCGATCGAGACCCAGTCGCCGCCCCTCAGCTCCTGGTAACTACGAGACCGAGCGAGAGCAAGCGCCGTTTCGCCATCGAGGAGGTGGGTCCCGGCCGAGACCTCGAAACCAGACTTGAGATCCCGCGCCGGGAACGGAAACGTCATTCGGATTCCGCCGGCTGCATCGACAATGCCGGCGAATCCGGCGAAATCAACCTGGAGGTAGTGGTGAATCGGAATGCCGGTCTCTCTCTGCACCGTCTCGATGATCCCGGCCGCACCGCCGAGAGAAAAGGTCGCGTTGAGTTTCTGCACCGATCCTTCCCACAACACCTTGAGATCACGCGGCAGACTCAGTATCTGAAGACGACCCTCGCCCGGAAGCACCTGCAACAAGATGACGACATCGGCGCGTTCGCCTTCGAAGGTCCCAAAGTCCGTGGACAGCTCGTCGACGTTTGCTCGGCTGTCACTTCCGATCAGCAGGAAGGTTCGCGGTTCAGAGAGCCTTGGTTCCTCTGCCAAGTCGAGTGTCTCGGCCTGAAGGGTCGACACCGAAGAAGCCACTTGGTGAGCCACCAACCATACGACGCCGAGGGTGCCGAAGACCGCAACATTGGCTGCAACCAGAAACCCGATCAAGACGCGACGCGCTCTCGTCCTGGGGCGGTCGGACGAAGCACTCGAGGGGGGAGGAGGAGGTGGAGGCGGTGATGTACCGCGGCGTCGTGAAGTCATGAATACCGAAAGGCGGTGCGACGATACCGCAAATGGGTGCTTGCACCAGCTAACTCGTTGTTGCCTCGCCGAAGCACTGGTCTAGTAAACCGGTGATCCGGCCGAGAGCATCGGCAGACGCCGCCGCGTCGAAACCCTCAGCGCTCTCGTCCAGGAAGCCCGATCCGACTTCCGGGTACAGGATCCATTCGCCGCGACCCAACGATTTCTGCAAGTCTCGAACCTCGTCGGCCGGTGCCAGTTCGTCATCAGTGCCCTGGAGCACGAGAAGCGCGCCGCCAAATGCCGAGAGAAGCTCTGCCTCGAGTGCGGCTCCCACCAGCACCAAGGCGCCCACCTCGGAATCGGCGGCCACGATCGATGCGGGAACACCTCCGATACCGATTCCGAACACGGCAATCCGGGTTTCTGAGGCCCACCCGATCCCGGGAGTTCGAGCACTTTCCACGCCATCCGCGAGATCGGATACGGCCCACTCGAATCCGTCCCCGTCCGACGCCGAACCCCGATCGAGATCGGGCACGATCACCGAATAGCCGTAGCGAGCCAAGTGGCGCGCTATCGCCTTGATACCGGGCGTTATTCCACTCTGATCGTGGGCGATGATGACGGTCGGGTGTTCTCCGGCGACATCTGGACGGGCGATGTAGGCGTTTCGATTGGGCTGTACCGGAAGGGCCGACGTGCCGAAAATCATCGGAACCCGGCCCTCGCCCTTCAGTACGGCCACACCACCTCCAGTTCGACGCTCCTCCAGAGTACCGAGCAATCAGGCAGGGCGAACATTGCGAACCGCGCCTGCGTAAAGAGCGACTTCGCCGGCTTGGGAGTCGATGAGTAACGCTCCGTCGTCTCCAATGCCAATTGCGATGCCGGATCCGTCTGGGTCCCATTCGATCGGCCGTCCAATGGTCGTACAGCGAGCCAGGTATTCGTCTCGACCCCAGTCGGTCGGACCCGCCTCGATCCGCTGCAGAAAGACCTCGGCCCACTGTTCGGCGACTCGGTGTGAATGTTCCTCACCGGGATCGGTGGCGTGGACCGCTCCCATCCCCTCCGGAGGCGAGGCCCAGTAGATGTTCAGCCCCAGACCCACCACGACCAGGCCGTCGATCGACTCGGTGAGAATTCCACCCATCTTCAGATCGTCCGAAACTACGTCATTGGGCCACTTGAGACGAACGGAGTCCGGGAGGAAATCGGTCAGTGCCAACCCGGCCACCAGGGAAATCTTCGGCATCGCTTGCGTCGGCCAAGCCGGTTCGAATGCCAGGGATGCCGCCAAGGCTCGGTCGGCTTCGATCCACTTGGCGCCACTCCGCCCCCGACCCGCGTCCTGGCCCGTCGCACTGACCAGGAGCGGGTTGCCGCGGTGGCGTCTGCGAGCCTCGTCCTGGGTGGATCCGACGCGCCTCGCACGCTGGATCGTCAGGGGTGTAGCCATCCGAGCCTCTCCGAGGTCTGAGAAGTGAGCCGAAAGTCTACCCTTCACGCCCCCATGAGCACCGAAGAACGAATAGAAAAGCTGCGCCAACTGCGCAAGGAGCACGAGCACGCCGGAAGCCAGCGCGCCGTGGACAAGCAGCACGAAGCCGGAAAGATGACCGCCCGCGAACGTGTGGACGCCCTGGTAGACAAGGGTTCCTTCGTCGAGCTCGACATGTTCGTCAAGCACGCAGCACGCGGATTCGGAATCGAAGATCGACGGCCTCCCGGCGACGCGGTCATCACCGGCTGGGGAACCATCGACGGCAGGACCGTGTTCGTGTACGCCGAGGATTTCACCGTGTTCGGCGGTTCACTCGGTCAAGCAGTTTCGGAGAAGATATGCAAGGTGATGGACCTGGCCATGGACACCGGGGCTCCCTTGATCGGACTCAAGGACTCCGGCGGCGCTCGAATCCAGGAAGGCGTTTTCGCACTGGACGGCTACGGGAGAATTTTCCAACGCAACGTGAGAGCTTCTGGAGTCATACCCCAGATCTCACTGATCATGGGTCCCTGCGCCGGAGGTGCCGTTTATTCGCCCGCCATGACCGATTTCATCTACCAGGTCGAGGGGACATCTCATCTCTTCATAACCGGGCCCGACGTGATCAAGGCGGTCACGGGGGAGGAAGTCACCTTCGACACCCTCGGCGGTGCCGGCTCGCACAGTCGGGTATCGGGAGTCACCCACTTCGTCAGTAGTGACGGCAGACATGCCCTCGAGGAGATCAGGTACCTCCTCGCCTTCCTGCCGCAGAACAACATGGAGGCGCCACCGTTCTTTACTCCGACCGACCGCGCCGATCGGATGGAGGAGGCGTTGACGACCATCATCCCCGACTCCCCCAACCAGCCGTACGACATGGTTGAACTCATCGAACTGGTCGTCGACGATGGCGAGTTCTACGAGGTCCATCAACACTTCGCCGAGAACATCGTCACCGGGTTCGCCCGACTCGACGGTTACAGCGTCGGGATCGTCGGCAACAACCCCGCCTTTCTGGCGGGAACACTCGACATCGACGCCTCGGTAAAGGCGGCTCGATTCGTCCGATTCTGCGATGCGTTCAACATTCCGCTCGTCACCTTCGTCGACGTGCCCGGGTTCCTACCCGGCGTGGATCAGGAGCACGGCGGCATCATCCGCCACGGAGCGAAGCTCCTGTATGCATACTGCGAGGCGACCGTTCCTCGGATAACGGTCATCACCCGCAAGGCATACGGCGGGGCCTATGTCGTCATGAACTCACGCGGGGTCGGGGCGGACATCGCATTCGCCTGGCCCACGGCCGAGATAGCCGTCATGGGCTCCCAGGGAGCAGTGAACATCATCCATCGCCGGGAGATCTCCGATGCCGACGACGCTGAGCAAGTCCGCTCCGACTTGATATCCGACTACGAACAACAATTCTCCAACCCATATGTGGCGGCGGAGCGCGGGCTGGTGGACGAAGTGATCGAACCCCGCGAAACGCGCCAGCGGCTCATACAGGCGCTCGAGATGCTGCGGACCAAGAGGACGACACTTCCACCCAAGAAACACGGAAACATCCCGCTATAGGAGCCCGCTGAACAGCACATGTCACTCATCACGACGACCAGGCTCCACCACTCACTGTGTCCTCGGCTCCGCCATTCCTCCACAAGGAGTGGCGAAACCGAGGTCCTTGCGATTGGCGCGCCTGGCCGCCGATATGAGCAACGGCACCATTCAGCGGACTTCTAGGATGCCCACGATGCGCTCAGTCCTCGTCGCCAATCGTGGCGAAATCGCCGTGCGAGTCATCAGGGGCGTGCGAGAGATGGGGATGCGAGCGATCGCGGTCTACTCCGAGCTCGATCGCGACGCCCTCCACGTCGACCAGGCAGATGAGGCATGGAACATCGGAGCCGCTCCCGCCTCCGAGTCGTACCTCAACATGGATGCGATCCTCCGCGTGGCGACCGAGGCCAAGGCGGATGCGATCCACCCCGGGTATGGGTTCCTGGCCGAGAACGCCGAATTCGCCCGACGGGTGACGGAAGCCGGCTTCATCTGGGTAGGCCCCGGACCGGAGGCGATCACCTCCATGGGGGACAAGATCGCTTCCCGCGCCGTCGCCGAAGCGGCCGGTGTCCGCGGCGTGCCCGGGACTCTCGAGGCTTTGGCCGACGTGGCTGCGGTGCGCGAGGTGGCGGCTGAATTCGGCTACCCGATCGTCATCAAGGCCGCCCACGGCGGCGGCGGCAAGGGACTCCGCGTGGTCCGGTCCGATTCCGACCTGGATGAGGCCTTCGAGGCAGCCCGCCGCGAGGCGGACGCCTATTTCGGAAATCCTGAGGTTTACGTCGAGAAGTACCTGGAACATCCGCATCACATCGAAGCTCAGATAATGGTCGACACTCACGGCAACGGCGTATTCCTCGGCGAGCGGGACTGCTCGATGCAACGTCGTCACCAGAAGCTCATCGAGGAGAGCCCGTCGCCGGTGATGACCGACAAGCAACGCAAGACGCTGGGAAAGGCCGCACTAGCGATCGCCAAGGCCGCCGATTACGTCAATGCCGGAACCGTCGAATTCCTCCTGGACAAGAACGGCGAACTCTTCTTCCTGGAGATGAACACCCGACTCCAGGTGGAGCACACCGTCACCGAGATGGTCACCGGAATCGACCTGGTGCGCGAACAGCTTCGGGTAGCCATGGGAGAGCCCCTCTCCTTCTCCGAGGTCGATCCCCGCGGGCATGCGATCGAATTCAGGGTCAACGCCGAGGATCCCGCCAACGGATTCCTACCAAGTCCCGGTCAAATCATCGAGTACCGCGAACCGGGCGGCTTCGGAGTGAGGGTGGACTCCGGCTACGGAGCCGGTTCAGCGGTGAGCCAGTACTACGACAACCTCATCTCCAAACTGATTGTCTGGGGTCGTGATCGAGACGAAGCCCTCGCCCGAGCCCGTCGTGCCATCACCGAGTACCAGATCACGGGGATCGCCACGACACTCCCATTCCATGCATTGGCCATCGACGATCCTGCATTCACGGCCGGGACCCACCACACGAGATCGGTCGAGGACGATATGGACCTGTCCTCGATCACCCACCCCCAGGCACCTGTGGTGCCCGAGGACGAGGAACTCGAAGAGCGTCGCATGACCGTCGAGGTCGGAGGGCGCAGGTTCGTAGTAAAACTGTGGGCGCCCGAAGCCCAGCCCGCCACCGGTGGCCCAAGTCGGGCTGCGCCGCGCCGCCGGCCACCCAAACTCACCCAAGCCGCTCAATCGGCATCCGGGGAAGGCGTGGTGACCGCGCCGATGCAGGGCACCATCGTCAAGGTTCATCACAAAGCCGGAGACCAGGTACGCGCCGGCGAGCCCTTGTTCATCCTCGAGGCAATGAAGATGGAAAACGAGATCAAGTCGCCCGACGACGGAGAGATCGTCGACCTGCGAGTCCAACCCGGAGACAAGGTCGCCAGCGGAGCGGTCCTGGCCATCGTCCGCTGAGCCGGGCTATTCCAACGCCGGTAACTCGGCGCCCCCTTCATGGACGGCGCGATGGTGGCGGCAGCACAGGAGCATCAGATTATCGAGATCGGTGGGACCGCCATCGGTGCCGACATGTGGGAGCCGAATGGACTCGGGTTGTTGATCGTAAGGGTGCTTCCCGCAAGATCATCGCACCGAGGTACCCGCCGGCCACGAACAAACCATCGCGGTCGATCTCCGCCCTCCTCTCGGCCGCTTGAGCCTCGATCATCGCGGTCTGGCGGCGCAATCTGAAGCAAGCGTGTCGGACTCTCATCCCAGCTCTCGGCGACCTCGACTCCGATCGTCTCCATCCACCCAACATACGACCAGGTATGAGACGAAAACGGGCGGTTCTGTGCTCGAAGGAGGGCACGGTGCCATCCCCCAGTGTTCACGAATGTTCCTAGAGGAGAACGCTCAGCGGGAGATCCGATAGCGAGGACCGATGGGCCGTTCCAGCGCACCTGGTCCCTGCCCGCACCCTCTTCGAGATGGTCACACATTCGACCATGGGGAGCCGCAGATCCCCGACAATCAGAGCAGCCAGATCCGAATCCTCGATCAACTGACCGTCGATATCCAGACGGAAGTGTTGCCCTTGGATTCCTCCACCGTTTGGAGAACGCGTCTCCACATCGACTCCGAAGGTGATGGGACCCCGGCCGGAGCAGGGTTCCCATTCGGTCGTGGACGCATGACTCAGCAGTCAACTGAGCTGCGGCTGTTGCAGAGGCCGATCAGTAGATCTTGCCCCAGCCTCCGGTGTGGTAGGTGACCTCGGGCTCGGATACGACTCCCGCTTCCTTCATCACCGTCCGCAATTCGTCGGACCGCAGGAAGGACCGCAGCGTGTCGAACGACTCGGCCTGGTGGTAGACGAGCACGCGCGAAGGGTCGTCGATGGATCGGTTCGCGGCGTGGCCGATGATGCCATTGGAGCGCTGCAGCTCGTCGGCCGCGTCGTATCCAGCCAGCCAGGCGTCGAAGTCCTCAACATCGTGGATGATGATCATCGCTGGCAGTTCACGGTCCCAGATGATGGCCTCCCGAACAGGTGTCATCCACATGAACTCGGGCTGACTTGTGACACCGGCCTTTTCCATCAACGACTTGACGTCGTCCGACGTGACATAGGCCTTAGCGCTGTCTACGTCTTCCACGGCGAGGTAGATGGTCAAGCTGTTCGGATCATTCTCGGCTCGGTTGATGTGGTGGCCCACATAGCCTTGCTTCTGCCGGCCCTGCTCGTTGGCATCGAACACGGCCTTCCAGGCGTCGAAGTCGGCTACTTGATAGCTAATTATCAGTGCAGCCGGGGGCAACTGTGCGGAATCTGTCATGGCTACCTCCCCTAGGCGAGTGATGCGAGAACTACCTACTCGAGGCTGATTTTCGCAACTGACGCAAACCTTAGTGATCGACTTCACTAGGTGTCGGGTGAGTGATGACTACCGATAATCACACATAGGACGCGGAGCCGCACACAACGCGCGCCACGTAGCCTCGCGCGGCTCCGAAAGAGCGCATTAGATCAGGCATTCTGAGCGGCCTGACACCGACTTTCGCAACCTCAAGTCCGGCCACTCTGGGATCCCCCAGTGTTCACGAATGTTCCTAGAGGAATTGGGCGGAAAGGTCACGGGGCCCCACGGGTCGCAGATTCCGGCCCGCCCGATACGTGCCGTTGTGAACGGCCTCCGTATCTAGGGTTCGGAGATGAGGATTGGACTGATCACTCGGCTCTATGGCAGACCGGACGGCGATACACCGGCACCCTCGTGGGTGTCGATCAGGGAACGGGCGACCGTTGCAGAGGCAGCGGGCTTCGACACGTTCGTGTTCGAGGATGGACTGTTATACCGCAGTGAGGAGACCACCGATGGGGTGTGGGAGTCGGTCTCGATCGCAGCTGCAGTCGCAGCAGCAACTAGTCGCATCAACTTGGGGCCGTCGGCCGTCAACTCCCTGTACAGGTCTCCTGCGATGATGGCGAAGATCGCCGATACTATCGACGAGATTTCGGGTGGCCGATTCGTACTGGGCATCGGAGCAGGGAACACCCGAGAATCTGAGTACGAAGCGTTTGGGTTCCCAACGGACAGGCGGTACTCGCGGTTCACCGAGGCGATCCAGATCATTCACGGGCTTCTCAAGAACGGTGCAATCGATTTCGAAGGAGAGTTCTACACGGCCAAGCAGGCCGAGTTGGTGCTGCGCGGTCCTCGCCCGGAGGGTCCACCGATCAACATCGCTGCGGGCGGGCCGAAGATGATGCAGCTGGTCGCGAGGTACGCCGATGCGTGGAACTGGTGGGGCGTGTATGAGACGCTCGACGAGATCAGCGGGAGGCTGGGACCGATCATTGAGTTACTGGAGCAGGCGTGTCATGCCGAGGACCGCGACCCTTCCACCGTGGGACGGACCTTCGACCTGTTCACCGTGGTCCCCGAAGGCTTCAGCGCTCAGGGCGTGAAGGTTGAAGGTCTTGAGATGAAACAGCCAGTGACAGGCACTTCCGAAGAGATCGCCGACTATATCCTGTCCGTCGGTGAGGTCGGATTTGAAGAGGTCCGATGCGACGTGTTCCCGAAGACGGCCGCCGCGGTGGAAGCCATGCAATCCGTCGTGGAGATCGTCCACACTGGTTAGAACTGAGCCTCCGATCGAGCCGCAAATAACCGGCACTCTTCGTTCTACGTGGGTACCTCCAGCCTGAATGGCCGGGAAGATTTCGGTAGGGATCCCGAGGCGTGGGGACGGTTACGAACCACGCTGGAGCGCTCGTCGCAAGAGGGGAAACAGCCCCGGGAGAAACACGGGCGGCACCCGGCTGGGAATCTCGCCGGCGTCCCGGCGGTCATACCGCCCATTGAACCGCCCGAGAACGCGCGCACAGTCAGCCCATCCGTAGTCTGGAACGTGCAACAGATCCGGCATTCTGAGCGGCCTGTAGCACCGACCTTTCCGACCTCAAGTCCGGCCACTCTGGCATCTGCCAGTGTTCACGAATGTTCCTAGAGGAAACCGCTCAGCGGGAGATCCGATAACGAGCGCCGATGTGCCGTTATGTGCGGGGTAAATTCTTGGGGGTTGTCGAAAGAAATCGCTTGACCTCAAGTTGACTTGAGGTCGTAGAGTGGTCGAATGGACAAGATCTACGAACCAGTTGCTTGCTCGCTTACGACGAAAGATGCCGCCCGACAAGGTTTGGAGTGGGCAGATCTCCAGCGTCACGCTCTGACCGCTACAAGGATTGACGGTGGCGCTGCGATGACCTTCGATGCTGAATTGGCTGACAGTGTCGAGGACCTGGCAGCTCGGGAAAGCTCATGCTGCGGCTTCCTGTCTATGACGACGGTGCGGTCCGACGACGAGGTGCGACTCGAGATCACAGCGGACAATCCAGACGCGCACCCGCTGATAGAAGCCATGGCCGGAGTAGGCGAGCAATGAACGCAGTCGACTTGTTGCCGATCGGCGAAGTCGCCAGGAGCACCGGCGTAGCCGTGTCGGCAGTCCGCTACTACGACGAGATCGGTGTGATCAACGCCTCCGCTCGCGTCGGTGGCAAACGCCGATTTGATCCTGACACGGTGGGACGTGTGAGCTTCATTCGTCGATCGCAAGAAGCCGGGTTTTCACTTGATGAGATCCGGACGATTCTCGATGAAACACAAGGCGGCTGGCGCGGCCTCGTCGAGGACAAGCTCGCTGAATTATCGGAACGACGGGACCGCCTCGACACGATGATCAACATGCTCGCCGAGATTCGAGACTGTGGCTGTGAGGCAGTCGCGTCCTGCCCACGAGCCATGCCAGCCTGAACAACGCTCCCAGAGGGCCTCAGAGGACACAGTTCCGGTCTGGAACCGGCATTTCTGAGCGGCCTGTGGCACCGACTTTCGCGATCTCGAGTCCGGCCACTCTGGTATCCCTCAGTGTTCACGAATGTTCCTAGAGGGATCGGACCGGAAGGGCAAGCATCCCATCCTGCGGAGCGGGGATTATTGCAACGATCGGCCACCCTGGGCAAGGTAGGACAGGGCTAGGGGGGCAGGGCGCCGCCGTGGCCGGTCAAAGCACGCTTGGGCAGCGACGCGATGGGCCGCTGCGAGGTATCGTGCGGCGCCTTATGCGTCCAGGAGGATCGTGACAGATCAGGAGCTGACACAACGCGCGTTCACCACGATTCTCGAGCACTTTGTGGCCACAGGGAGAGCACCTCATTACACCGAGCTCGCGGAGACGCTCGGCACGGGTGTTGAGGAAGCGAGAGAACTGCAACACGCTGCGGTGGCTGCGGCCCCAATCGCAAGCTGTTGGCTCGCTCACGACACGGACCACATCGAGTCCTGGGCACCATTCAGCAACGTCCCTACCCAGTACCTCATCAGCGTCGACGGCGTTCAGAAGTGGTATGGCCAATGAGGCCTCGAGATGCTGGCCGTGCGCTGGCTATTCCCCGGACAAGAGGTCCAAATCGAGACTCGATGCCTCGACTGCGGTGACTCAATTCGTGTCCGAACACGAGATGACGAGATCTTGGAAATCGATCCCGCAGCAGCAGTCGGATACATGCCGTCGCCATTCGCCCAGTCGAGGATGGGCTCGGGGGCGTTCAACTGAAGCCAGATGAATCTCTTCCGGTCGGAAGAACACGTCAGGCGTTGGCACCACTACGTCAACGCGGGAGATGACTACTTGATGCCGGTGGGCGCTTGGGGCAGCGTATTCAGTGCATCCATGTTCCGCAACCGACTCGAACCCGACTTCCTAGCTCACTCGTCTGAGTACCTGGAGGATTACCGGAGTGCTCTCAAGGACATAGGTGGTGCAGTCCCGGCGCCGGATCGGATCTTGATCACGGTCTTGTTCACCGACATTGTGGATTCAACGAAGATGGCCGCCCAAGTCGGGGATGAGGCGTGGCGATCTCTGCTCAAGCGCCATAACGAGATTGTACGCACCCAGTTGGAACATTTCAGGGGCACAGAGGTGGACCAGATCGGAGACGGCTTCATGGCGTCGTTCGACGGTCCGGCCAGGGCGATCAGGTGCGCGACTGCAATTTGTCAAGCAATGCCGGGCATCGGACTGCAAGTACGGACCGGGGTCCACTCGGGAGAATGCGAGGTCATCGGCGACAACCTTGGCGGTATCGCGGTTCACATTGGCGCCCGCATCGGGGCGATCGCCCGACCCGGTGAGGTCCTCGTATCAAGCACTGTCAGAGACGCCGTGACCGGCTCGGATATTCAGTTCGAATCTCGGGGCGCCCACGAGCTCAAGGGAGTGCCGGATCAGTGGAGGCTCTTTACAGCGATCCAGTGAGAGTCGCTTGTGCCTTCGGCCCTGCTACCACGTTTCCCGATCGCCTTAGGTATCCGTGTTCGCGAAGCGCCTTCTCCTCTATCTCGGCAAGACGAGGCACGGGCCCGACACTCGGTGGAGCAGGAAGCTCCTCGGAGGTAAACACAAACGCTTCGCCTGCGTCTGGCTCCGAACTCTGATCCGACAGCGGAGCATCCACTAGGACAGCCCTGGCCTCCTCTCCTCCGTTTCGGCGACTCGAAGTGCAGTGGCCAAACGAAAACCTAATTGGTACGGATTGGACGGCTTTTGGTTCGCGGTGGCCAAGGGGTTGAGCACGCAGCGGCGCTCAACCTCGCTGCAAGCGCTCTTGGATTGCCTTCTCTATGGCCTCTGCCACCGCTGGAGCCTGCCGCGTGAGGTCCTGGAAATCCCAGGCCATCATCGTGGCCAACCGCATGGGCGTGATGGCGACGACGTTGGCGGTCCGGCGGTCCTGTTCCATTAGACCGATTTCTCCAAAGAAATCTCCCGGACCCAAGGTGGTCAGATACGCATCCTCAGTGGCGACGGCAGCTAACCCCTCGAGAATGACAAAAAAACGATGAGCGAATTCACCCCGCTCTGCCAATACGGTCCCCAATGCAGCATCCTTCTCCTCGAGCTGGTCCACGACGGCAGCTCTCTGGTCAGGGTCAACGTCGGCAAGCAGTGGTATCGAATTCAGCTCCATCCGCATCCTCCTCGGTGGGACCGTCGGCTGATCATGTTCGCGGACGGCGAGCGCCAACTTTAGTCCCGGCTACCCCAAGATGAGCATGGCTACCCAACCGGCAACACCGATACGACCTGAAAAGGATCAGAGAAACCCTTGGCGGTTAGATTGCGTGGCTCGCCGTAGTTCGCTGAGGACGGTGCGCTCTCGGCGGCCGACACACTCACAAGGATCTCGCCCCCAACAGCAGCTCCAGCGATGCGCGCCGCACGATGTACCTCCCTACCCGTATGCGACTGCCCCGAGTCAATGGCCCGACCTGCGTGCACTCCGATTCGAACCTGGGCCGGATAGCCGTTTTCAACGCGGTGCCGTCGTACCGTCTCCTGGATTGCGATTGCACATGCGATCGCAAATGCGGGGTCACCGAATGCCACGAAAAACCCATCCCCGGCATGGTCGATTTCGACCCCACCATGCTCGGCAAATAGAGTACGCAACTCCCTGTCATGCCATCGAAGAATGCTGGTCCAGGTCTCGTCGCCGACCACTTGGATTAGAGCCGTCGAGTCAACGATATCGCTAAAGAGCCATGCCGAGGTGACAGGACGATCAAGGCGTCCCCCCTCAAGGTTCACCAGAAGTCGATCGATTTCGGCGAGGGCACCGGCGGCTCCAAGGGAGCTGAGAGTGTTCCGTGCGGCCTTTGCTTCAAGCTGCGCCAAACCGACCTCTTCTTGCTCGAAGTAGACCTGGCTCAGTGCGATGCGCGTAATGGCTCCTTCGTACGGCAATTCGCAGTCGCGCCAGGATTCCCACGAAGCCCGTAACCGATTCACTGCTGCGACAAGGTCGCCCTCCGCGGCCAGCACCGTCCCGTCCGCGTATGCGGCTGCACCGGCCAGCGCTTCTGTGCCGTACTCCGTCGCAATCGTGGCAAGTTGATCGGCGGCGCGCCGTGCCCCAGTGAGGTCCCCTGCTGCCAATTCAATCTCAACTTGTGCAGGCAGGAGTCCTGCGACTTCCAGCGGGTTGAGATCACCATCAAGCGCCCGCGCGATCAGCGATTTGGCGGCATCCACATCCCCCACTCGAAGGCGCAGCAGTGCCATGCCCGGCTGAGGTTCGCGACCAAGTTCAAGCGCCCGCTGATACGCCTCCTCAGCGCCGCGATGGTCACCTCGATGTAGCCGGATTGTCCCGATCTCCTCGTGACCTCTGCCGACGAAGTCCAAGAAATCGCGAAGCTCGGCACAAGCCTGCTGCGCTTCGGCCTCGGCCTGGTCCCACTTTCCGTGAAGCCGGGAGATCTTGGCCCGCTTTATCCGGCAAATTCCGGGGAATCCTGACTGATGACCGGATTGCTCACACCAGCGCTCCGCCGCTTCGGACCACTCGTTGGCGCGTCGGTAGTCGCCAAGCTGGTCACAAATGTCGATCATGTTGCAGTAGACCTTTCCCGCCACGATCGGGGCGAGCTCGCCGGCGAGTGCCATGGTCATGACTGTCTCCATCAGGGACAGGCCCTCTTCGACCTGGCCGGTGGCGACGAGCATCCGGCCACGATCTTGAACCGTGATCGCCCTGAGGTCGACGTTCCCGTGGCGGTCGGCGATCTCGGTAGCCAGGTCGATCCATGTCAGGGCTGACTCGGGATCACCATCCGCCTCGAATGCGATTACGCCCTTCATGCGGGCCAGCCAGCCAGCCTCAACGGAGTCCGGGGCCTCGGCAAGCAGCTCTTCGGCACGGCCCAACCAGCTGTTGCCTATCGCCTCCTTTAGCTGGTGGAAGTTGGACTCTGCAAGGGCGGTGGCTACCTCCCCGGCTCGTACAACATCCCCACTGTCGAGGTGTAGTGCGAAGGCTCGTTCGCGCGCGTCGATACACACGTCACCCTGGCCGGTCCAGTAAGCGGCCACGGCCAACAACTCGAGATCATCAACATCGAGGTCTGAATCTGGGATTTCGACGAGGAGTGTGAGAGCTCGATCCCAATCTCCCTCATCGATCGCCGCTCGTGCTGTCCCTAGTTCCGTCATAGCAATCTTGAGATGCTCCCCCTCGGCTGCGATCTTGAGTTCCGAGCCACCTGTATGACGCACAAAGCGCCAAAACGGCCTGTTCGGTACGATACCGGCCCCGAAGGTCGGAGACGATGCCGTGGAAAGAAAGCTCCTGAGATCAATCCCTTTGTTCGCCGATCTCAACCGTAAGGATCTGAAACTACTCGCCCGTCATGCCGACGAGGTTCACGTAGAGAGCGGATTCGAGCTGACCAAGGAGGGGCGCAACGCCTACGAGTTCTTTGTGATTCTCGAAGGAACTGCCACGGTTCATGAGGACGGTGACAAGGTGAGAACAATGGGTCCCAACGAGTTCTTCGGCGAAATCGGCTTGCTCGGGGATCACAAGCGCACCGCCACGGTCACCGCCGCCACTTCGATGCGTCTACTTGTCATGTTCGGCCCCGAGTTCAGTGGCATCGCCGACCAGATGCCCGAAGTGCATGACGAGGTGCGACGGGTGCTTGCTGAGCGGTTGAGCCGCGCCTGACTGCTGCGGGTTACCTCTCATCGCCAATCCCACGAGCGACGACGTCCATGTCGTTGGGGCCGGTTCGGACGCTCCGAAAGCCCTTATCGATGCGGCGATTCTCATCGAGGACATCATGACGGGACAGAACAAGCCTTAGGTCAGCGGCCGTCCTC
>JACZWZ010000040.1 GCA_022571885.1 Acidobacteriota bacterium
CAAGAGGGAGTGCGACAGGAGCTGAGCCCCCTAGGGACCGGCAACGGCGGCGCCCCGCCCCCCTAGCCCGTCCTCACCCTGCCCAGGATGGCCGATCAGTGCGATAATCCTCACTTCGCACGATCGCCACCTCTGTCCGTCTCATCACGGTTCCTGGAAGAATTTTCAAGTGACATTTACGAGCAGTGGGGGACGGCGTGGTGCTGTCACCAGTTTGTGTTCTCCTCCCTTCGTCACCGACCGTTAGGGTCCACTTGGTCCCCGAGAGGCGACTTATGCCGATCAAGCGAATCTGGCACGGGTGGACGACCCCGGAGAATGCCGAGGCCTACGAAGCTCTGTTGCGTAGGGAAGTGTTCCCTTCCATCGAGGCAAAAAGCATTCACGGATATCGCAGTATCGAACTGCTACGTCGCGATCAAGGTGATGAAGTCGAGTTCATGACGATCATGACGTTCGACTCGATTCAGAGCGTGATCGATTTTCAGGGAGATGACTATCAACGCTCTTACGTGCCAGATGCGGCACGGGCGGTCCTGAGTCGTTGGGACCAGACCGCGGCGCATTTCGAGTTGAAGGAGATGAGATCGTACGAATGAGGCCTTGGGTGCCCGCTTGATCCTCTGGTGACATTTCGTCACGCTGGGGGATGGAGCGGTGATGTCTCTCAGTAGCCGCCCGTGACTGGTTGCCGGAGTCAAGATGCGCTGAAGCCCTACGGGTTCTACGCCACAATCCCATCAAACAGCGCACGCATCTGGGTGTACAGGGAGTCCCGCTGGGTCGAGAGGTCCTTGTAGTCCTCCGGAAGATCCCACGGGCCACGCAACTGCAACTCGGTTTCGACCTGGTCGAGTGCCGACCTCAATTCGGTGAACCTCTCAAGATCGCCCAGACTCAGATAATGAACGTTTCTGACCATCGGTCTTCACCCCCTCAGGTTTCGATATCCCCCCCAGGCTTCGACGTTTTGAGCTTACTGCCCGTGGCTGGATGGCTGCCCTCGCCGGACCTTCGATAGAGTCCGTATGTGGGCCCACAGCCAGGAAGATTCTCCAAGTGACATTGTTTCGCGCTGGGGGATGCGAGGGTCGCCGGACCTGAGGTCGCGAAAGTCGGTGTCACAGGCGCTCAGAATGCGCCCTACAATCTGGCAATATGACATCTGACGACCGGCCGAGCGTCCGTCCGATTCCTCCGGGCGAGGACGACGAGAGGGTCGCCTGGCAGAGCGTCCGTCCGATTCCTCCCAGCGAGGACGACGAGAAAGTCGCCCCGGGAGATTCGCGATCTGGTGACCGGGCCGATAAGCCGGCCGGCAAGTGGCCATGGTCGTTCATCGGTCGACGGTTCATCGAAGGCATACCGTTTATCAAAAAAAACAGATGACGTTGACCTGATCCGCCATGCTGTCACCGCGTTGGCCCTCATCGGCCGACTTGAGCCTCCGTCGATGACGATCTCTAAGCGCTGTCAACCTCTGGAGACATTTCGTCACACTGGGGTAATGACTCTTAAGTACACCCCTAGGCCGAGTGGTTTGCTTGTGACATTGGTCGGGTGGCCGAGGGGGGTGCTGTCTTTCGAGACTCGCCCGTAGGTCTGGCTATCGGAGGCCACCGACAACTACATTTCCCTGGTCCCGGTCATCAAGTCGATGAGCCTCAGCATGGAGCAGATTTTCCAATAACGACAAGCCAGGGAGTGATGGGACGATCACCTGTTCCATCGTTGTTGACTCCGAGGGTCATGTGGTTGCAATGGAGATCGAACACATCCGGGTGTTTGAGATCAGGCTTCCGCAGGGCGCTGAGCTACCGATGCACTCGCATCCCCCCTGGGCCATAGTCGCGATCAACTCGTGGTGCAGGCATGGAGGCCAATCAGGCTGGCTACGGTCCCCCATTATGGATGCATGGGACACGATCACTTCTCGCAGGCAAGTCCGGAGTTTCACCTCGGACCCAATCCCCAAGAGAGACCTCGATCGCATTCTCGAGGCGGGACGCAGGGCGCCGTCGTCTCGGAATGGGCAGCGCTGGGACTTCGTGGTGGTTTCGGACAAGGGTCAGCTCGACCGGCTGTCGCAAGTTTGGCAAGGGGCGTCATGGATAGCGGCTTCGGCGGCCACCATTGCCCTCGTGGTGTCGCAAGCCGAAGGTGACGAGGCTCTGATCGACCGGCTTGACCTCGGCCAGGCTGCGATGCAGATGATGATCGCGGCAACGGGGCTCGGCATCGGGAGTGGCCAAGCCGTTTGCCGCGACCAGGCTCTCGCTCAGGAGGTGCTCGGCTTCCCCGACGGAAAGCAATGCGCATTGCTGATTGCTCTCGGCTATCCGGTGGACCGGCCGCTGAAACCGATCCAGAACCCGTCGCGGCGCGACTTCGACGAAGTTGTTCACTTCGGGACTTGGTAAATCGCTAGATGGAGGGGGCGGCAGGTTCGTAGTCCGGGGCTGGTCAACGACCAGTTGGCCAAGTCGGTCCTCTGATGACCGTGAGGATCGGTGGATGGCGTGGTGTAGTCACGGCCACCGGAGTGGTATTGCCGCGGAACTCGGCCCCTCTGCTTCGAGGCATCCTGGTCGATGCGCCGGCTAGGGAACGGCGGGGTCGTCCCCCATCAGAAAGCGCGGGCCGGGTCCTTTTGCCGCGGCGCGATCTCCCGGATTGATCTTTCCAAGGCGGTGTATCTCGTAGACGGTGGCCGATTGTGGGTGAGCGGGTGGTGCTCGGCAACAGACGTCAGATTCGAGTCTTGTCTCGCACCGGCGGTCTTCTCAGGCGTCGAACCACAGGTCGAGGAGATCTTCGTACTCCTCCTTGGCCGCTTGTGCCTGCGTCGACGGCTCCTCCAAAGTCACCCTCGGACCTGGATAGGCGTAGAAGTCCCCGGCACCGTATGCCGCCGAACCATCGCCCACCTCGACGTAACAGAAACCGTTGCCGGCATAGACACCGGTTCTCGGTTCGCCGTTGATGGTGGCGGCGATGGCGGCGGCCACGACCCGGGCTTCGCCCTCAGCGAAGACTCCCGCCTTGGGAAGAAACATCGAGTTCTGCAGCCTGACGGTTGTGACGTCGCCGATGGCGTATACGCCTGGGTATTTGACTTCGAGGGTGTCTGGGTCCGACAAGATCTCGAGTGTCTGAGGGTGAACCGGCACATACCCGCCGGCGTCGTTCAACCCGGCGTTCTCCAGCGCCCCGGGGGCACGGTGCGGTGGTATTCCGATGAGTAGATCGAACGACACGTCGGTGTCTCCAAACCACAACGTGCGAGTTGCCGGGTCGATTCGCGTTATCTGTCGGCCGAAATGGTGGCCGATTGCTCGCTTGTCCAAGAACGCGCTGAGTGCCTCGCCGACCGCGGGGCCTGCCACTGCCATGGGAATCGATTCCGGGGTGTAGAGGTCGATTTCGACCTGGTGGCGGATGCCGTGCTCTCTGGCCCAGGCCTCGACCAGCAAAGCCGCCTCGTACGGCGCCGCCGGGCAACGGAAGGGAGTTCCCGCCACCAGGACAACGATCTTGCCGTCCTCGAAGCCTTTGAGTTGATGTTGGATCGCCACCGCGCCTTCGGCGTCATACAGATTGTGGGCCGCCTGCTCGAAGCCCGGAATCGAATCAGGTGCCAGCTCGGCGCCCAGCGCCAACACCATGTAGTCACCCGTCAGCTTCCCGTCGTCTGTCTCGACGGTGCACTGCTGGGGGTCAATGCTGTGAATCTCGGATTGGATCCACTCGATCCCGGGACGCTTGATCTTGGCCATGTCGCGTTGGATCTGCTCGACCGACTCCCGCTTGCCGACCATCAGACCCAGGTTGGACACTCCCAGAGAGAACTTTTGGCTTCTCTCGACTACGACGATCCGATGTTCGGAAGGGACCAGGCCACGCAGGTGATGGGCCGCGGTCAACCCTCCCCACCCCCCGCCGAGAATCAAGGTCGTGGTGCCCATGGACTCACCCCCGGTTGAATGAAGTGTCTCAACGCGACACCGATCCTACGACCGCGGTTGGATTCCGTCCTCCCGAGATTGGGTTGCACCCCGGTATTTCGAGGGGGTGGCATGCTCTCACCCGGATCGATACCGAGGGCGGTCGATTCTTGACCGATCATCTGTCGACGTTGTGCAATACCTGCACCCGTGGGATCGATGGCGGGGCGTTGTCCATAGGCGATGCCCGGCGTCATCGGTCGGTGGTCGAGATCCGATGCACGCCGCCCATCCGCCGGCCCCTGAGAGACGTTTCATACCGTTGCCTCCCGGGACCGTGAGCTCTCTCGGCGGCCGGGCCAAGCACGGCTAGATCGAAGTCGGTGTCGGCGTCAGAACTCCGTTGGCGAGTTCGCCGAGGATCACCACCGAGTCATCTGACCACGTGATCCCCTGGCTGCTCTGAAGATCACCCAGGTCGACGTTGTCAACATCGCCGAGTGCCAGGCTGGCACCTCCACATTGTGGCGGGAACGACTCGGCCAGAGCCTCACACAGGCGCGGTCCAGAGCCATCGTCGAAGTAGAAACCGTGGACGGCGATGACGCCGGTGGCGTCTGTTGCCAACGCTTCAGAAACCGTCAGGCCACCACCGACCAGGACGCCGCTCATGCCCGGAGGAGTCGCGCCGTCTCGTGGTTCATCGTCGGCGAACAGATCGTCATCGGTCGTGTCGCCCTGATCGACGACGATGGTGTCCTCGCAGTCCGGGAACCCGGGAGCGCAGACGCCGGCAACCTGGGGGACGCCGGCATCGGGGTCACTGGTTTCTCTTTCAACCGCGCAGGCTGAGGTTGCCAGCACGAGTGCCACCAGCCAGGCGATGCGGCGAGTTTGGTTCTTCACCTTGAGATTCCTTCGGGGTCGGGCAGTACAAGGCTTTGACGAATCGCGGGCGAGTCCGGTTCCCGGCCATCTGGGCACTCCGCTATGAGGTGAACCGGGTGACGCCCTCTCCGTACTTCTCGGTGAAGAGCTCGAGTATCTCGCCGGGGTTGGCGTGACGGTCGGTGGAGTGTTTGGAGTACAGCGACTCACCGTCGACAGTCACGTCGTACACCCCCTTGGACCCGGTGGTGAAGGTCAGGGATTCGATCACGTGCTGGTAGTTAGAGAGCAGATCCGAAGCCGCGCTCACGGCGCGATCCAAGTAGTTTCAAGGAACGCAGTATGTGATGTCGATTTGGTGCATATAGCTCCTTCTGATCAAACCTGGGGGCGATCATATTGACCGGGACCTGGCTCCAACCTACGAAGGCAGTGGCGGGGTGCGATGACTCGCGGCGGAGTCTCCCAGAGTGACGAACGACCGACGGTGGTGATTCATCGCGGGCGTCGCTGCCACGCCGTGGGTGCGATCAGATGATCCTGTTTTGCTTGGCGGCGTTCTTCTTCGCCCTCTTATCGAGGCGTTTCTGCTTGAGATCCTTGGCGGCCACCTTCCTGGTGCTCCTACCGCCCTTGTCCTTGTTCGCCATCAGAGCCTCCACACCGGCTGCCGAGGCGGCAGCCCGCACTGATTGTCTCACGGTGGAGTCGATTACGGGGCTTTAACCAGAAGGACGCTTGGACTCCCACCCGGCGGCTGATGGAGTGGCTCGGGGAAGCGATGGCGCTCGACCTGGTCGGATCCGCTTCCGCCGCCTGCTTGCTCGATCGGATCGAAGTCGCCACATTGGCCGTCGGCCTGGCCAACATCGACACTCTGGAGCACTCGGCGCCGATGACTCACATGGTCGTCGACCGTGAGGACCGCGCTGCCTCTGGGATCACCGACGACTGTTTCGTTCTCTGTGGTACTCGAAGCCGCCGGCGACATCGTCACGAGCCGTCTCTCCCGCGCTCGGTCCGACCCGACCTGCTCCCTAGGCTCCTAGGCATGCCGCGCGACCCTGAACCTGGACTTCAATGGGGGTCGATTGTGCCATTGTCGCTGACGGTCATGGCGGCGTTCGGGATCCTGTTCTATGGATTCTCGGTGTATCTGACGGATGAGGCTGCCGGATCCGAGTTCTCGACGACGGCTCTGTCGCTCGCCTATAGCGGAGCCGTCTTGAGTGGTGGTCTGCTGGCGATGCCGGTGGGAAGATATGCCGACCGGCATGGGGTCAGACTGATTCTCGGATTGGGATCGGTACTGGGGTTGCTCGGTCTGGCCGCCTTCTCCGCCGCCCAGGAATCGTGGCAGGTTGTCGCCGCCTGGTGGTTGCTGATCGGTCCCGCCGGAGCCATGACCTTTTACGAGCCGGCATTTGTCGCCATCGCCCAATGGTGCACTCCTCAACAGCGGCCTCGGGCTCTGGCCACCCTCACCGTGATCGGCGGTTTGGCCGGAGTGATCTTCATTCCCGGTACGGAACGCCTGGTGTCCGCCATCGGTTGGCGTGACGCGGCATTGGTGTTCGGGCTGATGCTGTTCGGGATCGGTGGAAGTACCGCCCTGTTTGCCATTCCGACCGGTGTTTCGGACTCGGGCTCGGGGCGGGTGTCCCTGTCGCGCCGTGGCTGGTTTCGTGACCTCATCCGCGACCGCAGATTTCGGCTCTACACGATGGCAATGATGCTCAGTTTCTTTGCGGCGCAGGGCATCCTCTCCCACCGGGTGGCACGGTTCGGCGAGGTGGGGTTTGCCGTGGCCGCGGTGGCGCTGTGGGCCGCGGCTGCATCGGCCTTGAGTCTTCCGGGCCGTTGGGTGGCGCCGTTGGTGGCGGCCAGGTGGCGGCCGACGACCGTCCAGGCTGTGACAACTGCGATCATCGCGGTTGCCACCCTGCTGATGGTGGACGGCGGCAGTTCGTGGCAGATGATTGGACACTTCCTCCTGTTCGGCCTGGGTTTTGGCGCCCTGCTGCCGTTGCGGGCAATGGCCATGGCCGATTGGTACTCGGGACCGGACTACGGCCGCATCATGGGAGTCCAGTGGACCGCGGTCGGCATCGCCGGCGCCGCCGGACCGGTGATGGTCGGGGTATTGCGGGACAAAACCGGCGGATACGGGCTGGCGACGGCGCTGCTTGCCGGTGTCTACCTGACCGTCGTCGTGCTCATACTCCTCAGTGGCTCCGCGCATGCTGCTCAGCCCGCCCGGACTTTGGGGCGATCCGGCGCATGACTCTGCCTCGAGCGGTCACGACCATCTGGCAAACGCCCGGACCGGGAATGTCCCCATCCCATCCTTGCCGACGTGGCTCAGATCGAGCAGCTGCACAAGGAGCCCGCTGAACAATGCATGTCACTCATCTCGACGACCATGGCCGCCGATCTGAGCAACGGCATTATTCAGCAGTCTCCTAGGTGGCGGTCATCCCGCCGTCGAGCACCATGACCTGACCGGTCATGTATGAGGCCGCCTCCGACAGCAGGTAGACGGCGGCGCCGGCGATCTCATCGGGCTGGCCGTGACGACCGAGGGCGGTTCTGTCGACGAAGTGCTTCCGCATCTCGTCGTCGTCCACCAGCGACTGGGCGAAACGGGTCTCGACCAGGCCCGGGGCGATGGCATTGACTCGGATGTTCCCCGGCCCCAATTCGACCGCCAGGCTTTGGGTCATCGAGATCACCGCGGCCTTGGTCATCCCGTACACCCCTTGCAGCGGAGCGGCCCGCATGCCGGATATGCTGGCGATGTTGACGATCGAACCCCCCTTGGTACGGGTCGCAAAGGCGCGTGCCGCGTTGAAGTACCCCTTGACGTTGACCTCAAAGGTCTTGTCCCAAGCGGCTTCATCGATGCCGAGCAGCGGGCCGAAGTAGACGTTGGTGGCGGCGTTGTTGACCAACCCATGGACCGCGCCGAATTCACCGATCACCGCCTCGAACAGGGCATCGACCGCCTTCGGCTGGCCGGTGTGAGTGGCAATCGGCAGCGCGATACCGCCTTGAGCCCGGATCTGCTCGGCGACGGCATCGAGCCCCTCTTGTTTGCGAGAGGCGAGGACCACCGATGCACCGACGTTGGCTGCCGCAGTGGCGATCGCCGCCCCGATCCCGCGACTGGCGCCGGTGACAACGATCACCTTGTCGACAAGGGTGATGTCTGCCGTCATGCGGACCAGCCACCGGCTGCCGCCACCAAGGCGCGGAACAGACCGAGCGAAGGCTCGTCGTTGTGTCCAAGCCACTCCGGGTGCCACTGCACCCCCCACATCGGCCAAGAGGCGTCCGTCGGCTCCACCGCCTCGATGATCCCGTCCGGGGCGCGCCCGGTGATCTTGAGTTGGCCGGCGAGGTCGCGTATGGCTTGGTGATGAATCGTGTTGGCCTCGACTGTGTCCTTGCCGAGGGCGTGCGCGGTCGTCGAATCTGGATCGAGCTCGATCGTGTGTTGAGGTTCGGTTGCACTCTGGCCGTGGCGTCGGTGTTCGAGCGCGTCGGGTTGAGCCGACTTGATGTCTTCGATCAGGGTTCCGCCAAGGGCGACATTGACAATCTGCATACCACGGCAGATGGCGAGCGTGGGGAGCTTCCGTTGGGCTGCACCACGGGCCAGGGCCAGCTCGAACTCATCGCGGAGCGGCTCGACGCCGTAGACGGATTCGTGTTGGGCCCCGCCATAACAAACCGGGTCTATGTCGCCGCCCCCGGGGAGCAGTAGGCCGTCGAGGCGATCGAGGAGTGCCTCGACCTCGGTTGCGGGACCGGGGGTCAACAGTACCGGGAGACCATCGGCCCAGCGGATCATGCCCGTGTACGTGGTGTAGAGCACGTGAGCCTCGGTCTCCCCGGCCGACGAGGTCACCATCCGCCGTCCGCTACTCACGCCGATGATCGGTTGCATCGGGGCAGGCTAACCGGGTGGCCAAATCCGTGAAGACGGTGCAGCCGTGGGTCGGGAGTTTGCTCCCAGCGCCCGCAGCGACCAACCTAGGGACTTCACAAGCCAGAGGTCCAATGGGCTCCCTTGTCAAGAAGCGGCGTAAGAAGATGTCGAAGCACAAGTATCGCAAGCGTCTTCGCGCCAATCGTCACAAGAAGAAGTAGACCGGTGGTGGCTCCGGCCACCACGGACTCAAGGCACCCATCCTCCGGGTAGCACTCTGATGTTCAGGCCAGAGCCGAGGCAGTTCGGCGCGCCCGGCCGGCCGGCGAAACACCGACGGTGCGACCTGATCGCTCCCCATGGTTGGTCGTCCCGTCTCAGGTTCGCAGCACCCGCCGGTAGATGTCTTGATACTCACCGGCTCGTCGCTCCCAGGAGAAGTCCTCGGCCATGCCATTGCGCTGCAGCTGTCGCCAGGCTTCTTGGTCGTCGAACGCTTCCAACGCATCGGAGAGTGCGGCCGAGAACCCTTCGTCGTTGTGGCGCTCGAACAGAAACCCCGTTCCTTCGCCGGCACCGGGATTCCAAGGCTTTACGGTGTCGGCCAGTCCGCCGGTGCGATGGACCACCGGAATCGTCCCGTACCGCTGGCTGTACATCTGGTTGAGGCCGCAGGGCTCCCACTCAGATGGCATCAGGAAGATGTCGGAACCGGCCTGGATCAGGTGGGCCAATTTGTTGTCAAAGCTCCGGTGGTACCCGGCGTCTGCCGGGAACCGCTTGGCGAACGTGTCGAACATCGCCTCCAGTGTCGGGTCGCCGGTCCCGATGACCGCCAGTTGGACGGCCCCAGCCTCGAGTAGCGGCGGCAATGTGTGACGGAGCAGCTCGAAGCCCTTTTGCATCGTCAGGCGAGACACAACGCCGAGGACGGGAACGTCGTCGGGGTGTGCCAGCCCGAGCCGGTCGCGCAGCGCATCCGTGCTGGCAGCCTTGAGATCCAGTGTGGACGGGCCGTAGCGGACGGGGAGGTGAGGATCTTGGCTCGGATCCCATTCGGTGCCGATGCCGTTGAGCACCCCCACCAGGTCGGCCCGTCTGTCGCGCAGCACATCGTCCAGTCCTTCACCACGCTCCGGCGTGAGAATCTCGTTCGCATAGGTGGGACTCACCGTGGTCACCATTTCGGCGGCCCGAATACCGGTCCGCAGGGAATTCACTCCCCGGGGATCGTCTTCGATTGCCGGATGCTTGGGGTCGAGACCCAGCCTCTTCAGGTCCGAGGATGGGAACCACCCTTGGAAGGCCAGGTTGTGGACGGTGAGGACCACGGGAACCTCGGGCCAGGGCCCTCCACGGGCGTCGGCATGCAGCGGGAGCAGCGCGGTGTGCCAGTCGTTGACGTGCAGTACGTCGGGTGTCCAACCCATGGCGTCGCAAGCCGCCAGCACCGCTCGGCCGAAGACGGCATAGCGGAGGTGCTCTTCCGGTCCGGAGGAATAGATCTCGTTCCCGGAGAACCACCCAGGTGCGTCCACCAGGAGGATCGTGGGGCCGGGGCCATCGAGGGTGTGGATTGCTGCCGTTCCCAACGGGCCCAGGTCGAGATTCTCCAACCCGGGTACCACCGATTCAGCTCTTGCGGCAGTGTCGAGGACTTCGTACCTGGGGAGAAAGACCCGGACGTCGTCGCCGTGTTCGGCCAGCGTCGCCGGGAGCCAGCGCGAGACATCGCCGAGACCTCCGACGTGGGCGTATGGGGCCACCTCCGCGGTAACAAAGGCGATCCTCACTACACCACCGTGTTGGGAAGGATTGTCGCCCCCTTGGGAACCACGATGATGCCGTCGCGGATGTGCCAGCCCCGGCCGTCTGCTTCCTGTGCCCCGGCTTCGTTGATCAGTCGGCACCCGTCGCCGATTCGTACGTCCATATCGATGATGGCGTTGCGAATGTGGCAATCGTGCCCGATACCCAGCGGAATGGTTCCCGGAGGAGGCTCCTCTTCGAAGGAGCCGGCGCCCATGACCACTGACCGCTCGATGGTCGTGCCCGATTTGATCACCGCCCGCACCCCGATGATCGAGTTGGTGACCTGCGACCCCTGGATGATGGAGCCGTCCGCGAGCACCGACTCATAGATCCGGCAGTCGGTGATCTTGGAGCCCGGTAGGAATCGGGGATGGGTGTAGATCGGAAAATCTGGGGCGTATAGGTTGAGTCCGGGTAGCTGGTGGGTCAATTCGATATTGGCCTGGTGGAACGACCCGATGGTCCCGATGTCGCGCCAGTAACCCTGGTGCACCTGTCCAAATACCTTGTATCTGCCGACTGCCTGGGGGATCAACTCTCGACCGAAGTCGTCACCCTCATGCTCCTGGAGTAGCCCGACCAGCACCTCGATCTTGAAGATGTAAATGCCCATCGACGCCAGCAGCATGCCCGGCTCCGTCGGCACCGAGGTGGCCTCCACCGTGGCCGCATCGAGGCGGAGCCGTTCGATCTCGGAAGGTTCCTGGGGCTTCTCGACGAATTCGACGATGCGCCGTTTGGCATCCATTCGCATGATGCCCAGGTCTGGGGCTTCTTCGGGGGTCACCGGGTTGACGGCGATGGTCAGGTCGGCGTCAACCTCGCGGTGCTGAGCCACGCATGACTCGAGGTCCATCAAGTACAGCTGATCGCCCGACAGGATCACCACATCGTTGGCCCCGGTGTCTACCAGACGCCTGAGGTGCTGACGGACCGCATCGGCGTTCCCCTGGTACCAGTCGCGACTCTCGGTGCTCTGCTCGGCGGCGAGGATGTTGACGTAGCCCGACGAAAAGACATCGAAGCGGTAGGTCTGAGCGATGTGGCGGTGCAAGCTCTCGCTGTTGAACTGGGTGAGCACCAGGATCTCATCGAATCCGGCCCGCAGACTGTTCGAGATGGGGATGTCGATGAGCCGAAACTTGCCCGCGACCGGTACCGCAGGCTTGGCCCGGTCCCTTGTCAGCGGCCACAAGCGGGAGCCCTGGCCGCCCCCGAGGATAACGGTGAGGACATCTCGCATGAGCCAACTCAGACTACCGATGGATCATCGGTCGGGGGGCGGTCACCTCGCTGCGGTCGGGGGCAGCCCTTCGCTCGTTGGTCGGTCAGATGGCTACCGCGGCGGCCAGGATTGCCAGGCCGATGAGCAGCGAGGCGCCTTCCATTGCGCCGCGCAGTGCGGGTGCGACATGGCGGGCGGTCTGCTGGTGGATCAAGGCGATGCTGATGGCGACGCCGACGAGTGTGATCTTCCACGCCAAGGCAGGGGACAAGTCGATGTCGAGGCGAAAGATCTGAGCAACTCCGGTTGCCACCGCCACCAGCATCGCGGTCCACGAGACGACCCCGAAACGTCGAGCCATCGCTTGGAGCTGCTTGCGTTCCACGCCCGCAGATCGCAAGGCAGGCACCAGGGCTCCGACGGTGATCATCCCACCGATCCCAACCATGGCGGCCAACAAGTGAAACCAGCGGATGAGGTCGTCTAGAGCCACGCCGGGAGTGTAGAAACAGGCTCACCTGAGGGGATTCAGCGGTACCCCCCTCCAATCGAGGTGCGCTCGATTGTCTCTCCCGCGAGGGTGTCGGGTTGCGCGATAGGGCCGACGGTTCTCTTCTCTGAACACTCTCCCCTTTGGGGGGAGTCAGCGAGCGAAGCAAGCTGGTGGGGGGAATCCGATTGTCGTCTCCGTCGGGCCAACGCGTCTTGTGTGTCAGTTCGCCGAGTCGGTGTGCGTCCAATAGGCAGCGGGATTGCCGCGACTTCGTTAAACCCCCCACCAATCGGCCTGCGGCCGATTGACTCCCCCCAGAGGGGAGAGTGATCCAACCAACCGTCGGGCACTAACCGCGACAGATCACACAAGGGGGGAGTGATCCGGATCCAACGACCTGCGGTCGTTGACTCGCCCACAAGGGGGGAGTGACATCTAGCGGGGAACTCGACCGTTGTCCGGCGATGACCGGGCAGGCGCGTCGATTCCTACTCGCGACACGACGTTTGGAACGGAAAACCCGACAACAGCGTTCGCGGTAGCCCGGTAGACGCGTCGATCACCCATTTCACGGGAGCATCCAGAACGGCCTACCTCCCCTTCAGGAAGTCCTCAATCTCGGTGATGAGTTCGACGCTTCCCGACGGGTCGATCGTGGAGATGTCGGCGGACTGCTTCTCGAGACGCTGCACATACACCGTGAAGTCCTTGTTCTCGGCCATGGCCTCGTCGACCTTGGCCTGGAATTCGGAGGCTGCCGCTGCGAGTTCCGTCGTTTCGAGTTCGACTTCCAGAACTTCTTGGGTCTTGGCCAGGAGGGCGAGCATCGCGGTCGGGTTGGGGTTGGCCGCCAGGTAATGCGGTACCGCCGCCCACAGGCTCACCGCCGGAATGCCGATCTCACGACAGGCTTCGAGCATCACCCCGACGATGCCGGTCGGACCTTCGTAATGAGAAGTACGTAATCCGTACTGTTCGACGAGTGCCGGATCGGTGGCCACTCCGATGATCGGGACGGGGTTGGTGTGAGCCACTTGACCGATGAACGCTCCGAGGGTGACGATCATCTCTACGTCTGATTCGGCCAGTAGGCGGGCCACCGACCGGGTGTACGTCTTCCAGCGCAGGTTGGGTTCCTCGCCCAGCGTGATGACGAGATCGTGCGCCGTGTTCGTCTCGACGGCGAAGGCGCTCGTCAGCGGCCACGAGAGCTTCCGGGTTCCGCCTTCATCCACCTCGACGAAGGGGCGCCGTACCTGAAAGTCGTAGAACTCTTCGGGTTCGATCCAGGCGAATGGCTTCGGATCGTCACGTTGCCCGAGAATGTAGGCGACGGCGCCGGATGCCGCATCGCAGGCGTCGTTCCACCCTTCCCAAGCCAAGATGCCCCGCGGGCGCCGTAGTTGGGGTCGGGAGGTCCGGTGGACGTGGTCCATAGCTTCGAGGCTAGTGAGGACCCGGCAGCTTCGTTCGGAGGATCCGTTTGGGGAGGGGGCGATGAGCCGCAAAGGTGAGTCTGGAGTCAGACTGCAAGCCGTGCTGTCCGCCCTCAGACTTCCTTTATGTAGGTGAGCGAACGGGCGTAGGTCTCGAAGCCGAGGCGTTCGTACATCAGAGTGGCACTTGTATGGCTCATCTCGTCGACTTGCAGTGCGCTTCGGTCGAACCCGCCTGCCGACGCCGCCTCCATCGCGCGGACAATGAGGTGGGTGGCGAGTTGTTGCCCTCTGTGGCTGCGGATCGTTCCCACCCGCTGGATGTAGGCGTCGTTGGTCTGGCGCTCCTGGTTGTCCTTGTCATCTACTTCACAGAGGCAGAAGGAAACGACGGTTCCCCGGTCGAGCGCAAGGAATGAGAGATCGGGCCGGAAGGTGGGGCTTTGGCGGTAAAACCCGCTGAACTCCTCGGGAGTCATCGGAAGGCTCCCCCAGTGATCTTTGAACGAGGAGTTGCTGGCCAGGCGGGTCGATTCCTCGAGTTCATCGGACCAGGTGACGACTTCGATCCCGCCGGGAAGGCCGGGGGTCGGAGGGAGGTCGGTGAGAGGGCGCGCCATGTCGGCGAAGCGACGCGGGGATTCGAATCCGGCTGCTTCGATTGTCTTTCGGTACGCCTGCCTGTGCTCTTCGACTGCAATGCGGAGGACGCGGGAACGGTCATGGGGCTCATCGTCGAGGCGCCGGCGACCCCGAGCTTCCGACCACTCCAGTAGGTACGCCCTGAGGTGGCGGTGGTTCGGCGAGGTCTCGCCCCAGATGATGCAGCGGGCGCCGGTATCGGCGCGGTGAAGCCAGGTCCCGGCATCGGCGACGATCGAACCATCGGCGACGGCAACCAGCATGTCGTGTCGGGGATCGATCCCGGGCTGTGTCAGCAGCCATCGAAAGAACTCGGCACCGGGCAGGAATTCGAGCCCTTCGGCTAGGTGGATGAGACGGGTGTGGTCGGCCAGTCCTGGGGCGTCATCAATCGTCGGGGGGCGCCAAAAGATGCCGGGGTCGTCCGGCGGGGCGGGGAGGTGGGACATGGGGGAGATCATTCAGCACGGGAGATTCGGTAGCGTATCTCCATGGCGTGGCGGGGTTTTCTCAAAGGCGTCGCGATATTCGCCCTGATCATGGGCTCGATCATCGTGCTGTGGTTCGGAGTTGCCCAGATGCTGTTCGGCCGGCCCTGGATGCGTTTCGGCGGACTCGCCATGGTGGTCGGAGCCTTTCGCGGGATCATCCTCGCATTCGACCTCATGTGGGGCCGGCCACCCGCCTTCTCCAAAGAGCCCTGGGACCGCCCGTGGGAGAGAGAGCCACGTCGTCCGCCGGACTATTGATGGTCCCGGGTTGTGTCACGTTATCGGAGCCGGGGGAACGCTCACTCTGCCCTTCTCACCTTCGGGTGAGCTCGAGGGGCTATGCACCCTCGACCCGAGCGGTCGGGTCCTGCTCGTGGTCGATCCCTGAGCGCCTGCTGCTCTGAACCACGGCCGTTCAATGGGCGTGGGCGTGCTCTTTTGGAGTCTTGTGAACCCCGGCCATGGCCGTGTGAGCCGGTTCGCCGATCGAGTCCTGGGGAACGATCGTCTGGCACCTGTTGGGGTCCAGGCACTCAGAGGGATCGAGCTGTCGGGCGCGTTCGACGATGGTGACCAGCCGGGTCCGGGTGTTCTTGAGCGCCTTGATGCGCGAGTCGAGCTCGTGGAGGTGATGATCGAGGAGAGACATGACGTGTTCGCATGTCGACTCACCCTTGCCTCGCTGGTCGAGGATCGTGGTGATCTCGGCCAAGCTCAGGCCGGTCAGCTGAGCATCCTTTACGAATCTGAGTCTGTCCACCGTTTCGAGCTCATAGGTCCGGTACCCGTTGGCGGAACGCTCCGGCTCCCTCAGGACTCCGATTTCCTCGTAATACCGAATTGCCTTGGTCGAGGTGCCGGTGAGGCGGCCGAGTTCTCCGATGTTCATGCACCGCATGATACATGGCTTGACCTTCCTGCGGCCTGGAAGGTATGCGATATGCAGTTATCGACGCTGGGCCTTGCCGCGCGGCGTTTCCCGTTGCCCGTCTCCCGTTTCCCGATGGTGTCGCTGGAGCTGTGGTGGCGCTTGAAACTGCCGGGACTTGATTCGGGAAGAGGGGAACTGGGAACGGGAAACGGCTTCGATTGATCCATACACCTATGAGCGCGGCCGCCTCAGCATCACAATCAGCCCCCGACCACGACTGACATCCAGTCTTTTGATTGGGTCTTGACATTCCAGGTGGCTGGAAGGTATATGCTCGGTACCAGCACGAGGAAACGGAGCAGGAAGTGAAGGCTCTCACCGATCCGGTGGCGGCATGACGGTGGGGGAATCTGCACTGCGCGCCGAGGGTTACAACGGACGTGGCCTTCTGCGTACCAGCATGCCGTGCAACTTTCCTGGTCGATCCTTCCGCGTATGGAGTCGACGGCGTGACCAATGACGAAGCAAGAGACGGAGAACAAACTCATGACCACTAGAACCCTGTCGGTACCCGATATCTCCTGCGGACACTGCAAGAGCTCGATCGAGGGCGCGGTAGGCCCACTGGACGGCGTCGAACTGGTCGAGGTCGCCATTGACGAACGAACCGTGGCGGTCGATTTCGACGGCACCGATGACACCTATGCCGCAATAGTCGACGCCATCGAAGGACAGGGCTACGAGGTAACCGAGTAGTTGAGCGGCCCGAGCACAGGAGCGAGGACCGAGACCATCATGAGTCGAGCGACAGCCGAGTCCATCACCTTTGATGTCGAAGGGATGACATGTGCCTCTTGCGCCCTCAGGATCGAGCGCGTCCTCGGCAAGCAGGAGGGCGTTGAGAGCGCCATCGTCAATTACGCCGGGCATGAAGCGAGGGCAGAGGTGGGGCCCGAGGTGGACATCGAGGTTCTCAAGGCCGCGGTGGCCAAGATTGGGTATTCGATAGACGAGGTCAAGGAAGGGGTCGAGCGCACCAGCGTCACCGAGCGATACGCCGAGGAGGTTGGGTATCAGAGGCGCAACGTCATCGGCGCCGCGTTTCTCACGGTTCCGGTGTTTTTGCTCGCCCAATTCGGTCCGGATGCACGGTGGTCCGAGAACCTTCAGGCGTTGCTCACCACCGGCGTGCTCTTTGGATTCGGCGCCCAGTTCCACAAGGCGACCTTCAAGCAGATCAAGAGCCTGAGCCCGGCAATGGACACGCTGGTGTCGGTCGGCACGGTTTCGGCATGGGGCTTCTCGCTCTACGCGCTCTCCACTGACGATGCGCTCTTCTTCGAGACCGCGGCGATCATCATCACACTGATCCTTCTCGGTCGCTTCTTCGAGGCCAGGGCCAAGGGGCAGGCATCGAACGCCATCACCAAGCTGCTCGAGATAGGGGCGAAGGAGGCCCGAGTGCGACGCGCCGGGGTCGAGGAGATGATCCCCGCCGAGGAGCTTCGGGTCGGAGATGTTGTGATCGTGCTCCCGGGAGAGAAGATCGCCACGGACGGCGTGGTGGTGTCCGGCGGGTCGAGCATCGATGAGTCGATGCTGACCGGCGAATCAACGCCCGTCGACAAGTCGGTCGGTGATGACGTGTTCGGCGCGACGGTCAACCAGCAGGGCCGCCTCGAATTCGAGGCCACCAGGATCGGCAGGGAGACGGCGCTGTCTCAGATCGTCCGGCTGGTCGAGGAGGCACAGGCCACCAAGGCTCCGGTCCAGAAGCTCGCCGACCGGGTCAGTTCGGTATTCGTGCCCATCGTCATCCTGGTGGCGCTGAGCGTGTTCGGGATCTGGCTCGCCGTCAATGGCGTGGTCAGTGAGGCGCTCACCAACGCGGTGGCGGTACTGATCATCGCCTGCCCCTGTGCCATGGGTCTGGCGACACCCACGGCCATCATGGTGGGGTCGGGTCGAGGGGCCGAGTTGGGAGTTCTGTTCAAGAACGCCGAGGTCTTCGAGCGGGCCAAGGCCGTGGACACGGTCGTGTTCGACAAGACGGGAACGCTCACCCGAGGGGCGATGACGCTCACCGACGTCGTAACGGATGACGACGAGGGTCGGCTGTTGTTTTTAGCCGGATCGGTCGAGGCGGCCAGCGAGCACCCGATCGGAAAGGCAGTAGCGCTGGGGGCGGAGGAGCGAGATGCGGTGCTCGTCACTCCGACCAAGTTCGAGGCGCTCGGAGGCCGGGGTGTGATCGGCACTGTGGACGGAGTCGACGTGATCGTCGGCAAGTCGAAGTTGATGGCCGACCGAGGGTTGGGAATCCCCGATCGATATCTCGAAGCGATGGAGCGAATCGAGTTGACCGGCAAGACGGCATTCCTGGTGGGCTGGGGAGGCGAAGTGCGCGGCACCCTGGGTGTGGCCGACACCCTGCGCGACACGGCGGTGGCGGCCGTCGCTCGACTTCACGACGCGGGATTTGAGGTGACGATGCTCACCGGCGACAACCGACGGACGGCGGAGACGATCGCCGCTCAGGTCGGAATCGATCGCGTGATCGCCGAGGTCATGCCTGCCGACAAGGCGGAGGAGATCAAACGCCTCCACGATCAAGGAAGGTCGGTCGGCTTCGTCGGCGACGGAATCAACGATGCTCCCGCCCTGACCAGGGCCGATCTGGGCATGGCGGTCGGATCCGGAACCGATGTGGCCATCGAAGCCGGGGATGTGGTTCTCATGAGCGGCGACCCGATGCTGGCGGTGACCGCACTCACTCTGGCGCGGGCCACCTTCCGCACCATCATCCAGAACCTGTTCTGGGCGTTCGGCTACAACACCGCGGCCATCCCCCTGGCAGCGCTGGGCTTCTTGAATCCGATGTTTGCCGCCGGTGCGATGGCCCTCTCCTCGGTCTCGGTGGTGACGAATTCGGTGCGCCTGAGGCGTTTCGGCCGTTGAGGTAGCGGTCCGGGCGGGGCGGTTGGGACACCCAGCAGAAGGTTGACCGGTACTCCCACCTAACCTCGCCTCTGATGGACATCCGCGCCGACATCATCGAAGCGATTGGGGACACGCCACTGGTTCGGCTCTCCAGGCTCCACCCCCCCGGCAACCTGGTGGCCAAGATCGAGTCGATGAACCCGGGCGGATCGATCAAGGACCGGATAGCCCTCGGCATGATCGAGGCTGCCGAACGCGACGGGCTCCTCCATCCGGGAGATACCATCGTCGAGCCGACCAGCGGCAACACCGGTGTCGGCCTCGCCATGGTGGCGGCGCTGAGGGGGTATCGCCTCATCGCGGTCATGGGCGACAAGCAGTCCAAGGAGAAGCAGGACCTCCTCAAGGCATACGGCGCCGAAGTCGTCGTCTGCCCCAGCGACGTCGATCCCGAGGACCCGACCTCGTACTACTCGGTGGCCGACAAGCTGGCATCGAAACCCAACCACTTTCGTCCCGACCAGTACACCAACCCGGCCAATCCGCAGGCGCAATACGAATCCACCGGCCCCGAGATCTGGCGACAGACCGACGGGCAAGTGGGAGTGTTCGTGGCGGGAGTCGGCACCGGCGGGACCATTACCGGCGTGGCTCGGTATCTCAAAGAGCAGAACTCGACGGTAAGGGTGGTGGGTGTCGATCCGGAGGGATCGATCTTCACCGCACCGTCGGATGCCGACGTGAGCACCTACTTAATCGAAGGAGTCGGCGAGGACTTCTGGCCGACCACCTTCGACCCGACGGTTGTCGATGAATACCAGACGGTCTCCGATGCCGGGGCGTTCGAGATGACTCGGCGTTTGGTGACGGAAGAGGCGATCCTTGCCGGAGGTTCGTGTGGGATGGCAGTGGTGGGTGCGGTTCGTTCGGCCGAGAAATATCCGGACGAACTCGTTGTCGTGATCCTTCCCGATGGGGGCCGCAACTACCTATCGAAAATTTTCAATGACGAATGGATGGCGGAGCACGGCTTCGGTGAGGAGGGATCATGAGGTTCGAGACGCGGGCAATCCATGCGGGCCAGGATCCGGATCCGACCACCGGTGCGGTGGTGGTTCCCATCTACGCCACATCGACCTACGCCCAGGATGCCCCGGGAAAACACGCCGGTTACGAGTACTCCCGCACCGACAACCCCACCCGAACCGCACTACAGGACGCGCTTGCCTCGCTGGAAGGTGTGGCCGAGGGATCGGGCGGCGGATCGGTGGCGACGTCCTCCGGGATGGCGGCCGCGGCTCTCATGGGTTATCTGTTGGGCCCCGGCGACCACGTGCTCCTGCCCAACGATGCCTACGGCGGAACCTTTCGGTTCTTTGCCCGCGTGCTCGGAGAGCAGGGGTTCGAGTGGAGCGTTGCCGATCCGACCGATTTGGAGGCGGTTCAGGCTGCGGTTCGGCCCAACACCAGACTGATGTGGCTGGAGACGCCGACCAATCCGATGCTGCGGGTAGCCGACATCGCGGCGATCGCAGAGGTGGCCAAGGATGCCGGAGCGGTCTTCTGCGTCGACAACACCTTTGCCACGCCATACCTGCAGCGCCCACTCGATCACGGGGCCGATGTCGTCCTCCATTCGACCACCAAGTACATCGGAGGACACAGCGATGTGGTCGGGGGAGCCCTGGTGACCCGGGATGCCGGACTGCTCGAACGGCTCCGCTTCCTACAGAACGCCGTCGGTCCGGTTCCCGGGCCGTTCGATGCCTTCCTCACGCTGCGTGGCCTGAAGACGCTGGGGGTGCGGATGGATCGCCATTGCGACAACGCGATGCGCATTGCCGAGTGGCTGGCGGCCGACGACCGGATCGACCAGGTCATCTACCC
>JACZWZ010000041.1 GCA_022571885.1 Acidobacteriota bacterium
CTGAAATGAAACGGGGTACGGCCCCCGGAGAGGCTTGGTGCGCACTCGTCACCGAGGCCCGCCGTGGGATGGGCCCATGCCATGACCGGCATCGTCCCCTGGACTTCCGGAATGGCCACCCAACCGGTCACGGAAGTTGCTTCTCCACCGATTGTTTCGGATGCGTACTCCACCTGCCAGGCGCGGGCACCGTCCGGGGCGGCGATTCGCTCTGCAGAGATGATGCGAGTCGGCGAGTCCTCGGAAGTTCGGGTTCCGACCCACCCTTGAGAGCACGCCGGGAGCACCATGAGAACAGCGAGCGCAAGACGAAAGCGGCGCATGGAGGGACGATACGACACATCAAGGCCCCGGTACCTGCCGATGAACCCGTTCATGCCAGGCGACCTTTCATCCAGCGCTCGGGAGCGCGGCTTTTCGCTCGTGGAACTAATGGTCGTGCTGCTGGTGCTGGCGATCCTGATGGGGGTGGGGATCGTCTCATACGCGCGAATGACTCAGATCGCCGACGACAAGGGTGCCCAACTCGATCTGCTCACCGCGGTCAAGGTCGAGGCGCTGCAGCATCTCGAAGCCGGCGCGTTCAGCAGCGACGAAAACGTTCTGTTGGAACTCGAGCCGACGCTGCGCTTCTCCGACGACGGAGACCCACCGGGAACTGTTGTAGTTCGCCTCGAAGACGACCGTACCGAGATCGATGTCTGTCTCTTCGCGCAGACGAGAAACGGCGATTGGTTCGCCATGTACCACTCAGTGTCTACCGGCGAACTCTACGCCGAGTCTGCCCCCGTGGCGTGCACCCCGGGCAACGTTGCCAGCTGGTCGCAGGAATCGTGGCAAGGCTGAGCACTCTCCCCGACAGAAGTACGAAGTCGTTTCCCGTCTCCAGTTCCCCGTTTCCCGTTTCAAGTCCCCGGTGGCTTCAAGCGCCGCTACAGAGGCAGTGTGAAGGTCCACCCCGGCCACGGTGAGCGTCCCACTGTCGGGTGTGTCCAGCCCGCAGGTCGAGCAGGGACGACTTGCCTCCGCCGCTGGGTCCCATGATCACGACGAACTCGCCCGGCTCGACATCATCGACTCCTCGCAGGGCTTCCACGGTACGAGAGCCGGGCCGGTAACTCCTGGTGAGTCCGCGAGCACGGACGACAGCATCGGAGGCCATGGGTCGAGGCTACCGATGCTGCTCCGGCCGGGCCGCCAACCGCCGGCTGATCGGGCCCGGCATCCGGCGGCGCTCGCTCGGGACGCCGGATGAGAGGCCTCTACCCGCCGCCGGCTATTTCGGTAGATCTCGCCTCGGGTCGGTGTGAGGAATGTGTCCGAGTTTGCCCGCTTGGTAGTCCTCGAAGGCTTGGGCTAGTTCCTGGCGGGTGTTCATCACGAACGGCCCGTACCAGGCGACCGGTTCACGGATTGGCCGGCCGCCGAGCAGCAGCACGTCGACCGTCGGGCTGCGCGATTCCTGGGACTCATCGGCGGCAATCGTTATGGCATCCCCGGTATCGAATACTACGAGCTGGCCGCTGCGAGCCGGGCGTCGCTCCAAACCGAAGCCGGCGTGGCCGTTGAGCACGTAGGCGAGGGCATTGAAGTCAGATCGCCACGGCAGCGTCATCCGGGCTCCCGGCGAGATCGTGGCGTGGATCATCGTCATTGGGGTGTGGGTGTCGCCGGGGCCTCGGTGTTCGCCGAGATCGCCGGCGATCAGCCGGAGCACTGCGCCTCCATCAGGAGTGGTGAGCAGCACCACGTCGCTTCCGGGCAGATCCTGATAGCGGGGTGCCAAGAACTTGTCCTTGCTCGGAAGATTGACCCACAATTGGAATCCGTGGAACAGGCCGCCCGACACGACCAAGTGCTCCGGCGGTGCCTCGATGTGGAGGATGCCACTGCCGGCGGTCATCCACTGGGTGTCGCCGTCGGTGATCACTCCGCCGCCGCCGTGGGAGTCCTGGTGCTCCATGATCCCGTCGATCATGTAGGTGACCGTCTCGAAGCCTCGGTGGGGGTGCCACGGCGTGCCTTTCGGCTCGCCGGGGGCATATTCGACCTCGCCCATCTGATCGAGGTGGATGAACGGGTCCAGCAGCGAGAGATCTACCCCGGCAAAGGCACGTTTCACCGGGAATCCCTCTCCCTCGAAACCATGAGTGGCGGTGGTGACCGAGACCACATTGCGGTCGCGGTGCTCGACGGGAACGTCGACAACGGGGAGGGTCAGAGTGTCGTCAACGGTGACGGCTGGCATGGGCGGCGCTCCGAATTAGGTGGCTCGCCAAGATAACCCGAGCAAGTTCCTAGTTGTTCCTCCGGTGTCAGTCGGGTGTAGAACTGGCTCCGAGCCCGGAGGCCGATGCCGTGGCCGCGACCATCGCCACCCACACCACCGATGCGACGCCGAGGTGGGCCGACACGAGGCCGGACCACATGACTTTGGTGAACACATGTGCCGCGCCGAGACCGATGGCCAGCAAGTACATCCCCAAACTCACCCACACGAGCCACTGCTCGAACCGGGGTCGCAGGTCGCGACGGGCTCGCACCGCCAGCCAGCCGAGGAGAACCAGCCCCCCGGCGGCTACGACGCGGTGAAAGTAGTGGAGGGTGACATATTTATTCGACAGACTCGGGAACGCTCCGGCGTTCATGATCGGCCAGCCGGGGATGTAGATATTGTGAACGAAAGATCCGAGGAGCAGCACCGAAAGGGCGACGGCGGCACCGGTTCTTAAGAGATAGGTCCATGTCTTGTTCTTCATCCTCCCTGAGGTCCGGGTGGTGGCGACGGCCACAACGGTGAGCAGGGCCGCCACGGTCATCGAAATCACCAGATGTAGAGACACGAGGTCGGCGTCGAGGTGCTCCACGACGACCAGTCGGTACCCGATCAACATCGTGTCGGTCACCCGGTGGGGCGCTGTGTCGCCAACCCGACGATCCGATCACCTCTCGTTGGCGATCAGGGCAACCCGGTGGCGAGCGTCATCGCCACGTAGATAGGAGAGCACGACGGCCCCGTGGTCGGAGGCGGCGCGGGTGAGTCCGGCAAGACGCCAGTACATGTTCTCACCGGGGCAGGTGGTGCCTGCCCAGTCGCGGTGGGCGCCGATCAGCTCGCCGGGCACTGAGTAGGCCCGCATGGCCCACGCGACGAGCCGTGTCATCGCCGCCAGCTGAGCGCCACTTGGGGTCTGGCGGTCGAAGTGGCCCTCGAAGCAGGCAAGGAAGTGTCCGGTCGGGTCGTATTCGGTGAAGGTATCGCCGATGGCTTCGACGGGCCGCCCTTCATAGACATTTCCGTTTCGATCGACCATGAAGTGATACGCCAGGTCGGGCCAACCGTGAGACATGTGCCAGTCCTCGTGTTGCCGGATGAGTGCCGGTGCCCGCCGGTTGTCGACGATCTCGGCCGCGGTGTGATGGATCGTTATCCGCTCGATGCGGTGATATCGAAACTCGCCCTGAGGGCGTGAGCTCCACCCTTCGCGTCCGATGATCTCGAGGACCTCGGGAGCTGGCAGGGTTGGTGACGGTGATGCTGAGATTTGGGTGGAGGTTGTTGTTGGCGATGTCGTCGGTGGATTCGATGGCATGGATGTAGACGTGGATGCCGACTCGACGGCGGCTCGACAGGCAGTGAGTATTGAGCCCAAGCCGACCGAGGCGGCGAGCAGTGTGAGCAGGCGGCGCCGGGACAGGTCCATGAGATCACGGTACCGAGGGTGTTCGCAAAGTGGGAGATGCTCACCCGCGGTTCGCATGACTCTCGGCGGCGAGCGGCCTGCTCCGCTAACGGCTCCTCGCATTTGATGGTCGTTTCGACGACACTCCCACCGTCGCCGGCGGTCGACGCGGCGTTGTGATGATGACAGACAAAGAGGGTGCTCCCCCCTCCTGGTCGGCGCACCCAACGGCCCGTCACATCGTGGCGGGCCGTTGAAGTGGGAGGAGCAGTGTGAAAAGTGCCAACCGTGCCCGGTCGGTTCGACCGCTGGTCACGATCGCTTCCGGTGTGGGGCTCCTCGTGGTTGCTGCGGTTCTCGTCAGCGATCCCCCGGCGGCATGGGAGGAGGCACTCTTTCGCGCCTTCAACGATCTTCCACACAACGTCGAGGCCGGCCTTTGGGTCCTGCAACAGATGGGTTCGGCCATCGTCCTGCCCTTCGTGGCCTTCGTGCTGTGGCGGATGACGAGACGATGGCAACCTCCGGTGGCGCTCGTCGCCACCGGGTTTCTGCTCGGATGGCTGGGAGCGAAGGTGATCAAGGCATGGGTGGGTCGCGGCCGACCCGGGGCGATCATGGACGACGTGATCCTGGGATTCGATGTTCCTATCGCCGAGGTTGGCTTCCCGTCGGGCCATGCGGTGCTGGCCTTTACTCTTGTCGCCGCCTTCTTTCCATACCTGGGGCGAAGAGGGCGGGTCGCCGCGGTAGCGGTGGCCGTCCTGGTGGCGATGACGAGGGTTTACGTCGGCGCCCACCTCCCGCTCGACGTGATCGGGGGCGCCGGCTTCGGGGTTGCCATCGGCACGCTGGTCACATTCGTTTCTGGTGCGCCCTCCCACCCCGACCGGATTGTCGCTTCTCCGACGATCGCGGAAAGCACAGGCTTGAACGGGCGTTGACCCTGATGACACGCAGGTGAGGGTTCCTCCCCTCTCTGGTTGGCACCCATTGCGGCCCGTCACATTGGTGGCGGGCCGCTTCGGTGGGTGAGGTCTCTCGGTCGAGAAAATTCTTCACCCCGTTAGGTTGGGAGGGCGTTGCGACAGGCGCCGACTGCCGGAGGAATAGCTCAGTTCTCGGCCTCCAGGTATTGCTCGATGAGATCGAGATGGGCCTGGTCCTTGGGTCGGTTGGCGACCCGTTTGTACTCGATGACGTGTTCCAAACGCACGAAGGGAAGATCGAGGATGAGGTCGGCGGTATCGATCAGTTCGGTGAGATCGAAGGACCCATAACCCCAACTGGTCCCGAACGTTATGGCTCCGTCATGAGTGCGCACGATCTGCACCTCCTCTTGGTGGAGATCGACCAGCGGCCCGAGTTCGCAGGCTCGACTCCATGCCGGGCCCCGACAGATCACATCGAGATCATTGACGGACTCGATGATGCCTCTCACCAGAAGGGGACCACTGCCGAACACGGCGTAGTGACCGGTCGGTAGCTTCATCGAGCGCAGTAGTTCGAACAGCTCTGCTCCGTGGCCGTCCTCAGACATTGATCGGGTCCGACTCCGCGTTTTCGGCCCGCGACGCCAGGTAGAAGGGAATCGCCATGACCTGGATCGCGGCGCCTATGACGTACGAGGTCGAGTAGGACCAGACATCTGCGGCTCGTCCGAGGGCCGGTTGGATCACGACTCCTCCCGCCGACCCCATGAGGGAATCGAATGAGAGCACCGTGGCGCGCTGTTCCGACGGGATGAGGGCGTTGATATATGCCTGCCTCATCGGGCCGGCTGCGGCGAATGCGAGAGCCCAGATGACGATGCCGATGATCGCCACGTAGAAGGAATCGGTGAGGCCGACCAATACCAATGCGAATGTGCTCAGTGCCCCGAAGAACAGGAGTGCGTGGGTTCGGCGGGAAAACAAACGTCGGATCACCGGAACCAACAGCCCGCCCCCGATTTGGGCACCGGCAACGATGGCGGCGGCGATCCCGGCCACGCCGAAGGCAGTCTCGTCGCCGTACAACTCGAGCAGGTACGGCTGCATGGCGTAGAAGGCAAAGATTCCGACACCGGCCGTAAACGGTGCGGCGAGCATCAGCCACCGCACTGGCCGGTTGCGCAAGCCGCCATCGATCGAGGCCCGCACGATGAGTTTCATCTCCTTGATGGGACCGGAGCCATGCTTCGGCTCGAAGCCGATGTCCTTCATCAGCACCAGCGCGGCCAGGAACGTGAAACCGAGCATGACTGCTCGCAAAATGTAGGGGACCCCCAGATTCCAGTGCTGGGCGATGAATCCGCCGGCCACCGAGCCGGTGAGCATCGCCGCACCGGCGACGGACTGGCCCCGAGCGAAAACCGTTTCGAGGTCGCCGGTGAAACCGGTCGCATTGAGGGCGTCTACCAGCCATGCCTCAACCGCTCCGGAGAAGAACGTGAACCCGAGCCCGATGAAGGCCGACCCGGCAGCCCAGGCCCAGAACGGTGCTCCCGTCTCCCACATCAAGATGTAGATCACGGTCGAGACCAACAACGTCAGCGCCCCCAGAAGGTACGAGGCGCGTCTGCCCCAGGTGTCGGCGACCACGCCCGTAGGGACCTCGAAGAGGACCATGCCTGCGGTGAAGAATGCATTGGCGCCGAATGCCTGCGCGTTGCTGAGCCCGGCATCCAGCAGGAACAGCGTGTTGATTCCCCAGATGAATGAGGCGGACAATGTCGACAGCAACGTGATCAGCAGGTATGTCCTTTGGACCGATCTAGCGGCGTCTGGCATCCGGCGACCCTACTCAACATCGGGCGGGACCTCCGGGATATGCTGTGGAGAGATGGGCTTTCTCAACGCCTTCGGTGCGCTGGGGCGTTTCCTCGTTGCCGCGGCCCTCGTGGCTGTCGCCGCCGCGTTCCTGTTCGGCAGTGATGCACGGACAGCACTGTTGATTGTGGCGCTGTCGATCGGGATTCCCGGACTCGGGTTCGTCGGTATCGGGACCCGGCTGGGCCACGTTTCTGGGCTCGACAAGAGCTTGCGGGTCACCGGCGTGGCCGGCACGGCAACAATCACTTCGCTCGCCGAGACCGGCATTACCGTCAACGGCAGTCCGATCGTCGAGTTCGGCCTCGACGTGGACACGACTCCGCATGCTCCTTACGCCATCACGATCCGACAGCGAACCCCTCGCCTCCTGCTGGGGGCGTTTCAGCCCGGAGCCACCGTCGCCATCCGGGTGGATTCGACCAACCGTGAACACCTGGCCATCGACTGGGAGGCAGCCACCGAGGTCGGGTCACGCTCGACCACCTCGGCAGTCACCACGCCGGCGGCCACCGACGTCCGTGATGTCGAGGAATTACTGCGAGAGGGGCGACGCGCTACAGCCCTGATCACCTCGATGGAGGACGCCGGTGACATGTCTGAACTGGGCCTGGTCGAGGTGGGCGTCCCCGGAGACGACGATCGGCTGTTCATCATCGGGTTGGAAGTAAAACAAGCGGGGATGTCTGCTTACGATGTGCGGGTCGCCCACCGAATTCCGGAGCGCTTGCTGGGCCGGGTCGGCCCGAGATCGCGGGTCGATGTGGCGGTGGACCGGGACGACGATCACGTAGTTGCGATTGATTGGACGTCGGTGACGCATTGAAGGGTCCCGAATGGCCGAATTCGATGGGACGATCGATGCCTGCTTGCCGGTGCAGGCTGCCAGCGCGAGGAGGAGTGCGGTGAGGATCGTCGCCGGGCGGTTCACCGGCGGGAGCCCACGCCCGATCCCTCGACTCTTGTCATCGACCGCCACCTGGTCGGCGGCGGGCGGGTGCCTCCGGCGCTCCTAACCTCCATTCGATGCAACGTGTCTGGCTGGCCATTGTCGTCGCGTCCCTCGGCTGGGGCACCGCCGGCGTCGCGACCCGCTCGGCGTTGGGTGAGGGGGTGACGCCATATTGGCTGGCCGCTCACCGATCGAGTCTCGCCATCGTGGCCGTGGTGATCCTTCTCACCGTCCTGAGGCGTGGCCTTCCCAAGGGCGCTGCGGTGTGGAAGGTGGGACTGGTGATGGGGCTCTCCAACCTGGCCGCACCATTCATATTCTCCAATCTGGCGTTGCAAAACGCAGGAGCAGGGTTTCTCGGGTTGATGACGGCGCTGATTCCGCTGATCACGGCTGCGGTGGCTCATTTCACGTTGCGGGATGAGAGGTTGACGGTGCCGAAGACGATCGGGCTCCTGGTCGCCCTGGCGGGTGTCGCGGTGTTGTTTTTGGCTGGTGACAGCGGTCTGGCCGAAGGCGGTCGGCCGCTTGTCGCCGGGCTGTTCGGTCTGGGAGCGGTCGTGGCCATCTCCGGTGGGAGCGTTTACGCCAAGCACTACGCCGGCCAATACGAACCACTCGATGTCACCGGGGTCCACTTCGGGTCGGGGACCCTGATCATTGCCATCATCACCCTCGTGGTCGAGGGAGGTCCGCCCACAGTGACCGGGCGGGCATGGTTGCTGCTCGGGTACATGGCCCTGGCCTCGACCGTCCTACCGATGGTGTTGTACTACTGGCTGCTGCGAACGGTCACGGTCACGTACGCCGCCCTGGTCGGATATGTGATCCCTGTGGTGGCGATCACCGCCGGGGTCGTACTGCTCGATGAGCAACTACAGCCGGGCATCATCGTGGGCGGGATTCTCATTCTCATCGGAGTGCTCGTCACCGACCGTGCCGAGCGCCGTCAGCCGGCAAAGGTTGGTTGACCGGGCTGTGGAGCGCCCCTGGTACCGTGGTGCGGTCGTCGCCGACAGCGATGGCCCGGTTCCCGGCCGCTCGTCCACTTCACCGAGCCGTTGCGGGCACCGCGAACGCGACGGAATGAGAGACATTGCCTGATATTGCGGCGGACCGGGCGGCCGCCACCTCCTTCACTCGTCTCGGTGTTTCGAGAGAAATCATCGAGATCCTGACCGCTAGGGGGATCGTTGAGCCATTCCCGGTACAGGTGATGACGATCCCCGACGCCATGGCCGGTCGTGACGTGTGTGGGAAGGCGCAGACCGGCTCCGGCAAGACGCTTGCCTTTGGGATCCCCATGATCGAGCGGACGGCAAAATCGCAGCCGAAATACCCCCGGTCGCTGGTGCTGGTGCCGACTCGGGAGCTTTGTCGCCAGGTGTCGGACGAACTCCGGCCGCTGGCCGATGCTCGAGGGCTCAGCCTGGTATCGGTCTATGGCGGTGCTCCGATGGCAGCCCAGATCGACCAGATCAAGAGAGGCGCAGATATTGTTGTCGCTACGCCGGGGAGGCTGATCGATCTCGTCGACCGCAAGGTGATGAGTGTGGAGTCTGTCGAGTGTGCGGTGATCGATGAGGCGGACCAGATGGCAGACATGGGTTTCCTGCCGCAGGTCCACGCCATCATGCGTGGGATCCAGGGCACGCCACAGGTGATGCTCTTTTCTGCCACGCTCGACGGTGCGGTGAGATCGCTGGTCAACGCCTATTTGTCGGACCCGGTGCGTCATGAAGTCGAATCCTCGGGTGACATCGTCGACGAGGCAACCCATCGATTCGTGGCGGTGCACCACATGGACAAGGCGAAGGTTGCCACCACCATCATCGACAGCGTCGACCGGACGCTGATCTTTGTCGGCACCAAGCGCAACGCCGATCGGGTGACTACCCAGTTGCGCGGTGAGGGTGTCAAAGCTCGTGCGATCCACGGCGACAAGCGTCAGAGCGAACGGGAGCAAGTCCTGGCGGATTTCATAGACGGCCGGCTCCCGGCACTCGTTGCGACCAACGTGGCCGCCCGAGGACTCCATATCGATGACGTCGACATCGTCATGCACTACGACCCGCCACAGGATTACAAGAGCTTTGTCCATCGTTCGGGCCGAACCGCCCGCGCCGGAGAGACGGGGCTCGTCGTCTCGCTGGTGGAGTGGGATCAAGTGGAGGACGTCGAACGTTTGCAGCGGGCGTCGGGTCTCAATTACGAGATCGTCAAGATGTATTCGAACGATGAACGCCTCGGCGATCTCGCCGGATTCGAACCCGACCGAGTCGAGTTCAAGCGGACCAGCGACGTGGACATCTCGAAGCGTTTCCGGTCCCGCCGTCGGAGGCGTTGACTCCCACGAACTTGCGGTGAGGTAGTGCCCCTGCATCCATCCGAGAGTGTCGACAGCGTTTGTTTGAGCTCGCTCCGATCTGGGGACGGCCTATTGTGGTCGCGACGCCGCCCATCGTCGGCTGCAGTTACTCGAGGGGGTCCCCGTGAACACTGAAGATTTGGAGCTACTCGAAGCCGTCGAGCCGACGGTGGCGCGTCTAACCGCAGAGCATCGGGAGCGGCGTGAGAATTGGTATGCCCACGAGTACGTCCCATGGGAGAAGGGTCGGAGCTTTGTCGACGAGCCCTGGGATCCCAGCCAGGCCACCCTCTCGCCGGAGGTTCGGACTTCGCTGGTCCTCAACCTTCTCACCGAAGACAACCTGCCCTACTACCACGCAGAGATCGCCGGTCGGCTGCCGAGAGACGGCGCCTATGCCGAGTGGGCCAACTTGTGGACGGCCGAGGAGGGGCAGCATGCGATCGCACTGCGGTCATATCTATTGACCTCACGCAACTGCGATCCGGTGTCGCTGGAAGAGGACCGGATGGCCACGATGGAAGCCGGACACTTTTCCGGATATGAGGACCCGGCAGCCCTGTTCGTGTACACGGCGACGCAGGAACTGGCGACTCGCGTCAGTCATCGCAACGCCGGCCGCCTGGCCGATGACGAGACGGCATATTCCCTCATGGCTCGGATCGCCACCGATGAAAATCATCATTTCTTGTTCTATCGGGGAGTGGCGTCCGAGATGCTGGAGCAGAGCCCGGAGACGATGCTTGAACCGATCTTCCGGGTCTTCGACAACTTCAAGATGCCGGGCACGGTGATCCCCGGTTTCGTTCGACGGGCCGTCGACATGGCCCGAGTTGGTGTCTACAGCCTCCGTATCCACCATGATCGGGTCCTCGAACCGCTGCTACGAGACTGGAGAATCGAGCACTTGACCGGCCTTTCTGCCAAGGCTCGCGAGTTTCAGGAGAAGATCATGGAGATCCCGGACCGCGTTCTGAAGGCGGCCGAGATCTTCGAGCGGCGAACTGCGCGGCTCGCCGGTTCTTCCTAAGAGGGCGCGCCGATAGGCGCGGACTCGGCGGCTTGGGGCTGGGCCCCCGGCACCACCCGACGAGCATATGGTGAAGGCCATGGGCATTCGCTCAGAGGCGTCTGCCATTTCTGGACGCTCTAAGCGGTTCCCGGCCGGGCCCAGTCTGGGATTCGAAGCCCGGCACTGAAGGCACTGGTCACGGTGGCGGTGGTCACCACCGCCACCGATAGCGATACCGCTCCCAGGATCAGGTACATCACAACCAACTGGATGACGACTGCGTCGACCGGTTCGACTCCGGCCAGGAGCAGGCCGGTCATGGCTCCCGGGAGGGCGATCAGTCCGACGACCTTGGTTCTCTCGATTTGAGGGATGAGCGCCGTCTTGGCGGTAAGCGGCGCCACGAAACGGGAGACCTGACGCCGATCGAATCCGAGGGCAAGCAGAGTCTCGACCCGCCCCGGATCATCCGTGAAGTAGGCCATCGCACGATTCACCGCCAGCACCGTCGCCGGCATCGTGTTGCCGATCGTGATGCCGGCAACGACCACGACGTTGACGGGCGACGCCTCGATGATTCCGAAGCCGAAGACGACGGCGAGTGCCACTCCTGCCGAGGCGGCGAGCGAGAGGAGGGCAAATCGCCACAGGCCGGGAATTCCCGGCGCCCGACGATCGGTCACGAAGGCCGCCACCACGATCATGCCGGCTACCCACAGTCCGCTGTAAAGAGGAGCCTGCGCACTTTCGAAGATGAGTCGGAACACCGCCCCGACGGCGAGTAGCTGTACTGCTGCCCGTAGAGCCGCCCAAACGATCGAACGCTCGATCCCTAATCGCATCCAGACCGAGATCGCCACCGCCAAGCCGATCAGTGTGAGCGACGACACCGCGCCGAGTACGGAAACGGGTTCCATGGACCGAGGTTAGGAGGGGAGTCGGCGGCCGGGGCGGCACCCGGAGGCTCTGGAGTCGGAGGGCCCCCCTCCAATCGGCCTCCCGTCGGTTGGCTTTTCCTTCGAGGGGGAGTGTTCCGTCTTGTCAATTGCCAATCGTGTATCGCTTACTGATAACTGACATACACCGCGGTCGGAACCAGCTGAAGCACATCGGACGGGGGAATCCCACCGGCGGGCCGATCCTCGTCGTAGAAGTTCTTCCACCCCCAACGCCAGGGATGGTCCTGCCACCCTCCGGTCAGGAACTCCCATGTCACATATTTGTCGGACACCGCTCCCTGGCCGTCCATCTGAATGATCAGTTGAAGCTCGGGACGTGCCTGAATCGTCTCCCGGTCTTGCAGCATGAAATCGCGGAACTGATGGAGCAGCAGCACCTTTTGAGGAAGGTCGTTTTCCCGCACCAGGTTGGCGAGCCACTCAATCACCTGGTTCACTTCAGTGGCTTCCACTCGGCCGATTTGTTGGAGGGGGAGCTGGTCCGGGCCGAGGCGCCACTCCGGATCGAGTGCGAGTCCGACGTGCGGGTTGAGCAGCTCCTGTTCGTACCTCATCGCCTGGCTGAGGAAATCGGACCGGCCGGGCTGGAGGTCCAGGATCACATAGACGCCTTGTTGCGCACCGATATCGATCCACGGCTGGATGATCTCGCTGCCCATCTCGTTCGAGTAGTTACCGTCCCCGCCGGGATTGCCGGCGGCGACGGTTGTGATGATCTCGAAGGTAGGGAGGGTCGGGACCTCGGCGGCCGCAAACTGGGCCGCCATGCCCTTGACCCGTGTGACTGCCTCGGCCGGGCTCTGTTCGCCGAGCGCTCCCAGTGCGGTGGTGGTCGGATTGCCGTATAGCGCCACGAATAGGCGGGGAAGCACCAGGAATCCGCCTCCCGGGAGTTCCTCGGCAGATCGAATCACGTCGAGTTGCCAATGGCTGTCGATGGTGATTTCGCCAAAGATCTGGATCGACCCGGCTCCGCCGGAGATCGCCTGTAGTGCCCGACCCGCACCCGGTACCGCTCGCAGATCCCGACTGTCGACGAGTGAGGCCACAGCACCCGAGGCGGTGGCTGTGGCGAAGGCTGCAAGGGCTGTCGCGGACTCGTTGCCGTCGACGAGGATGGCGACTCCCGTTTCACCGGTTCCCGCGCTGAGACTCGGAACCTCGAATTCGATCTCCAACGGTACCGGTGGACCGGTTGTCGTCGACGTTTGGTCGCTGCTCTGGGGTGTGGTGGTCGTAGTCGGTACCGCAGGTGGGGTCAGCCCGGAACGCGTCTCGAGGGCGTTGACGGCAGTGATGAGTGTCGCCGCGCCGGGCACGGCTGGCAGCGGGATTGTCGAATCGAACTCGGCAAGTGCGTTGATCTGCACGGCGAGGTTCGAGGTGCTACCGCTGAGGGTGACGATCTCGGTCCACTCGGGTGCGGTGAATGTGACGTCGTCTCCGACGGCAATGATCTGTCCAGGGGCCAGGCGCTCTATCTCGAATCCGATGATTCCGGCGGTGGTGGTGGATCCGACCAGGAGCGGAGCCTTGAGCGCCGCCGCCAGGACGGCTGCGATCGCGACCCGATTGAGGTCGGCATCACTCACGATCACCACCTGGGTGGCGCACTCGAAGGTTGCTTGGGAGATGTGGACCGAGGCCAGACCTGGTTCCTCATTGAAGAATTCGATGCTCGGGTTGGGGGCGCCGGCGCGAACCACGGGCGTGTCCACAGTGCAGCTCGGAGGCAGAGGAGGCGTGTCCGGCGGGGCCGTGTCTCCCACGACGATGCTTCCATCCGGCGAAGCGCCGGTGACGATCGGTGTCGAATCGGAACCACTGACGCAGGCCGTAGCGATAAGAGAGAACGCGAGCGCGAGTGTGTGCCGGCGGAGGGTTCTCATGCGGTGGGGAGCGTAACGGGGTACCCGCGTTGAGTCGGTATTCGTCCCGGTTGCCGACCATGCCCTCTTAGGCTGCGGCTATGCGAAGTGATGCCTCGACGGTAGATGAGTACCTGGAGTCCCTGTCCGAGGATCGTCGTAGTGCGCTCGAGGAAGTTCGACGGACCATCCTCGACAGCCTTCCCGATGGCTACCGGGAGGTGATGAACTGGGGGATGATCTCCTATGAGGTGCCGCTTGAGACCCAACCGGACACCTACAACGGCCAGCCGCTCATGTACGCCGCGTTGGCTTCGCAAAAGAACCACATGGCGGTATACCTGACTTCGGTGTACGCCGATGAGCGCGCTGCCGAGTTCGAGGCTGCCTATTTGGCCACCGGCAAGAAGCTCGACATGGGTAAGTCGTGCGTGCGCTTCAAGCGACTCGATGATCTGCCATTGGACTTGATAGGGAAGGAAATCAGGTCGACCTCAGTGAGCGATTTCATTGGGCTCATGGCCCGCGATGCGTAAGAGAGTCTTTGACGCCGGGGAGCTCGACGCCGCGGAGCGGTACAAGCTGATGACCGGTCTCATCGTGCCCCGGCCAATCGGCTGGATCGGTTCCCGCGGTGCGGACGGTGTCAATAATCTCGCCCCATTTTCCTTCTTCAACATGGTGTCCGGTAGCCCACCGACGCTGCTGTTCACCACCGGGATGACGATACGGGTGAAGGATTCGCTGGCAAACGTACGAACCTCGGGGGTGTTCACCGTCAACGTTGTGACCGAGGAAGTGGCCACCGCCATGAACGTCACCTCGGATTCCTTCTTACCCGGTGTGGACGAGTTCACCGCGGCCGGTCTCACCCCGATAGAAGGTGAAGCGGTGGCAGCTCCTTTGGTCGCCGAGGCGAAAGCGAACTTCGAGTGTGTGGTCAAACACATCCATGAGGTGGGGGAGGGGCCCTCGGCATCTGTGGTCTTCGGTGAGGTGCTGCGGTTCCACGTCGCCGAATCCTTGCTCGACGGAACCCGCATCGATCTCCCAGGCCTCAAAGCGGTGGGTCGACTCGCCGGGACCTGGTATTCGCGTACCACCGACCTGTTTGAGATGGAGCGGCCCAATAACCAATAACCAGTAACCAGTAACCAGTAACCAGTCAAGCCTCGGGCACGTTCTGGCTGGATACTGGCTACTCGACGGCACTCAGTCGGCGTGGTGGTAGAAGCGTCAATGGCTTCAGTCCCGACCCCGTCTGGTACTGGAGATTCGACGGCCCTAAACCGACCTTGCGGTGTGGGTGTCGATAGCGCGGCGGGTTGACCCGATGCGGACTAGAGGCTCTGATACAAGGGCTTTGGTGGTTGCGGTGGGACCTGGGGGAGTTCCCGCCAGATGTGAACCGGCATGCCGATGAACAGGTAGTCGTCCAGCCAATCCGAATCCCAGGTATGAACCCTGGTGCACCCATGGGATGCCGGGTATGCGGGGACGTTGCCGTACCCGTGGATTCCGTAGAACTTGGTAAAGCCCCAGTAGTTGTAAACGCACCAGCCGGTGACCGAATCACAGTTCCAGCCGTATTGGCGCCAATTGAGTTGGAAGTCGCCGTGGGGGGTCGTTGCTCGCACGTCGCGGCCGTTCCTCACCGAGTAGTAGGTGGCACCGCTGCCGGTCGAGGTCGGGAGGATCCCGACGATCCGGTGGTCGCGGATTACGAACAGCAGCTGTCGGGTGGTGTCGATCTCGACTCGATCCGGCTCGTCCCATCTAATTGGGATCCGTGGTCCCGGAAGAAGAGCGAGCCGGATCCAATCGAGGGCGTCGAAGGAACCGGTACGTGTAACCTCGAGAAACTTGTGGAGGGTGATCACGGCCTTTTCTGTGGCGGTGTCGAATTCGCCATTGATTTCACCTCGATAGAAGCCCTTGTCCCGTAGCGCCTCCTGGAGCCGCGTCACCGCGCTCCCGGTGTCTCCTTGGTGCAGAGCAATCAAGGGGTTGAAGCCATAGACAGGCTCGATCGTGATCGCGGGCTCGGCGGCGGAGGCACTCGTGGCTGGGAGGAGGATCACGAACGCGACCACGAACGCCACTCCCAAGTGCAGCGCTCTCGAACCGGCCCCCAGGTGGAAGCTGCTGCTCACGATCGTAAATCTAGGCGGACGAACCCATGGAAGCCAGCACTCGGGTCGCCGACCATCGTGTCGTTGGTCCATACCGATCTAGATCGGCAGCACGGATGGCACGCTTGACCTGGTGCGCGTTTTTCGATCCCAACTGTGCCGCCAGACAATTGACCTACGCCTCGGCCCACTCGGCTCGGAGGGTCGGGTGGTTGTCGAATGAGGCCGACGCCCATCGGGGCCGACCGGGTAGCCGATCAGCGATCGGCGAGAACTTGTAGGCCGGCTTGCATTCGGCCGAGCCCGTGCCAACTCATCGATACCGCCGGGGCCGGGATCTCTTTGGGATCCGTCCCAGCCCGCACCTGGTCGATCAGGACCTCGACGCTGCGAAAGTACTCAGGGAGATCGCTCAGGGCAGCGACGTCCCCCGGTCTTCCATGGCCGGGGATGACGTGGAGCGGATCCATATCCAGTATTTCTTCGACGTACTTGGCCCAGGCACCCGGGAATCCGTCGTGCATGCGGGGGTGGATGCCGTTCCAGCACAGATCTCCTGTGATCACGAGGCGTTCTTCGGGGAGCCAGACGACCGTATCGCTGACGGTGTGCCCCTTGCCGCGGGTCTCGATTTCGATTCTTCGCTCACCTTCGATCACGAGTCGGCCGTCGATGAGCAGGTCGGGGAGGGTGAGCTTGAATGTGTCGGCAGAGTTCTTGAAGTGCCGAAGCTGTTCGAGTTGCTTTGCCGCCTTGTGGTCATCGTCCGCCGAGTCCTGCAACGACGCGATCGATGTCTCGATCTCCTCCTGCCAGGATGCCAGTCCCTTGGGCATCATCTCTTCGATCAGTCGCTCCATCGTCTCCCGAGTCGAGACGATCGGCACGTCGGCAAAGACCTGGTTGCCGTTGGTGTGGTCGGCGTGCCAGTGGCTGTTGACTGCCAGGTAGACCTGGTTGCCGGTCAACTCCTCGGACACCCTGCGCAGCTCCTGGGCAGCCACTTCGGTCATGAAGGTGTCGACAATGATCGTCTTGCCGCCGGCGTCGATGATGGTCGCGTTGCCGACCGATGCGCCAGTGAGGTCGGCTTCGGCCGCCCATACTCCGGTGACGACCTCGTGCAAGACAAAATGTTCGGTAGTCATGTGGGGCATCTCAGCACGATTCGGATGTACATGCTTCGGGGCGCCTGGTGTCTTGGCGTCGCCTTATCCCTGATCGAGCCAAGGTTTGGGCTGATCCGCAGCGATCGGGCACACCGACCGCGTGGACGACGGCCGGGTGGTCGTGGATTTCTCTCACTCGAAGCCCGACCGGCGCCGGCCGGATCAGGTCTTGGGAGGTGTTGGGATACGTGCCGGTTTGGGCACGGGCTGGAAGTGGGTCCAGCAGAACTCGTTCTTGTTGTAGGACGACAACTGCGTAGTGCAGCCGTTGGCAGAGCAGGCGCGACCGCGGCCGTATGTCTTGCGGGGCCGTCCTCCGGATAGTTTTGACAGGGATTGACTACTCATTCGGGGCCACGATGCCACGGATTGGCGACTTTTTCAAGATGGGATGCGGCCCCAGAAGCGCTTCAACTGGCTGGTGTCGCGGGCATTCGGATTCGGTTGGTGCTTGACTGCGGTCACCAGAGAAAGGAGGTGGTCGGTATCAGTAGCAGTTCTTATAGGGCCCTGGAGGTGGTCGGGCGCTAGGCGACCACCCTGGAGCGGTCGCTTGTCCACTCGGACGGTGGCGACTCCAACCCGGACCACCGGAGCCGGAAGACCCGCGAGCCGGTCCTCTCGTGGCAGCGAATTCGCTGAAGTGTCTTCCGGCTCTTACGCGTCTCGAACGACTTGGTCCGACATCGGAGATGTCGGACCAAGTCAGTCTCCAGTCCCTGACGCGGCTCCGCTGAAGTGAAGCGACGCGTTCCCCATCCTGGAGCTAGACCGCCGTCGAGTCTCCAGTCCCCAGCCAAAGCCGCGACACTGGTGACTGGTGACTGGTGACTGGTGGCGGCCGGCTTCTTATGCCATCTCCAGCCAGCGAAATTCGAGCGCGCCCAGATCTATCTCGAAGGGGTCGGAACTCACCTCGGAAAGTGGATGCCCGGTGGTGATGTCGATGGCCACTCTGCCATTGAGCCGGGGACCTGTGATTCGAGCTCTTCGGGTCTCGCGCTCGAAGTTGGCGATCACCAGCGTCATTCGGTCATCCAATTCCCTTACGAAGGCCAGAATCGCCGGTTCGGCCGCGTCGAGGATTTCGAACGATCCGAGGCCCATCTCGGGACGGGACCGCCTTGTTTCCAACATCGTCCGGAGCCAGTTGAGGAACGAGCCGGGTTCGGCCTTCTGGTCGGCGACATTGACATCTTGTGGCCGGTATCCCTCCGTGGTGACGAGTGGAAGCCAGAAGCTCTTCGGATCGGTAGTCGAGAACCCGGCCCCTGCTTCGCCGTTCCACTGCATAGGGGTGCGGACACCATCGCGGTCGTCGAGCAAGTAATCGTCGCCCATTCCGATTTCGTCGCCGTAGTAGAGAACGGGACTGCCCGGAAGTGACAAGAGCAGTCCGTGCAATAGTTCGAGCGACCGTCGGTCACCGTCGAGCAGCGGCGCCATCCGACGCCGAATGCCCTGATTGAGCCGCATCTGCGGGTCGGGGGCGTAGTGACCCCACATGAACTCCCGCTCCTCCTCGGTGACCATCTCGAGGGTGAGCTCGTCATGGTTTCGCAAAAAGACAGCCCACTGAGCGCCTGCCGGTGGGTCGGGGGTGTCGGCCATGATCGATCGGATGTCATCGGCGTGGCCTCGGGCAAGCGCCATGTAGAGGCGGGGCATCAGCGGGAAGTGGAAGTTCATATGGCACTCGTCGCCGTCGCCGAAGTACGCCACTGCGTCTTGGGGCCACTGATTCGCTTCCGACAGGAGCACCGCGTCTGGAAACTCGGAGTCGACCAGAGCCCGGATTTCCTTTAGGAAGTCATGGGTCTCGGGGAGATTCTCGCCGTTGGTTCCGACGCGTTCGAACAGGTAAGGAACCGCGTCCAATCGAAATCCGTCGAACCCGAAGCCGAGCCAGTGTCGGACGACATCGAGTACCGCGGTACGCACATCCGGGTTGTCGAAGTTGAGATCCGGCTGGTGTGAGTAGAACCGGTGCCAGTAGTAGGCGCCGGCGGTCTCGTCCCACGCCCAGTTCGAGTCCTCGGTGTCGAGGAAAATGATCCGCGCCTCGGGGTATAGATCCGGCGTGTCACTCCACACGTACCAGTCTCGATACTGCGATCCGGGCTGGCGGGCTCTTCTGAACCAGTCGTGGGCATCGGACGTGTGGTTCATCACCAGGTCGGAGACGATCCGCAGACCGCGGAAGTGTGCCTGATCGATCAGTTCGCGCAGATCGTCGATCGTGCCGAGGTCTGGTTGGATCGAGTAGAAGTCACTGACGTCGTACCCGGCGTCGCGCAGCGGCGACTCGAAGATCGGCGGGAGCCAGATACAGTCGATTCCGAGCCACTGGAGGTAATCGAGGGACTCGGTGAGCCCGCAAAGATCACCGATGCCGTCTCCGTTCGAGTCTCGGAACGATCGGACGAGCGCCTCGTAGAAAACCGCCGTTCGGTACCACTCACTCATTGGTCCGGCAGGCTACAACTAGGCCCGAGCAAGGTCTTCCAGCGCGACGAGCAACCGACCGAGCTGGTCGATGGTTCGCTCGTGTTCGAGCCTCCCGTCAGAATCGAACTTGTCTGATGCCATCGAGACCTGTACCTGTGGGTGCTCAACCAAGCGAACCTGATTGTGCGACAAGATCTCTCGCAAGTGAAGCTGAGCTCGCAGGGTCCCGAAGCGTCCCCCGGCTCCAAGGATTGCAGCCGGCTTGTGGTTGAGCGGCGCCTCGACCCCACCTCGCGAAGCCCAATCGATCGCGTTCTTGAGGGCTGCGGTTGTGGACCAGTTGTACTCCGGTGTAGCCAGGAGCAGCGCATCGGCCTCAGCAACGGCCTCGCGGAACCGGTTGACCGGGTCCGGATTCCCGGCCGCTTCGAGGTCTGCGTCGTATAGAGGGAGATCACCGATCGGGTAGATGTCGATCTTCATCGACTGGGGCGCGATGTCGGCCGCGGCACGCAGCAGCGCCGTGTTGTAGGAGCCGCGACGCAGGCTCCCTGAAATCGCCAGGACGTGGAGAGTCGACTCGGTCATATATGAAGGAGAACGAGTACGACCGCGGTCAGATTCCCGTTTCACGCAGTCGGGAGTCTGGTGTCGGGAGTCTGGACCTCTGGCTGGAGACTGAGGACTGGAGACTGGAGACTGCCCCATCAGGCATCGGGCATCGGGCTCGGGCATCGAACCACTGACGAGGCTCTACCGTTGACACATGCTCGGCCCCATCCTCTTCCCCATCGGACTCGGTATCGCCGGATGGCTCTCCGGTGACGCCGCCGGACTGGTAGTCGGTGTCGGAG
>JACZWZ010000162.1 GCA_022571885.1 Acidobacteriota bacterium
CACCCAACGCCCCGTACCTGGCACCCGTGGCGTGGGCCGCCTCTGTCACCAACCGATCAAGCACCCTCCCGAGATCTACCTCACCCACCACTCCAGCAGCCGCCTCGATCAAGGCGGGCAGCCGGTCCACTGACGAACTCGCCGACATCCTGGTGACGATACCCACGGCTACCGTTCCAGAAGGGCTGACCAACCGTCAAATCGCAGAAGAGATGTTCCTCGTGACTCCCCGAATGGCCCACCTCGCGTTTGCAAACGGTTTGCTGTTGCTCACCGACTGATCACATGCGGATCACGGTCTCTGTAACTCCGGAATGTTCTGGATGGCATGCAACGTCTGCTCGAAGAAGGGTCCCCGAACACGACCTTTGCACCCTCGTCAACCAGTGCTCTTACATGCGAGGCCCCCATGCCGCGAGCTCCGCCACTGACAAGAGCGACCGTTTCCTCGAACCTTCTCATATCTGCCCTCCTTGGGCATAGCTGATGTTCCGACCTCTCTCCCCGGAGAGGTTCCACCTCTCAATGTGCCTCGGCGCAGGTCTCTCCGTATGGCCAAACGTCATGATCCGTCCGCCATTAGTCCCAACCCGTCACAAAAACGAGATCGGCTGTTCTCCGAAGCCGCCAAACAGAACCCTCCAGTGACAAAGATCTGGTGCCAAAGGTGTCTCTGGCGGGCACGTATCTAGAGTCATCTGCTCGCTACCGATCCTGAATGCGGCCCGCCACCTCGATCACGAACGGCCGTGTGCGCTCTCTCGAAGATCGGGAACCGCGAATGCGCTCGAACGACGTCGACAAGAATTCCATACGGATACCTCCACTCCCTAATGGCAGCGGTGGACGGAAGTGACGTACCTCGCAGTCGTCCACCCACGTGCTCTGCGTCAACACAAGAAGCCAATTGGTAGGCAGGCAAAGTACTAATGACCGTCGCTGGTTGGGTCGAACGCCTCTATCCAAGATGGGTGCGTTGGTCGCATCGTTGTTTTACGACAAGGAGGTCGAATTGAAACTTGGCGAGTTGATGACACGCGACTTGATAGCTGTGGGTCCGGACGCCCCTCTCAAGGAGGCGGCGCGGCGCATGCTCGAGTTCGGAGTGAGTGGTCTGCCGGTCACCACCGACAGTGGAGCGTTGATCGGGGTGATCGCGGAAGCCGACTTTGTCAAAACGGAAGCGGACCGGTCGCCGAATAAGCGGCGACGTCTACTCACATGGTTTGTCAATGATAAGAAGATTCATGAAACCGAACGTCTGGTACGGGATGCGATGACCGATAACGTCATTGTGCTTGGGCCCGAGATCGATCACGTCGAAGCAGCCCATGTGATGACCAAAGCTGGGATCAGGAGAATTCCGATCACCGGGGAAAAGGGTGAGCTGCTGGGGCTGGTGAGTCGGTCCGACATCCTTCGCGTCTTCGTCCGTGCTGACGCTGAGATCATCGACGAGATCGTCGACAGCGTGATGGGAGACGTGCTCTGGATCGATCCGCGTCGAGTCAGGGTCATCTGTCAAGAAGGCAACGTGATCCTGAGTGGACAAACGGCAAATCGAAGCGACGCAGAGTTGTTGGTCACGCTGACCCGCCGTGTCGACGGTGTCATTTCTGTCCGAAACGGCCTCACCTGGGAGATCGACAACACGAAAGTCGAGATGGTGCCGCTACCACCAAGCTATTTGCCAAGATCAAACTGGTGGTCCGACGGCCGGAAGCGCCGACCGCATTTCAGATTGTGACCATCACTAACTCGGGTTTGGGGGACAGGCCCTTTCACTCATTCGACGTTGGAGAAGTCGCCGGGCTGCTTTCGGTCGATCCGATCCGGGGGCTGAGCAACGCCGAAGCCGAGTCGAGATTGGCAAGCAGCGGTCCAAACATACTGCCTTCGGACGAAGGACCGACGAAGCTCCAACTGTTCGCCCGGCAGTTTGCCAACGCACTGGTGCTGACGCTGATCGCCGCCGCCTTCATCGCTGGAGCGGTTCTCGGGGACTGGATCGACGCAACGGTCATCTTGATCATCGTCTTCCTGAATGCGGTCATCGGCTATTCCCAGGAGCAAAAGGCTGCGGACGCGGCCGAAGGTCTGAGAAGGCTGGCGGCGCCATACGCCACAGTCATCAGGGATGGCGTCGAGGTGAGGGTGCAAACCGAGACGATCGTTCCCGGAGATCTGATCCGCCTCGCGGCCGGCGACCGGGTCTTCGCAGACGGACGACTTGTCACAGCGACTCACCTGGGCGTTGCCGAGTCCGAGCTCACCGGTGAGTCGGTCCCAACCGAGAAGGCGCCGGCACCGGTTGACCCGGAGGCCTCCATCGGTGACCGATCCTCGATGGTCTTCTCAGGAACCACAGTTACTACCGGTCGGGGGACCGCCATCGTCACCGCGACGGGGACAGAGACCCAGATCGGTCGAATCGCCGGGATGCTCGCCGCCGACGAGCCACCAACACCGCTGGAGAAGGAACTCAACAAGGTCGGCAGACGACTCGGGATCATTGCAGTGGGTATCGCCATTGTCGTGTTCGGGATTGGAGTTGCCCAGGGAATCCCAGCCGAGTCGATGTTCCTCCTCGCCGTGGCCCTGGCTGTCGCAGCCATACCCGAGGGTCTCCCGGCGATTGTGGGCATAGCTCTAGGTCGCGGCGTCCAGGCGATGGCCCGCATGAACGCCATCGTTCGCCGCCTTCCAGCGGTGGAGGCCCTCGGCGCGGTCACCGTCATCTGCACCGACAAGACCGGGACGCTCACCAGGAACGAGATATGGGTGCAGGAGACCGAAATGGCGGCTCTCAACGTTTCAGATCTCTCGTCCGCTCCGAATGATCCCAGGATCGTGCGCTACGCCGAGTTGGCAGCCCTGTGTAATGACGCTCGCCGAAGCGGAGACACCTGGATCGGCGACCCCACCGAGATCGCCTTGCACCGTTCAATCGCACACCTGGTCGATATCCCCGAGCTTGAACGGGCACACCCGCGAATCGATGAAGTGCCCTTCGACTCGACGCGAAAGCGGATGACCACACTCCACCGGTCCGAGGGCGGATCGCTGCTGGTGGTGAAGGGGGCTCCCGAGGTGGTGGTTCCCATGTGCAGTAGCCTGGAGAGCGATTCCGGTATTGAGCCGCTCGACGAAACCCGCTCTCGGGCTGCCCTATCCGCGGCCGAGCAGATGGCGGAACGTGGTCTGCGCACACTCGCTGTGGCCTACACCGAACTCAGCGATATCCCGGCCGATATCGAGTCCGTCGAGCAGGACCTTGTATTAGTTGCCGTGACGGGGATGAGCGATGAGCTCAGGCCAGAAGCCAAAGCCTCCGTGGAGGAGGCCACCCGGGCCGGTATCGAGGTGGTCATGATCACCGGGGACCACGAAGTGACCGCACGATCGATTGCGCGCGACTTGGGATTGCTTGCCGATCGCGAGGTCTTTGCTGGACGGGAGCTGGCGACCATGGCCTCATCGGAATTGACAGGTCGGGTCGAGGGAATCGGGGCATATGCGAGGGTGGATCCCGCCGACAAAGTCAAGATCGTCCGCGCCTGGCAGGAGAAAGACGCAATCGTCGCCATGACCGGCGACGGCGTGAATGACGCCCCCGCGTTGCGTTCGGCCGATATCGGGGTCGCCATGGGGTCCGGCACCGATGTTGCCCGGGATGCATCCGACATCGTCCTAGCCGATGACAACTTCAGCACGATCATCCTGGCAGTGCGAGAAGGGCGAACGATTTTCGCCAACATCCGCAAGGTCATCTCCTTCCTGCTTGCGGCCAACGTGTCCGAAGTAATCGTTGTCTTCACAGGATTCCTCTTTTTCGCCTCGCTCGGAGAGCCACTTTTGGCAACGCAACTCCTGTGGATCAATCTCATCACCGATGGGCTACCCGCCCTAGCCCTCGGATTCGATCCTCCGGAGCCCGGGGTCATGCGCAAGCCGCCCGAGCGCCGGAGATCACTCCTCGGCTGGGACAGCCAACTGCGACTGCTTGTGAGAGGGACGATCATGGCGGCTGCCGTAATGGCCGCCTTCTGGATCGGCATTGCAGCGGGATACGACTGGGAGCTGACCAGAACACTCGGTTTCACCACTCTGGTCCTGGTCCAGATGGCCTACCTATTTGCCCTGCGGATCCACGAGTCAGGATGGCGCAACGGCCTCGGCTCCAACTACCTGATCCACGGTGCAGTGCTCATCTCGATTCTGCTTCAGGCGCTGGTAGTGATGTCGCCGGTGGGAAACAGCATCTTTCACACCGTCCCGATGAGTCCCGCCGCCTGGGGCATCGCTCTCATCCTCTCCTTGGCTGGTGCACTCACCGTGCTGATGATCTCCACGTTCGTACCCGGCATGACCCAGCGAAGGTCGGACGATGGCGCTTGAAGTGATCCTGTGGGTGGCCGTCATGGCCACAGGGTTTCTCGTGGCCGTCTACGCCAGCCGCTACTCGGTTGAGCATCTAATCAAATTCGCCGCCGGCACGAAGATCCCGCCCTTTGTGATCGGCATCACCATCGTGTCGATCGGGACCGATCTCCCGGAGATCGCGAACTCGATCGTTGCGTCCATCACCGGCCATGGCGACGTCAATGTCGGCGACTCGATTGGGTCTGCGACGGTTCAGTCGACCCTGATTCTCGGCCTTCTCCCGTTGATTGCAGGCTCCTTCCCACTTGCCAAGGGTCGGGTGGCGAAGCTCGGGGCGGCCACAGTCGGGGCCTTGCTGCTTGGAGCGGCGTTGATGGCTGACGGAAATCTGAGTCGTTTTGACGCGGTTTTATTGATCGGCTCATGGATTCTCGGCACCGCCCTGATATGGCGGGGTCTGCCAAAGGATGCTGAACCGCTGGTAAAGGAGAGAGGGCAGAAACATCTCAGACAGCTCTGGTTCGCGATCGCCGGCCTGATGTTCGTAGGCCTGGGCGCAACCGCTGCGGTGCAGGCTGTCACGCAACTCGCCGAGCTCATGGAGGTTCCCGAGTACCTGATCGCCTTCCTGCTGGCCTCTCTAGGGACATCGCTGCCGGAGCTCGTGGTCGTCGTGACCGCTGGGAAACGAGGGCAGTATGACCTCGCCGTCGGTGACGCCCTCGGATCCAGCTTTGTCGACTCCACGCTCTCACTGGCCGTCGGACCTCTCATCGCACCGATCGTTGTGACCGCGTCCATTGCAGTGATCGGGTCCATCATCGCCGCCGCAGCGATTGGTTTTGTGGTGCTGATTCTCTCACTCAAGAAGAGACACGACTGGGTATCAGGTGTGACCCTGATCGCGGTGTTTCTGCTGGTCTACGCCCTCTTGCT
>JACZWZ010000042.1 GCA_022571885.1 Acidobacteriota bacterium
CAAGGGTTCATTTTCGATCGTGGGGCTCCCCGACGCAGCCGTCCGCGAAGCACGTGAACGAGTTCGGTCGGCGATGCTGGCGAGCGGGTTCCCGTTTCCTGCGGGGCGGGTAACCGTCAACCTTGCTCCGGCAGATCTCCCCAAAGTGGGTTCGGCGTACGACCTTCCGATCGCCTTCGGTTTGCTCGCCGCCGCTCGCACTATTCCACCCCGAGTGGGCGACGTAGTCGCTCTTGGTGAACTTGCTCTCGACGGAGCGGTGCGCGGATCGCGCGGGTCGCTTGCCGCCGGACTCATCGCTCGCAGTAGCGGCCTGCGATGCGTTGTCTCGATGGAAGCCGCAGCCGAGGCGGCGCTGGCAGGTGGCGATGTCTGCGGCGTTCGCTCTCTCGCTGAGGCGGTGGCGGGAGCAGCCGGTGATTTGACACCCACCACCGCCCCTGGCCCTTCTCCTGCCAACGCGACCAGCCTCGATACATTCGACCTGGCGGTGGTTCGCGGTCAGCCGGTTGGCAGACTCGCTCTCGAGATCGCCGCCACCGGCGGGCACCATCTCCTGTTGAGCGGCCCGCCCGGCGCCGGCAAGACCCTGTTGGCGAGATCGCTGCCGACTGTCTTGCCGGACCTGACCGACGAGGAGCAAATCGACGTCGCCAGAGCGAGGGCCGCCGGCGGGCGGCCGGTCTTGCTCTCGATCCGTCCTCCATTTCGGACACCACATCACAGTGCCACCCCGGCTGCAATCTTTGGAGGTGGGTCCGGGGTCCCGGTTCCGGGCGAACTGACCCTGGCCGATCGGGGTGTGCTCTTTCTCGACGAGCTGGCCGAGTTCCCGCCGCACCTGCTGGACATGCTGCGTCAGCCGATCGAGGAGGGCGTAGTACATGTGGCTCGCAAGGGAACTTCCGTGGCGTTTCCGGCAAGGGTGCAACTGGTAGCGGCCACCAACCCGTGTCCGTGTGGCTACCGCGGCGACGAGCGCCATCCGTGCCGGTGCTCACCGGGTTCGGTCGAGCGGTACCGACGGCGCCTCCGCGGACCACTGGTCGATCGTTTCGACCTGCGGGTTGTGGTGCCGCGGGTGGAGGCCGACGAGTTGACAGGCCCACCGGGGGAGGCATCAGCCGCCGTCCGATTGCGGGTGACTTCGGCACGGGAGATCCAACGGCGGCGCGGCCGTCTCAATCGTTCCCTGACCAGGGCTGCGCTCGATGAGATGACCTGGTCCATCGATGCCGTCGGCAGCCTCCGTCGCGCCGTCGACCTGCTCGGCCTCACCGGTCGAGGTTGGGATCGGGTCCGGCGGGTAGCGAGAACGGTCGCCGACCTCGATCGGCGGGGTGAGATATCGGCCGGCGATGTCGATCTGGCTCTGGAGTTGAGAGGCTCCTCATGAGTAATGACGCCTGGCTGCGCCTCGCCTTCCTCGGGTTGCATCCCGAGCGGGTTCGCACCCTGCTCGAACGATTCGCAACGCCCCGGTCGGTGGTGGATGCGATCGAACGAGGAGACGTGGAAGTAGACACCGAGCTGCTGGAGGCCGGCGAGTGCCGCCGGCGTGTCGAGCGTTCTGGCGCCTCCTTCGGACTTGCCAAGGATGCGGCTTGGGCGGCGTCCTTTCCCGACGTCCCTGATCCGCCGGATTGGCTCTTCGAGCGTGGCTCGCTGGTGGCTGAGCCCCGGGTGGCGATCGTTGGCACCAGGCAGTGCACGGAATACGGGCGACGACTGGCGTTCGAATTCGCCGGGGCCTGCGTCGAGGCCGGTTGGACGGTCGTATCTGGCCTGGCTCGAGGCATCGACGGTGCGGCCCACCGGGGTGCCCTCGCCTCCCACGGGAAGACCGTTGCCGTGCTCGGATGTGGCTCCGACATCCGGTATCCTCGAGAGCACACGTCGCTGCACCGTGAAATCGTCGAGAGCGGTGGGGCGGTCGTGACCGAGTATCCACCGGGAGCAGCACCGCTGGCGTGGCGGTTCCCTCCTCGGAACAGGATCATCTCCGGCTTGTCGTCGGCGGTCGTCGTCATCGAGTCGGCTGCGACCGGAGGATCGCTCAGCACCGCGGCTCGAGCCGTCGTCCAGGGGCGGACGGTGTTCGCCCTGCCGGGGGATGTGGATCGAGCCGCTTCGGTCGGCTGCAACCTGCTGATTCGTGATGGGGCGGTCCCGGTTCTGGGTGCGGATGATCTGGTGGTGGGTCTGAGCCTGCTGGCCGGTGCTCCCTCTGGTCGTTGACCAAGTCTCGTCGGACGGCCACGATGGGACGGTGGGTGAGAAGCTAACAACTCCAGTTTGGGCTGCGGCACCCGTGTCGTCGTACCTAGATCGGTTGTCCGCCGAGCGTTCCCTCTCCGGAAACACGATAGATGCCTATCGGCGAGATCTCGCCCAGTTCTTCGAGTTTGCGGACCGATACGGGATCGCCGCTCTCGACGAGATCGATCGCATGGTGCTCCGGCGCTTTCACGCCAATCTGCTGACCAGGGGCTACGCCTCGCCTTCCGTGGCTCGGAAGGCTTCGGCGGTGAGGTCGTTCTTTACCGATGCTCTCAAACGGGGATTGGTGGGTTCCGACCCCGCGGCATCAATGCCGACCCGCAAGAAATCCCAGCGCCTACCGCGAGCACTCCCGGCCGAGGCGCTGGGCGCCATGCTCGATGCTCTCGATGGTGAAGATCCGGTGTCGATGCGCGACCGGGCTTTGCTCGAGGTCCTGTACGGCACCGGCATGCGGGTCTCGGAGTTGGCGGCGCTTCGGGTATCCGACGTGGAGGGGGTGGATCTGGTTCGGGTGAGAGGAAAGGGAGGCCGGGAGCGGGTGGTGCCACTGGCCGGGCCGGCCCGAGCAGGAGTGGATCGTTACCTGGCCCGGGCTCGACATCGCCTCGCCGGGCCCACCGCCGGTGACGCACTGTGGATCGGGGTAAGGGGAGCGCCGCTCGACACGAGGGGAGTGCGCCGGGTGGCCAAATCCCGTCTCGGAACTTTCCCTCATGCGCTACGGCATTCGTTTGCCACTCATCTTCTCGAGGGCGGTGCCGACTTGAGAACAGTGCAGGAACTGCTGGGGCACGTTGAACTGGCGACGACCCAGATTTACACTGCCGTATCCCGCCGCCACCTCAAAGCTACTTATGACCGCTCCCATCCGCGCGCCTGAGCCCAGCGACTCCGACATACTGGAGTTCTGGGAGGGCTTCAAGAAGAAGGGCGACGAGCGAGCTCGTGAAGGCCTCATCCTTCACTATTCGCCGCTTGTCAAGTTCGTCGCGGGCCGAGTCGGCGTTGGGCTGCCGCGCAGTGTCGAGCAGTCGGACCTGATCTCGTACGGGATGTTCGGTCTGATCGATGCGATCGACAAGTTCGAACTCGAGCGCGAAATCAAGTTCGAGACCTATGCAGTCAATCGGATCAGAGGCGCGATCCTCGACGAGCTACGGGCGCTCGATTGGGTTCCTCGCTCGGTGCGGGCACGAGCGCGCGAGATCCAGCGTTCACTGGGCGAACTAGAGCACAAGCTGAAGCGCAGCGCCACGGAGGATGAACTCGCCGAGCACATGGACATCCCGATAGCGACGCTCCAGGATCAACTCGGCGAGGTCGCCGGCCTGGGGTTCGTGGCGCTCGACGAACTGCTCGATCCGGGCGAACGAGCCGGGACGACGATTGGTGACCTTCTCTCCGATGCCCGCATCGGGGCTCCCGGGGAGTCGTTCGAGAAACAGGAGACTCGGTACTTCCTCACCGAAGCCATCAGTCGCCTCCCCGAGCGGGAGCGTCTGGTGGTGACCCTCTATTACTACGAGGGTCTGACCTTGGCTGAGATCGGCACTGTCCTGGGCGTCACCGAATCGCGCATCTGCCAGATTCACACCAAGTCGGTGATGAGCCTTCGCAACAGGATGATCGAGCCGGGGCACCTATAGCTCAGCGAACCGGTAGCCAGTATCAGGGGTCACTCTTCTTGCCGGACACTGGATACTGGGTACCAGCTGCCGGGGCTACACTCCCGCTCGATTAAACACGTCTGTCGCAGACTCCCGCGGTCGGAACGCGCCCCGCGCGGGTTCCGGGGAAGGTCCGAGGGCAGGCGGAAGAAGCAACCGCGAAACAAGGAGGCAAAGGTGGCCAACGTCACCATGAGACAGCTGCTGGAGGCTGGGGTCCACTTCGGGCATCAGACCCGCCGCTGGGACCCCAAGATGCGTCCGTACATCTTTTCGGAGCGCAACGGGATTCACATCATCGATTTGCGACAGACGCTCGAAGCGGCGGAGCGCGCTTACGACCTCGTCCGTGACACGGTGGCCAAGGGAGGCACGGTCCTCTTCATCGGAACCAAGAAGCAGGCGCAGGGAGTCATCAAGGATGCGGCGGAGAAGGCAGGGATGCCGTATGTGAATCACCGCTGGCTGGGCGGGATGCTCACCAACTTTGCGACGATCCACAAGCGGATCCTGTACATGCGTGAATTGGAGAGAATGGACGCCTCGGGAGAAATGGAGGCGCTGCCCAAGAAGGAGCGGCTGCGCTTGCGCCGCGAACTCGAGAAGCTCCAGACCGTTCTCGGTGGTGTCGGCGATATGCATCGTCGACCCGAAGTCGTTTTCATCGTCGATGTCAAGACGGAGGCGATTGCGGTCAAGGAGGCGTCGCGTATCGAGGCGAAGGTCGTGGCGTTGGTGGACACGAACTGCGATCCCGACCTGATCGATTACGTCATTCCCGGCAACGACGACGCCATCCGGTCGGCGCATCTCATGGCCGACCTCCTTGCAGAGGGATGCCTTGAAGGCGCCGAGATCGCCAGGGCGAAGGCTAAGGATGAGCCCGAGGAGGATGCCGGAGATGAGTGAGATCACGGCGAAGGAAGTCGGCACGCTTCGCAAAGCGACCGGCGCTGGGATGATGGACGCCAAGCGGGCCCTGATCGAGGCTGGGGGCGATGCCGATCGTGCCGCCGATATCTTGCGCGAACAGGGCCTAGCCGAAGCGCGCAAACGCTCGGATCGGGCGACCGACGAGGGGACGATCGGTCACTACCTACACATTCAGGCGGACAGGCCGGTTATCGGTGTTCTCGTTGAGTTGGCGTCGGAGACAGATTTCGTCGCCAAGAGTGAAGTCTTCCAGGACGCGGCGCGCGACATAGCAATGCACGTTGCCGCCTTCCGGCCCCAGTGGGTGACCCGGGATGAGGTCCCCGCCGATGCGCTGGAGAAGGAAAGGGAACTCATCGCGGCTCAGGCCCGCAACGAGGGCAAACCCGATCACATTGTCGAGAAGATCGTCGAGGGTCGGATCAGTTCGTTCTATGAGGACCTGGTGCTGTACGACCAGACATTCGTGAAGTCCGAGAAGTTCGAGGGGACCGTCGGGGAGATGGTTGAGCAGTTGGTCACCCAGATGGGTGAGAACATCGGGGTTCGCCGCTTCGTGAGGCTCGGAATCGGGGAGAGGGAAGCAGAGTGAGTCTTCGGGTCGCACTCAAGTTGTCGGGTGAGGCGTTTGCCGACCCGGAACTGGGGTACGGCATCGATCCCAAGACCATCAAGTCCATCGCGTCGGAGATCGCTGAGGTCCAGGCCGAGGGCTACGGCATCGCCATCGTGGTCGGCGGGGGCAACATCTTCCGCGGTCTGTCGGCTGCCGCTGGCGGTATGGACCGCGCCAACGCCGATTACATGGGGATGCTGGCGACGGTCATCAACGCTCTTGCTCTTCGGGATGCACTCGAAGCCGAAGGATGCCCCACCCGTGTTCAATCGGCCATCAAGATCGAACAGGTCGCCGAGCCGTACATCAGGCTGCGGGCGATGCGCCACCTCGAGAAGGGCCGCACCGTGATCTTCGCCGCTGGCACCGGGAATCCCTACTTCACCACAGATACCACTGTTGCCCTTCGAGCCGCCGAGATCGGTGCCGATTTGGTCCTCAAGGCGACGAGGGTTGACGGGATTTTCTCGGCAGATCCCGAGCTAGATCCGAGTGCTGAGATCTTCGAAGAACTCACCTATATGGAGGTCCTCCAGAAAGGTCTTCGGGTGATGGACGCCACCGCCATTACGATGTGCATGGAAAACGACCTACCGATCCGGGTCTTCAACATCGCAGTTCCGGGCAACATTGCTCGTGCTATCCGCGGGGAGCCGATCGGGACGCTGGTCCGTTGAGAGGAGACCGCCGTGATCGAGGAACTCTTGGAGGAGGCCTCAGCGAAAATGGATCAGACAGTGGGCCATGTCCAGGGTGAGTTCGCCACCGTTCGGACCGGTAGGGCCAACGCGGCGATTCTGCATCGTGTCACCGTCGACTACTACGGGACCCAGACGCCGCTCCAACAGTTGGCATCCGTGTCGGTTCCGGAGCCGCAGCTCCTGCTGGTGCAGCCATACGACAAGTCTGTCATCGGCGACATCGAGAAGGCGGTGCAGTCCTCAGGTCTCGGTCTCAATCCTTCGAGTGACGGCAATGTGATCCGGCTTGCATTTCCTCCGCTCAACGAGGAACGTCGACTCGAACTCATCAAGGTCGTGCGACAAATGGCTGAGGAGGGTCGGGTGGCGGTACGCGCTACCCGGCGCCACACCAAGAGCGACATCGAGTCGCTTGCCGGCGAAGTGTCCGAAGACGACATTCGTGGAGGTGAGCACGAGCTCCAGGAGATCACCGACAAGCACACCCGTCGGATTGACGAGATCCTCGAGCACAAAGAGGCAGAGCTGCTCGAGGTGTGAGCCCGGGCCGTTCGAGGAGGCGCCGTGACCGGAAGCGACGATGGGGGGTTCAAACCGCACCCGGGTGATCCGTGGCATCCCGACTGGGCCGAGGACGCCGAATCCGGCGACGAGGTCGAAGCACTCGAGTCCGATGCCCTGGTCCCGGAGTCGGAGCAGCCGGGAAGGAAGAAGGGGAAACGGCGCGGGCGCCGCTCCGACAAGAGAGCCGCCGAGTCAGAGCTCGTTCCGACGCCTGCCGCTTCCGAGACGGTCTCCGATGACGACGGCGAGCCGTCGGAGGTGGAGCATCCCGGCGTTGGTGATGACCCGATCGGCGTGGCAGGCGACAGCGAAGAAGAAACGCTGCGGCGCCCTTCCACCGAGGACGAGAACCTGCCCGCCCCGGCATGGACCAGCGACCGCGATCCGGACCCCGACAAGCTGCTGCCCGTCGAGCAGCCTTCCTGGGTCGGCCAGACGACCGAGGCCACATCAGGTATCGAGGCCGTCGGGTTCGAGCCGCCAGCCGGGCCGGAAAGCGAGCCACCATCGGACGACGCTCTCGAGTCTCCGGCGACCGAGGATGAACCGGGACTGATCGGCGAGTACGGCGTTGCCGGGCCGGAAGCATTCGATGTTCTTGGGGAGGAGGATGCGTCCACCGGAGAACTCGACGAATGGGGTGCCTTCATGGAGAGGTCGCCACCTTCGACCGGCGTCGTCGGGCCGGGAGAGGTCGGGGACGCGATTGCTCCAACTGATTCGCCGGCCGGTGGCGAAGAGATAGAGGACCGGACCGCCCCGGTGCCCAAGAAGCGGCGCCGCCTCTTCGGGAGGGGCAAGCGCGATCGCGTCGACGATGTCATCGAGGACGGCTTCGTCGGGTCGGCCAGCGGAGAAGACGCTGCATCTGTCGAGCAGGAGTCCAGCCCGTCCCAGTTCGGAAGGCCCGAGGAGCTGCCGGCGGCCGGTGACGCTTACGACGAGTGGGTCGAGTCGGAGCCAGAAAAGCGACGCAGCCTTCTCGGGAGAGGTGAGCCGGATCGAGCCGAAGACTCCGTCGAGGACCTCCCCCAAGGATCCCCGGCACCCGGATCGGACAGAGGATCGCTTAGTGGGGTTACGCCCGCGGCGGGCGAGCAGCCCGACCTGTTTGGAGATTCCCAAGATGCTGTGCCCACCGCCGATGCACAAGCGTCAACCGCAGGATCCGTGGCGGAGGGCGACGCCGACCCGGCACCGGGCGAACCCGTCGAACAGGGCGATGCCGGACTCGACGACGGTCGAGATTGGGAGGGCGATCCGGGTCGGGTGCCCGCAGCATGGTTCGCCGAGATCGACGAGGACGAGGTGCTGCCGCCAACGTCTGCCGAATCTCCCGAGACCGAATGGCCCGAGGCGCTCGACGGTGCCGGGCATGAGGGGCAGGGGGCAGTCGAACCGACCGGTCTGTTCGACATCGAGGATCCGATCGCTGCGGGGCCGCAGCCGGACGCGGTCGAGCCACAGCCCCGGGAGGAGACTGTTCCGGTACCCGAGGGTTACGAGCCGTGGCATCAGGCTGTGACCGATGCGGTCGAGGCGGGAGCCGCGGCCGGCCGGCATGCCGACGACGGCACCTATGAATACGACCAGCCGGTCCTTGAGGATTCGGTGCAGACCTCAGATGATCTTCCGGCAGCGGGCCTGCCCGCAGAATTCGAGCCGTTCCCAGGGGGGACCGGCATGGAGCAGTTCGAACTACCCGAAGAGACGCTGCGCCAGGAGTTGTCGTCGGACGGTTTCGGACCAGGCTGGGTCACAGACCAAGTGGATCCCGGCCAGATGCCGACCGAGGAGATGGACTCCCCATTCCCGGTAGGTGAGCAACTCGACGAACAGATCTACGCCTCCGGCGGAACTGTTGAACACCGTGACTTGGCGGCAGCGATCGCCGAGGCCGGAGAAGGGGACACTCAGTGGCAGGCGATCAGCGCCGCGATGCCTGGGGTGGAGACGGGCGTCGTCGGGTTCGACGACGTCGCCCATCTCGGGACCGGGGGCGATTACGTCGCCACTGCTCGATCCGATCTGGGACTCAGGGTGGTCACGGGTTTGGTGCTGGTGGCCATGCTGTTCGGGTCGTTGTTCATCGCCGATGTGGCATTCGCAGTCTTTGTGGGTCTCATGGTGATGTTGGGTCTCTCAGAGTTCTACGGGTCACTCAGGCGGTCTGGATACTTGCCGTTGGGCATCTTTGGAATCGTCGGAGGCGTCGGCACCCTGTTCGCCGTCTGGTTCCACGGTCCGGTGGCGATCGCGGTCGGGGTCTTGCTGACGTCGACGGTGACCTTCTTCTTCTTTGCGTTCTCACAGACTCGAAGGGACGCTCTGTCGAACGCCGGGCTCACGGTCCTCGGCGTCGGCTGGGTCATTGGTCCCATCGCCTTCGTCATCCCGATCGTAAGGGCCGAGGAGCATGTGACGCTGATATTCGCCATTGTCGCGGTAACGGCCGCGACCGACGTCGGTGCATTCGCCTTCGGCCGGGCGTGGGGGAAGAGCCCACTCGCCCCGGTCTTGTCTCCGAACAAGACCGCAGAAGGCTTGGCTGGAGGCGTGATGCTGGCGATAGTCGTTTCGGGCGCAATTGGATTCTTCGAGCTCGGGCCGTTCGATGTCAGGTCGGGGCTGGCCCTCGGCGCCATTGCCGCGTTCTTGGCGCCGATCGGGGATCTGGCGGAGTCGATGATCAAGAGGAGCATTGGGATCAAAGACATGGGCTCCATTCTCCCCGGGCATGGAGGAGTGCTCGATCGGATCGACGCCTTTCTCTTTGTCATACCGGCGGCCTGGGTGTTTTATCAGGCGATTGGGTTTCTCGGGTGAGCCGCCTCGTCGTCCTGGGTGCGACCGGGTCAATCGGACGTCAGACTCTCGAAGTGGCCGACAGGCTGGGCCTGGAGGTGGCTGCGATCGCCGCCGCCAGCGCCTCAGACCATCTCCTAGAGCTGGCCGCCGCTTACCCCGAGGCTCGGGTCGGTGTGGCCAGCGCGACGTCGGCCGAGCGGGAGAGCTTGACCGAGACACTGGCCGAGCGAGTGCTGTTCGGCCGTGAGGCGCTGGTGGAGCTGGCGACGACTCCGGGTGCGACGATCGTCAACGGGATCGTCGGAGTCGCCGGGCTTCCGGCATCTGTAGCCGCCCTGGACGCCGGGAACCGGCTGGCACTCGCCAACAAGGAAAGCCTTGTCGCCGGCGGGGAGGTCGTACTGGCGGCGTGCGATCGTGGCGGGGGCACTCTGGTGCCGGTCGATAGCGAGCACTCGGCAATCCACCAGTGTCTCGTCGGCGAGGAGGCCGAATCGGTGCGTAGGCTGATCTTGTCTGCATCGGGAGGGCCGTTTCTAGGTCGGACGTCGGCCGAATTGGAGACCGTCACGGTCGACGAAGCCTTGGATCATCCGACGTGGAATATGGGCCCGAGGATCACTGTCGATTCGGCAACACTCATGAACAAGGCGTTCGAGGTGATCGAAGCCCATCACCTGTTTGGGGTTGATTACGACCGGATTGATGTTGTCATCCACCCGCAGAGCATTGTGCACTCGCTGGTCGAATTCGTCGACGGTTCGCTCAAGGCCCATCTCGGAGAGCCGGATATGCGGGTGCCGATTCAATACGCCATCACCGAACCGGCTCGTGCGCCCGGGACCCTGGCACCATTCGACCTCGCAGGTCGGACGCTCTCGTTCGAGGAGCCCGATCGCGACGTCTTCCGCTGCCTTGATCTGGGTTACGCCGCGGGCCGCTCGGGCGGTTCGGCGCCGGCGGTGCTCAATGCCGCCGACGAGGTCGCGGTTCAGGCGTTTCTGGAGCGGCGCATCGGCTTCGCATCCATTGCTGTGATCGTGGAGCGAACGCTCGGCGATGTGGAGCATCGCACGCCTACGTCGGTCGAGGATGTTCTCGATGTGGATCGGGAGGCAAGGGCGGTTGCCAACGGGCATATCGGCGGGGCATGCTGAGGAGGGCAAGTGTCCAGTGTCCAGTACCCAGTACCCAGCCAGAATGCGCCTGGGTCTTACCGGATACTTGTTACTGGCTACTGGAAACCCAGACCCAGCAGACTCCTACTACCCAGTTGGGCTCGTTAGCGTGATGCTCTCTCGACGGAGCCAAACCAAATGACCGGCGGTCTCATAGTTCTCTTCGGCATCATCGCCATGGTCACGCTCCATGAGGGAGGTCACTTCCTTGCGGCGAAGGCCACGGGTATGAAGGCGACCGAGTTCTTCTTCGGTTTCGGCCCGAAGCTTTGGTCGATCCGGCGTGGTGAAACCGAATACGGCGTCAAGGCCATTCCCCTGGGTGGCTATGTACGCATCATCGGAATGAACCCCTACGAGGAGGTAGCCGAGGAGGACCTAGGACGCACCTACCGCGAGCAGCCGTTTTGGGCCAAGTCGGTCGTCGTTCTCGCTGGAGTCGCCAGCCACTTCGTCGTCGCGTTTTTCATTTTCTTCTTCGTGGCCACGGTGGTGGGGTCGCAGGAGGTCACCACGACCGTAGATGCAGTTCAGGGGACCTTTGAGGATGGATCCATCACTCCCGCCTCTGCCGCCGGCGTCGGAGCGGGAGACACGATCTTGCGAATCGATGGCGTCGCCGTCGACGGATGGGTCGAAGTGGTGGCGGAGATCCGAGCCCATCCCGGTGAGACGGTCACGATCAGGGTGGAGCGCGACGGGGAGGAGGTGGTGCTCACCGCCACCCTGGCCTCATTGGATGACGATGCCGGCGGCAAGCGGGGGTTCCTGGGAGTGGTGCCGGCAACCGAGACGGTGCGGCTGAATCCGATAGCAGCGCTGGTCGACTCTGGGGCATCGGTGGGTCAAGCCACCGGTGCATCATCCAGCGGGATGTGGCAGCTGTTCAGCGGTCTCGGAGACCTGGTTCAGGCGACGATCAGTGGGGACACCGATGCCATCAACGAGGTACGACCGGCGAGCCCCATCGGGCTGGTGCGCATCGGGGCTCAGACCGAACAGTTCGGGATCGGCTTCACTCTCGAGCTGATTGCCCTGATCAATGTCTTCGTCGGGCTGTTCAACCTCATCCCGATGTACCCGCTCGATGGCGGGCATTTTGCCGTCGCCCTATATGAGAAGGTTCGCGGTCGCCAGGCGGATGTGGCCAAGCTGGCACCGATTGCGGCCGTAGTTATTATCTTTATGGTGTTGCTCGGAGTTCTGGCCATCTACCTGGACGTCACCAATCCGATCACGCTCCGATGAACAAGCGCAAGATCACCAACCAGATTCAGGTCGGTAGCGTCGCGGTCGGCGGTGATGCACCGGTCTCCGTTCAGTCGATGACGACTACCAAGACGGCCGACGTCGACGCCACCCTCGCTCAGGTCTACGCCCTTGCCGGCGCCGGCGCCGACATCGTGCGCATCACCTGTAATGACGTTGCTGCTGCCCAGGGACTTGCCGAGATCCTGCCTCGATCCCCGGTGCCGATCATCGCCGACATTCACTTCCAGTATCGCCTGGCGCTGGCGGCCCTGGAGGCCGGCGTCGATGGCCTGCGTCTCAACCCGGGAAACATTCGCAAGGCCGATCACATCAAGGTGGTGGCGGCGGCTGCTGCCGATCGCGGCGTGCCGATACGTATCGGAGTGAATGCCGGCTCGCTCGACAGGGACCTACTGCGAAAGTACGGCTCACCGGTGCCGCAGGCGCTGGTCGACTCTGCGGTGGCCGAGGTGCGCCTGCTGGAAGACGTCGGGTTCACCGACATCAAGATCTCGGTAAAACACAGCGATGTTCCATCGATGGTCGAGTCGTATCGGCTCTTGTCGGAGGCGGTGGACTACCCGCTGCATCTCGGGGTCACCGAGGCGGGGCCACCTCCGGCCGGGCTCATGAAGTCGGTGGCCGGAATTGCGGCGCTGCTGCTCGAAGGCATCGGCGACACCATCCGCTTCTCTCTCACCGCCGAACCCGTCGAGGAGGCAGAGGCCGGCCGGCGCCTGCTCGAGCAGCTGGGGCTGCGGGAGCTTTCCGGCTTGGATCTGATTGCATGCCCATCCTGCGGCCGCGCCGAAGTCGACGTGGTTGCCGTCGTCACCGAGGCCCAGGCCGCGCTCGAGGCCGAGAATTTGCCAATCCAGGTGGCGATCATGGGGTGCGTGGTCAATGGACCCGGCGAGGCCCGGGAGGCTGATATCGGGATAGCGGCCGGCAAGGGCAAAGGTCACTTGTTCATCAGAGGGAAGGTGGTTCGGGTGGTGCCGGAAGCAGAGATGGTGAGTGCATTGGTCGAAGAAGCGCGACGGTTGGCCGACGAGGGGGTGGAAGCGCGGCTGGCGGCAGCAGATGGCGTTGCCGAGGAGCTTGCTCGCCAGACCGCGGCCGAGCTACTGGCGGCCCGGGGCGACGTCGATCATGCCGAAGAGCGCAAGGCGCGTGTCGCCGAGGTAGCAAGAGGGGACTAAGTCGCCAGTCTCCAGTCCACAGTCTCCAGCCAGAGTGGCGGAGCCTCTTTGGGCACCACCAGTTCTTGGCGACCAACAGAACGGCGTCGTACACCTTTAGCCGGCGATCGGCTGGGGACTGGTGACTGGTGACTGGTGACTACTCTCCCGCCCCATGCGTTGGTCTCGCGCCTTCATCCCCACTCTTCGCGACGATCCCGCCGACGCCGAGGCGGTCAATCATCGTTTGCTGGTCCGCGGTGGCTTCATCCGGCGTCTCATGGCCGGCTCCTGGTCGCTGCTACCGCTCGGGATGAAGGTGACCAATAAGATCGAGCAGATTCTGCGGGACGAGATCGACGCGATCGGCGGCCAAGAGATGCTGCTTCCGGTGGTGCACCCCGGCGAGATCTGGAAGAAGACGGGCCGATGGGATGATGTGGAGGGCATCCTCATCAAGTTCACCGATCGACGTCACACCGACCTCCTGCTGGCGATGACACACGAAGAGGTCTTCAGCACGATCGCCACCGAACTCACCTCGTATCGTCAACTTCCCCAGCTGTGGTATCACCTGCAAACCAAGTTCCGCGACGAGCCGCGTTCCAAGGGCGGGTTGCTGCGGGTTCGCGAGTTCACGATGAAGGACTCGTATACCTTCGACATCGACAAAGCCGGTCTCGACGTTCAGTTCGACCGGCACTACGACGCCTATAAGAAGATCTTTTGGCGTCTCGGCATGAAGGCGATCCCGGTGCACGCCTCCAGTGGCTGGATGGGGGGCTCGGAGTCGGTCGAGTTCATGGTCGAGTCTCCCGCTGGAGAGGACGACATCGCCTACTGCCCGGCGTGCGAGTACGCCGCCAACACCGAGACGGCGACCAGCAGTTTGGAGCCCGTTGCCGATCAGCCGTGGGATGGGGGCCCGGAACGCTTCGCCACGCCGGAGATCAAAACGATAGTTGCTCTCGCTGAGGCGTTCGACTTTGCGGCCGCACAGAGTCAGATCAAGAGCCTCCTCTACATGATCGACGACGAAGCGGTTTTGCTGCTTCTGAGAGGCGATCACGAGTTGATGGAGCAGAAGCTGATGGATGCCCTGGAGACCTTCGATGTGCGGCCCGCCGGCGACGACGAGATCGTGACCGTGCTGGGCGCCCATGCCGGGAGCCTCGGCGCCGTCGGGCTGGGAGGAGTGAGAATCATCGCCGACCCGGCGCTGCAAGGGCGGTCCAATATGACGACCGGCGCCAACGAAGACGAGTGGCATCTGCGAGGTGTCGACGTCGAACGCGACATCGAGGTCGGCACCTGGCTCGACATGCGACTGGTGAAGGCCGGAGAGGGCTGCCCCCAGTGCGGTGAGCCACTCGAGGTGAAGCGAACGATCGAGGTCGGTCACATCTTCAAGCTCGGAACAAAGTTCAGCGAGGCGCTGGGAATCACGGTGGCCGACGAGAACGGCGTCGATCGCATCGTCTGGATGGGATCGTACGGAATCGGCGTCGGTCGCAGTATGGCCGCGGTTGTGGAATCCTCCCACGACGAAGCGGGAATCGTGTGGCCGGTGTCGATCGCCCCTTACGAGGCGGCGATCACTGTGGTCAAGATGGACGATGATGCCACCGTGGCGGCAGCAGACGCCTTGTATGAGGAACTTCGGTCCGATGGCATCGACGTGATCATCGATGATCGCGATGAGCGCCCCGGCGTAAAGTTCGCCGATGTCGAACTGATCGGAATTCCTTACCGGGTCACGGTCGGACCTCGCGGTTTGGCCGACGGCGTGGTTGAGGTGCTGCGCCGGTCCGACGGTTCGGTGGATTCGATCCCGGTGGGTGAGGCGGCATCGGTTGTGGCCGCCTCGATCCGGCGAGATCGGGCCGAGTAGGCTCCTGCAGGGCCGTTCTTTCAGAAGGTAGCCCCTGGTATACTCGCGCCCCAATCCAGGACGCTGTTGGAAGTGGGCGCAGGTTGCCCGCTTCTTTCTATGAGGAGAGCAAGTGGTGACCGCAATCGGCGACTCGAAGAGCGAGACGACAGACCGGCTCTGGAAGAGCCTGGAGCCGTATCTCGAGGCTGAGGGCATAGAGCTCGATGATCTCGATATACGCGGCCGCGGTAACGGTCGCATCGTGCGGATCACAGTCGACGCCCCCGGGGGCGTCGGCGTCGATCGCATCGCACAGCTGTCCCGCGGGCTGTCACATTTGCTCGACGAAGAGGATTCGGTGAGCGGCTCGTACACCCTGGAGGTGTCGTCGCCGGGGTTGGAGCGTCGGCTTCGCCTTCCGAGCCATTACCAGAAGGCGGTCGGGCGCGAATTGGACGTCCGTACCACCGACGAGATCGACGGTAGACAGCAGCATCGCGGCATACTCGAAGGGGTTGACGACTCAGCTCTCCGGCTCACGGTGGAGGGCAGTGCACGGATCATTCCGCTGCGGTCGGTCACTCAGGCACGAACGGTCTTTCGATGGGAGAAGTCCCCCAAGCCCGGGGGCAAGCGAGGTAAGCGGTGAACGCGAATTTCATGGAGGAGCTCGATCTCCTCGAACGAGAGAAGGGTGTGTCGAAGGAGACCATCCTCGATGCACTGGCCAATGCGATGGTGTCTGCCTACAAGCGTAGTCCCGGTGCTGCCGAAGAAGCCCGGGTGACGATCGACACCGAGACCGGCGAGATGATCGTCTACGGCCAGGAACTCGACGAGGACGGCAATGTGGTGAGGGAGTGGGAAGACACTCCGACCGATTTCGGCCGGATCGCGGCGCAGACTGCCAAGCAGGTGATCGTGCAGCGGCTGCGCGACGCCAAGCGGGCCCAGATCTTCGAGATCTATCAGGGACGCGAGGGCGATCTCGTCACCGGCATCGTTCAGCAGTCAGACTTCCGCACCGTGATGCTCGATCTCGGTAACGCCGAAGCCGTGATGCCGGCGGGCGAGAAGATCCCATATGAGAGGCTGGAGCGAGGTGCCAGGGTGAAGGCGCTCATCGTCGAGGTGCGCGAAGAGTCCAAGGGCGCCCCCATTGTGGTCAGCCGAAGCCATCCCGATTTCATTCGCAGGCTCTTTGAACTCGAAGTGCCCGAGCTGGTCGAGGGCATCGTGGAGATCAGGGCGATTGCTCGAGACGCCGGGCACCGAACCAAGATCGCGGTCGTTTCGAATGACATGAACGTGGATCCGGTCGGAGCGTGTGTCGGTGCCAGAGGGAGTCGGGTACGCCAGGTCGTGAACGAGTTGCGCGGCGAGAAGGTCGACATTGTTCCCTGGCGTGAGGACACAGCGGACTTCATCGCCGAGGCGCTGAGTCCTGCCAAGGTTCGGCAGGTGATTCTGGACGATGAGGAAATGGAGGCGATCGTAGTGGTCCCCGACCGCGAGCTTTCGCTTGCGATCGGTAAGGAGGGCCAGAACGCCCGCCTCGCAGCCCGCCTGTCCGGCTATCGGATCGACATCCGCTCCGAGACAGAACAAGCGGGGGGTCCGCCCGAGAAGAGAGACGGCGAGGCGGAAGAGAAGCCGGCAGAGGCTGCGGGTAAGGATGACGTCGGCGAGGCCGTTCCTGATGTGCCGGCCGTCGAGGCGACAGAGGACGTAGCGGCGACGCAGGCGGCAGAGTCGGAGGCGGCCGAAGAGTCGGATGATGACTCCGCCGAGTCGGACGCCGTCGGCGAAGATGCCGAGGTGGACGACTCGACGCCCGGTGAGCAACCGGAGGCCCACGCGAAGCCGGAAGATCCACCCGCCGAGGCGTAGCCGACGCGTGGCACAATGGTGGTCGGGGAGTGATTTATGCGCGTCTATGAACTTGCCAGAGAGATCGATGTCGAATCCAAGGAGCTGGTGGCGCGCGCTCTCGACCTCGGCATCGAGGTCAAGACCGCGTCGTCGGGCCTGTCTGATGATGATGCCGAGATTCTCAAGCTCTCCTATGCCGAGGAGCGGGGGGAGACCGAGGTTGCTGCCGCCGAGCCGGTAGCCGAGGCACCCGAGGCCGAGACCGCCTCCGAGCCGGAGACCGAGGCAGCCGCGACCGTAGCCGTTCCCGATCCTGAGGTTGCTGAGCCGTCGGACACCGAGGGCTATCGCCGTCGGACGGTAACCGTGACCGAGGGCATCACCGTTCAGGAATTCGCCGAGATCACCCGGCGTCCGGTTGGGATCGTCGTGAGAGAACTGATCAGCCGTGGCCAGATGGCCGGTGCCACCCAGCCGATTCCGGTCGAACTCCTTTCGGTGGTGGGAGAAGCGCTCGGATACCAGGTCGAGGTGGAGGCGGCTGAGCCAGACGAGCAGGTCGAAGCGCCGCTGGTGCGTGCCAAGCGATTGTTCGACGATGACCCCGCCGATCTTGTCCTTCGGCCAGCCGTGGTGACGGTGATGGGCCATGTTGACCATGGGAAGACCCAGCTACTGGACTCGATCCGGCATGCCAACGTCGTCGCGAGTGAGGCCGGAGGCATCACCCAGCACATCGGTGCCTATCAAGCGAAAGTCGGAGATCGCATGATCACCTTCATCGACACTCCGGGTCACGAGGCTTTCACCACACTGCGTGCCCGAGGGGCTGAGGTGACCGATATCGTGGTCCTCGTCGTCGCAGCCGACGACGGGGTGATGCCGCAGACGGTCGAAGCGATCAGCCACGCCAAGGCGGCCAACGTACCGATCGTGATTGCCATCAACAAGATCGATCTGGACGCGGCCAACCCCAACTCGGTGCGGGCTCAACTCACCGAGCACGGTCTTGTGGTGGAGGCGTTGGGCGGCGATGTAGTCAGTGCCGAGGTGTCGGCGCTCACCGGAGAGGGAGTTGATCAGCTGCTCGAGTACATCGATCTCATCGCAGAGCTGGAGGAGTTCAGTGCCAATCCGTCGGTTGCCGCCACCGGCACGGTCATTGAGGCCCAGCTCGACAAGGGTCGGGGACCCGTTGCCACTCTCATCGTCCAGCGGGGAACCTTGCGTCGAGGTGACGCGCTGGTGGCCGGACCGGTGGCGGGGAGGGTCCGCGCCATGTTTGACGAGGACGGTGTGCGGGTGGATGAGGCCCCACCGAGCATGCCGGTGCTGACAATGGGCTGGGATGAGATACCCCAGGCGGGCGACCACTTCGAGGTTGCTCCCGACGACAAGAGTGCTCGCGCTATGGCCGTCGAGCGGGTCAATGAGATTCGCAGCGAGGAGCTGGTGATACCGACCGCCGCCGAGCGGCTCACCAAGCTCCTGGAGGATCTGAGGACGGCAGAGCACGCCGAGCTTCGGATGATCGTCAAGACGGACGCCCACGGCTCGCTCGAGGCCATCCGAGATGCCGTAGCCAAGATTGAGCGTGAGGACGGTCGGGTGACCATCGTGCACATGGCCATCGGGGGAGTCACCGAGAATGACATCATCCTGGCCGAAGCCACCGAGTCGGTCGTCTTCGGCTTCAACGTCCGCCCCGATGCCAAGGCTCGGCGTGCCGCCGAAGTTGCGGGGATCGAAATCAGGACATATCGCATCATCTATGAGCTGCTCGATGATGTCGAAGCGATGCTGGTGGGCCGACTGTCGCCCGAGGAGGTCGAGCGGTTGCTTGGCTCCGCCGAAGTGCGCCAGACCTTCCGCGCTCCGCGGTTCGGGACGATCGCAGGTTGCTTTGTGACCGAGGGCGAGATCAACCGGGGGGCACGGGTTCGCCTGGTGCGCGACGGGGTGGTCGTGTACGACGGCTCTATCGGGTCACTGCGGCGCTTCAAGGACGATGTGCGTGCGGTCGCATCCGGATTTGAGTGCGGCATCGGCCTCGACAACTTCCGCGACATCAAGCAAGGCGACGTGCTCGAGTCGTACGAGGTGCAAGAAGTCGCCAGGACATAGGAGCCGGCTGAGCAATGCATGTCACTCATCTCGACGACCATTGGTTCGACTACGGCGTTCGGGGCCTACTCGGCTCCCAACCGCCTCCGCATGGAGGTGCCGCCCAAAGGGCGGCGCTGCGTGCTACATCACCATTCGCTGCGTCCTCGGCTCCGCCATTCCCCCAAAGGAGTGACGAAGCCGAGGTCCTTGCGATTGGGGCGCCTGGCCGCCGGTCAGAGCACCGGCATCACTCAGCAGACTCCTAGGAGCCGGCCGAGCGATGCATGCTGCTGCCCTTCTTGTCGAACTCCGGCTTCCGGACTGCTCTTCTCTCAAGGAGAAACGCCGTCGGCTGCGGCCCCTGCTCGATCACCTCAGGCGCCGCATGGAGTTGTCCGCATCAGAGGTCGATCACCAGGATGCCTGGCAGCGCACCTCGATCGGTATCGCCGTCGTCGCTCCTCAGGCCGGCCGACTCGATGAGATCATCGAGGGCATACGGCGGTGGGCGCTGGATCTCGATGATGCAGAGTTGGTCGACATCGATATCGGTCATGTGGAGATGCCATGAGTAGAGGCGGCTCCCGGATGAGGCGGGTCAACGAATCGTTGCGTGAAGTGATTGCCGGGGAGGTAGCCCGACTCAAGGATCCTGGTATCGGTTTCGTCACGATCACAGGCGTGGTGACCAGCCCCGACCTGCGAGCGGCCCGGGTCTACTACTCGGTGCTCGGCGACGACGGCGAGAAAGAGTCGACCCAGGCCGCTCTGGATAGGGCGGCGCCTCGAGTCCAGGGAGTCGTCGGGAGCGAAATTCGGATCAAGTACAACCCCCGGCTCGAGTTCATCTTCGATGAAACGGTAGAGCGAGGACTTCGCATGGAACGCTTGCTCCGCGAGATCTCTGAGGTCGA
>JACZWZ010000163.1 GCA_022571885.1 Acidobacteriota bacterium
GCTCGGGTGCCGGTTCGCGCAGCGGCACGGGGGGTGCCTCCACTTCCTCGACTTCTTGTGGTTTGGCTTCGGGCAGCGGTTCCTGCCGGGCGGGCATCAGTCTGGCCACCACCAGGGCTCCGAGGAGCGTGACGGCGGCGCCTATGAGGATCGCCAGGCCGAAGGCGTCTGTGAACGCTTGGGCTGCGGCGGCGGACAGCGCCGGGCCGGAGTCGCCGGGGAGCGAGGCGGCTATCTGGAGCGCAGCTCCCACCGAGTCTTTGGCCGCGGCGGCCGCCTCGGCGGGCAGTGCGGCCACCGCGGCGGCGACCTTGCTGGAGTAGATCGAGTACATGGCCGAGCCGATCACTGCGATGCCAAGGGCGGTGGCCATCAGCCGGGTGAGGTCGTTCATCGCCGAGCCGACGCCCGCCTTCTCTTCGGGAACCGCGCCCATCACCGCCTCGGTGGCCGGGGCGAAGATGTTGGCCGCGGCGAACCCCATGACAGCTATGGCGCCTCCCACAGCCCAGTACGGGGTGTCAACCCCCCAGAGCAGCACCAGCGGCAAGGTGGCCGCCAGGAGCACCATGCCCCCGGAGACGACCTTGGTGGTTCCGTAGCGGCGGGCCAGCGTCTCGCTGCCGATGGCACCGACCATTAGGCCCACCGACGCCGGGAGGAACCGGATTCCCGCTTCCAGCGGGGTGTAGCCCTGTACGAACTGCAGGTACTGGGTAAAGCCAAATATCAGGCCGGCCAGGGCAAAGAATGACAGGCTGATGGCTGCGGCGCCGGTGGAGAACCGGGCTCGCTTAAAGAAGGCGAAGTCCAGCAGCGGGTACCTGGTTCGGGTCTCGCGGATGACGAAGCCGATACCGAACAGGACCGCGGCCACCACGGGTGCCCAGATGTGCACAGAGGTCCACCCTTTGTCGGGCCCCTCGATGATGGCGTAGATCAGCGCCGAGATCGCGCCCGCCGACAGGATCGCACCCGGTATGTCCAGCGGCTTGGCCTCCGGGTCGCGGCTGTCGGGTACCAGGAAAATCGTGGCCACGAGGGCGAGCCCAGCGATGGGCACGTTCACCAGAAACACCGAACCCCAGTAGAAGTTCTGCAGTAACAGCCCGCCGAGGACCGGGCCCAGGAAGAGACCGATCCCCGACAGAGCAGCCCAGATGGAGATCGCCTTGGCCCTCTCCGTACCTTTGAACAGGTCGACGATTATCGACAGGGTCGCCGGCATCATCATCGCCGCCCCGGCCCCCATCACGGCGCGGGCGGCGATCAGCTGCCCTGTGGTGTCCATGTACGCCCCGGCAAACGAGGCGACACCGAACACCACCAGCCCGGCTTTGAGCATCCGTGCCCTGCCGAAGCGGTCACCCAGGCTTCCCATGATCAGCAGCAGACCACCGAAGACCAGAATGAAGGAGTTGACCATCCATTGCAGATCGGACGCCGATGCCCCCAGCTCCTGTTGGAGGGTGGGCAGCGCCACGTTGAGGATCGTCTCGTCGAGCGTCTCGAGCACCAGAGTCACCGACACCACGGCAAGCGTCCACCACCGCAGACGGTATTTGCGCAATTCAGCCGGCGACGTTGCCTCTTGCCGGCTCCCGCCGGTCTGTGTCTGGGTCGCTTCGTTCGTCATCATGAAACCTCCTCGCCGTCACCAACGGCTACTTCGTGGAACCAGGCGACTCCCGAGCCCGTGGATTTCCACTTGAGGAAGCCCACCTGTTTCCGTATAGTGTGTTCTGTATAGAACATCATGTCTGATACCGAACAATATGTATCGGAGGCAGCGGTGTCAACAGTCAAAACCGCCGAACCGTGCCGTACGGGACACAACCCTGTGATTGCCCGGAAACCGAGAAAGTGACAAATGACCAGAGAGCGACCACCAGACCGGCGAGTGCGTCGGACCAAGCAGCGACTCGACGACGCGCTCGAGTCGCTCATCATCGAGAAGGGCTACGACAAGACCACGGTGCAAGACCTCATCGACCGGGCCGATGTCGGCCGGTCGACGTTCTACGCCCACTACGAGACAAAAGACGATCTTCTCGCCAGCTGGGGCGACCAACTCGCCGCCGAGATGGAGCTGCAAATGGCCCAGCAGCAAACCGAGGCTGGGTCGATCATGCCGAGTCTCGCCCTGTTTCGCCATATGGCCGAGGCCCACCATGTATACAAGGCGATGATCGGCAGTCGCGGCGGCGATATCGCCACCGCGATGGTCCACAGCAGTTTGCTACGTCATGCCACATCGGGGCTGGAAAGGCGTCCGGACGCCGGCAACAAAACCACCATCCCGATCGAAGTTCGAGCAGAGTTCCTCACCGGCTCACTCTTCTCACTCCTGACCTGGTGGGTCGACAACGACATGCCATACCCGCCCGAGAGCATGGACGAGATGTACCAGGAACTCACCAGGACCGCATAGGTCGTTCGCTACGAAAGGGTGCCGAGTCCCTCAGAACGCGGTTCCGGGGTGGGTTGACCCACCCCGGAGAGCGCTGAGTCAATGTGTGTGAGTCAGGCGTCGAAAGCCGTCGCCCATTGGTTCGCAATGTAGACGCGTCGCGGGAACCGAATAGTGCGCGTACCGGATGGGGTTGATACAGTCGCACCCGATGCGAGGTGGACCCGTGATGGCAGACTCCTGGCGCTACGGCCAAGTGAGCTTCAAAGCATCACACAATTCTTATGACCGCGATGAATTGCCCATCACCGATCAACTCACCTGGAGCGCGCAGCACCCACATCAGGCCGGATGCCGTGGCCTGGAGGTCGACATCGTCGAAGCACCCAACCTCTGGCTCTGGAGCGTGCAGCATGGCGGCGGCGATCAAGGCGCCGCGGACATGCAGTTGCCCGAGTATCTGCGACATCTCCGCCACTGGTCCGAATTCCATCCCAACCACGATGTCATCACAATTACGGTCGATCTCAAGTCCAAGTCCAAGGACTCCCGACAGTTCCCCCGCTACTTCGACCTGGTCGTCGACGAATGCCTGGGTGCGGAACGGCTCTACACCCCCCGTCAACTCCTGGGCAGCCATTCGAATCTTGTCGCCGCAGCCATGTCCGACGGCTGGCCCACGCTGAGCGAACTCCGAGGTAAGTTCATCCTCTGCCTATCGGGCGAAGACGAGGCAACCAAACGCGGGTACGCCCGAGGGCGCCGGCGACTGTGCTTCGTCGACCAACGATTTCGGAGCCGAGACGCGTATCCCAGCACCACCGTCGGCGACCGTGTGTTCTTCAACTTCGATACCAGCGAGTCTTGGGCGTGGGACCGCCGCCTCCGATGGTTCGCGACGCAGCGGGGCCTTATCACGCGCGCATACGTTCTCAACGAAGAGAACCTCTGGAACAAGGTAAGGGCCGCAGAGGCGAACATCCTCGCCACGGACAAGGTCCGCAACCAGAGTTGGGCCAAGATCGGATCCCAGCCATTCCGCAAGCACAGATCCGCCCTGCGGGCCAACCAGACCCCTCCGCCATCGGCCCCTGCCAGCACCTGAACACGGGTTTGACCCCTCGTGCCCGCAGCCGGTGCCCTTGATCGAGCGAGGCAAGTTGGCACAGGTGCGCTCGGGGCCTACGCCGCGACCCGTATCTGGAAGGAAATGGTGGGAAGATGGCGACACGGGTCCCGAGGGTCCGGGGACTTCACCGTCGCATCCCCCAGTGTTGCTAAAGCACACCAGAGGGTCGAGGCCCGATCGTCAACCGCTGAAGGTCCAATGCAGCCACGTAGCAGGCGGAAGTGTGGTCACCGCAGTTGACGGTGACGTCCGACTCGCCCTTGTAGGCCCGCGATCGCTCATCGTGCCAACCCCCAACCGGTGCGCCCGATCGAGCAGGCGCACCGGGGAGCTGTCTCTATTCCTCGACTGTGAAGAGTCCTCCCGCCGGGAGAGCAGGGCTGCTGTCCAGTGGCCAGCAAACTGCCCCCATAGCAAAGGCGCGCTCGAACACGATGTTGTGGGTGGCTTCGGTGCCAGCGTCCACCACCCTGGTGCTGATCGTCGCGTTGTTGATCACCGCAGCCGGCACCGGCGGCCATACCTCGGTCGGTGGGAAAAGAGCGGTATCGGCAGCAAGATCCTCCAAAGTGGTGGTGGTGGCCGCCCGTAACACGTACACAACCATGTCTACCGACGACTCATTGTTATAGGTGAACTCGACCAAGCCCATCGAGAACGTGTCCTCCCCGGAGTAGACACACTCGTTCCCGGTGAAAGTCACGGTCGGGGGCCCTGTCGCGGTAGTCGCCGGGACCGCGGTAGTCGCCGGGGTCGCGGTAGTCGCCGGGGCCGCGGGCAGTTGGGTAGTGCTCGGCTTCTCCGAATCCGACCCCAAATTGGCCAAGAACAGGCCGCCCACCACCAGAACAGCCACACCGGCTAGCGCTGGCACCAAGAAACGCGGACCGCGGCGGTCGGGCGAAACGCTTGGTATCTCTCGTTCGTTCATGTCATGCCTCCTTGGCTCGACGATCTTGAGATGGCCCCGACGTCTGTCGATCAACTCGCGGGCCTTCGCCGGATCCGGCACCGGGTTCAACTCCACGAGGAGGGCATAGATGCGCTCTCGCTGATTCGTCATCGGCCGCCATCTCCTTTCCATCTCCCAGCCGAGGAAGAACGATCGGAACTCTGAACCACCAGGTCGTACTGCCGGGCCAGACGCTCCTTGGCCCTGGCGATGCGTTTATCGACGGCCGCCAACGAAGCACCAATGGCGGCCGCGATCTCGGAGTAGGTGAGGCCTTCCCAGGCCGACAGCAGCAGCACCTCGCGATCGAATTCGCCGAGGCGGGTGAGAGCGGCACGCAGGTGGCGGTAGTCCTCATGTTCAATCAACACGTCCTCGGGACCGCGAGGCGCCGGCTCTCGAAAACCCGTCGCCTTGGCGATGAGGTTCCTTCGTCGCCGTGCGCCACGCCACTGATCACTCACGACGTTTCGGGCCACTCCGTAGAGCCACGGGAGGGTCTGGTCCCCTCCCGGCATGTCGTGCCGCCGACGCCATGCGATGGTGAAGACTTCCGAAGTGGCGTCATCGGCATCATGAGTCGACGTCCGGCGTAGGCAGTACGCGAGGATCTGGGGTCGCAGACGATCAAAAATCCTGCTGAAGCCTGCTTCAGTGGTTCCCAAGGAACGTTCCCCTCCCATCAGACCCTATATGGCCGGGAAACTGATCGATCCGACAAAGGAATTCGAGTGTCGGATCTCA
>JACZWZ010000164.1 GCA_022571885.1 Acidobacteriota bacterium
CACCGGGTGGTTGCGCCGGGTTGGGTAGCTACTCGATCATGCGTCTTGTGGGTCAGTTCGCCGAGCCGGTGTGCGTCAGATGGGCAGCGGGATTGCCGCGACTTGGTGAGTCCCCCCACCAATCGGCCTGCGGCCGATTGACTCCCCCCAGAGGGGAGAGTGATCCAACCAACCGTCGGGCACTAACCGCGAGAGATCACCCGCGAGGAGAGAGACAAGAACGCGGCCTGACTGAGGACGCCGCTAGCCAGCCTTCTCGTGCTTGAAAGGAAGATCGGCTGCCGCCAGCCAGGGATCCGACCCGGATGCGACCGGTGATGTCTCTGTGAGAGCGACCGCTTGAAGAACGGGTTGCTGCTTCCTCAGACCCGACACCGCGGGCGATAGGCCCAATCCGATTCCGGCGACGGCAACGAGTGCCCCGGTGAACTCTACAAACCCGGCGATCTCATCAGCCAGGTGGATGGCGTCGAATCCGCGCTGACCCAGAAGGTAAGCCCAGTCGTGCTCGCCGCCTCCGATCAGTGGAAGAGCCTGCACCGGTGCGTCGGCAATGTACACACTCACGTCCCACGCAGAGGCACCAGCCCAAGCGAGACAGAAACCGGCCCCGGCGAGGTCACGCCGGACCAGTCCGAAGTACCAGGCGAGCGCCAGCGGGACTGCGACCTGGGCCACCGAGCCGCCGAGGAACATCACCATGCGCGGTGCCCAGAACATGAGCATGTGACCGACCTCATGAACTGCAAGGTCGAACCAGTCGAGAATCGGCACCTCACGATGGGCGATGAACGCGAACCACGCCACCGCGCCGGCCAGTACCGCGGCCGCAGCGTATCTACCCCATCGGCTCCAAGCGCTCTCATCAGGCATCTAGCTGCATCGGCCTGATCGGCACCGACCTTCAGGAACGCCGCTCTCCGATCACCGCCACGGTCGATCGAGCGCCGACCGCACCGAGAGCTCGGCATCTGCCTCGTCCACCTCGGATTGCCAATGGTCGATCCGCTTCGAAGTGGGGCCGGCAACAGCCATCAGGAGCATCGCCAGACCAGATCCGAAGATCACATACGAGGCATCCGCGGCCAGCCACGAGAGCATCAGACCGGCCGGACCGACGGCAGCGGCCGCCAGCACCCGTCGCATGATTATCTGGAAGAGCGAAACTGCCAGGTGGGCCTCGGTATCCAAGTCCGGTCCACCGCGACCGATGTAAGAGGACGCGATCACGGATGCCCCAACCGCGGCGGAGATCCCGATCCGAGCGACCGTGGCGTCGACCTTCTCGATCCCGGAGCCGGCCCCGAACACCAGCACCACCACCGCGGTCACCGCAGCGACCAGCGACAACAGCAAGACTCCGGCGCGCATCACCAGGAGAATGGAGCCGGTTGCACCCCGGCCGGTGGCGATCCCTACCGCGATGGGAACCGCAGGTCTCCAGCCGGGATCGGGGTGCTCATTCATGCCCGAGATGATGGCATGCAGCCGAGCGACCAAGGCTCGGCGGTTCCATGTGCACCATCAAGGCGGTACCACTCACCGCCACACCTCGACCACGGCATTGCCTGTACTACCGCGACTCAATGACGAGGTTCGGCGGAGATGGGCGGTCTCGATCGGAATGCCGCCGACCTCCACGACTTCACGTCCGAGAATGGTGGTCTCATAGGCCTCGAGCGTTCTTCGACTGTCGCAGGCCGTCGTCGTCAGGTCTCCCGCCACCCCGGCGATGGGTCTCGGCTCGGCACAGATCTCTTCCTTTAGATCGGGGACACCGAACCACTCGTGATAGGTGGAAGACGCCGTGACCGCCAGATTGGAGCCGCGGTGCTCCAGTAGATCCAACGCTCGGCGAGAGCATCCCCCCGAATCACCAGACCAATTTCGGAGAGGGCAATGGTCATGAAGGTCTCGGCCGGATACTCGTGCCGGCCTCCCGAGAGGGCGTCAACCTCCTCGAACCCGCCGGGCCGATGTCGATACGCACCCGGTACCCCCTGGGCGTGATCCAACCTCACCGTCGAATGGGCCCGCGCGACGCGGGCGGCGACGCAAGTGGTGGTGTCCCGAAACATCAGCCAACCGACCACGACGATGAGGCCGGTGGCAAGTCCGCCAAGGGCCAGGATCCCACCTTCCCTTGCCCATCGACTCAGCCTGGCAAACCTACGAACGGTGGGCCGAAGCCCACCGTTCGTTTGCCGGTTGTGTACGCCCCACCGATCACTCATACCATCGGCAGAGCGCAGCAGAAACCTAAGGGGTCTGGCGGATTGGGAGCGGATCACGGGCTGTCGGCCCGACCATGCGTTTCCCGACTCCCGACTGATGTTGCCGGCGTGTCCACTTCCCGTCTCAGTCGAGTGCGATGCCGGGTTCGAGCCTCAAGCCGACATCTCCCTTGGGAACACTGCCGTTGTCGAGCCATGCCAACAGCTCGGAGAAGGGCATCGGCCTGGCGAGATAGAACCCTTGAGCGATGTCACACCCGGCCTCGAGCAGGAGATTCCAGGTCGTAGCGTTCTCGATACCTTCCGCAACGACCGTCTTGTCGAGACTGTGCACCAGGGAAATGGTCGATGAGACGATGTTGGAGAGTCGTTCGTCTACCGCCATGTCGGTGACGAACGATCTATCGATCTTTACCTCGTGGATCGGCAGGGTGGAGAGATAGGTCAACGAGGAATATCCGGTGCCGTAGTCATCGATCGAGAGTCCGACACCAAGATCGACAAGGGCCGTCAAGACCAGCCGAGCCCGAGCAGATTCGGTCATCATCGTGGTCTCGGTCACTTCGAGCGTCAGCGCCTGCGGTGAAACCCCGTACTCGTCGAGCAACCTGGCAACGAAGTCTGGAAACTCCTCATCTGCGAGTGAAGGAGCGGCGATGTTCACGGCAACGCTGATGTGCTTGCCGACGTCCCAGAGACGCGCAACATCGCGCAACGCGGTTCGCATGACGTGCTCGGTCAGCGGACCAATGAGTCCGGTACGTTCGGCAAGCTCGACGAACTCGACGGGCGAGACGTACCCGTGCCGAGGGTGCGGCCATCGGGCCAGAGCTTCGACCCCCACGACCGTCCCCGAGGAGATGTCGGCCTTGGGCTGGTACGCCAGAAAGATCTCGTGGGTTTCGATCGCAGATCTCAGCTCGGCAGCCATTGCCAGACGCCGCGTCGAGTACTTGTCGGTCTGCTGGTCGTATACCTCGAAGGACGAACCGCGCGCCTTGGCCTCGTACATGGCGACATCCGCCCGGCGCAATAGCGTGGTCCCGTCTGTTCCGTGATCCGGGGCGAGAGCGATCCCGATACTTCCCGAAACCTGGATTGCGAGCCCTTCGTTGATGAACGGACGATGGAGCACCGCGGCTATCTTCCGCGACCACTCGATCGCTTCGTTCACGCCCTCTAGATCGCGCAACAGGACTCCGAACTCATCTCCTCCGAGTCGGGCGACATGCTCTTCGCCGACGGCATCGGTGAGCCGGAACGCCATCTCCTGCAGCAGAACATCACCTCGCTGATGCCCGAGGGTGTCGTTGATCTCCTTGAACCGATCGAGGTCGATGAGGAGAACCGCCACCCTACGATCGACATCGCGAGCTTTTCGCAGCGCCTCTTCGACCACAATCGTGAAGTGGAGTCGATTGGGAAGCCCGGTGAGAGCGTCGTGCACCGCCTGATGCTCCTTCTGGCCGATCTCGCGTCGAAGTCGATCGACCAGTCTCCCTCTTTCGAATGAGCCCCGAGCGTGGCGGCCGAGAGCATCCAACAATCTCAGATCCTCGGCGTCGAAGCGGAGGCCGTCGCCGCGCGGGCCGACCACCAAGAAGGTAGAAGTGCCGGCGCCACCACCAAGTGCGACGAGCATTCCACCGTCTACTCCGAGATTTGCGTAGTGGTGAACGACCTCCTCCAGACACTCGCTGAGCGGTATCACCACTACTGCTTCTTCTGATCCGAGAACGGCAGAGAGTCCGGTGAGCAGGTTCGGCGGCGCCGGACGTCGCTGCACCCCGCGACTCGTCAGCGTGACGGCAGTCGAGGTGACACCCCTGCTCAACACGGCCTCGGCGTAATCGGCACCGAAGAAGTCACGCATCTGGGTGAGAGTCACCTCAATCAGTTCATCGGTCGCCACCGCGCGATCGATCTCGGAGGTGAAGGAGTACATCGCCTCGAGACTCCCGTACCGCTTACCCATCGAGCTGTAGACCCTGAGGATCACGTACAACCCGCCGACGGTGACGGCCACGCCGATCAGCGCCAGCGGATCCTGCCAAGCTAAGGCCATACCACCAACGGCTAAAGCCGCCGCGATCGCACCGATGACGCTGACCGCGATCAGAGATCGACCGGCCGCAAGCAGATCCACCTGCGGCTGAGTGATCCAGGTAGCAACGGCCGCGGCACCGACGCCCACGGCCAAGGCAGCCAATAGGGCTACGAAGCCGGCTCCCAGTCCGGCGGCCGACACTTGGGACCGACCGGCGAGCAGCAACCGGTACACGGCGACCGCGACTGCGGTGCCGAGCAGGAAGATCCCCTCCTTCAGGATGATCTTGTGGATGGCCTGACGCCCGTGCACAACGATTGCGATGCTCGAACCGACGATCCGGCCCAGAAGAAGTGCCGCCGGACCGGCCATCGCCAGACCGACCATGAATGGGATCTCGTCGAGCGAAACCGAGTGAGCATCCCTCCGGACCTGGAAGTTGATGGCGAGGAGTTCGGCCAGAAGGAAGCCAGCCGCCAGCACCCACCACGGGAACACGGTCGGCGAAGCCGGTACGTCGGGTCCCGGGGTGGTGAGCAGCAGGGGCACGGCCACCACCGCCATCACGGCGGCAATGGCGATCACCCTTAGACGAACAGCCGCCGAGCCGTTTGTCTCGAGCATGCGCTTCAGTCTCCTCTTGGTCTGGTGCAGAGCACCCAGACGGAGTATCGGACTCCGTCGACGCCTTCTGAAGGAAAGAGGAAGCGCCGCAGGCGCTCACTCGATGGCCTGGGCAGGGACCCGGGCCACACCGCGATGAGCACAGCGAAGAGCAAGAAAACAAGAGGACGGGCAACGGGGAACAACTGGTGGACCACCGTAAGGAGAAACCAGCGCGCCATCTGTAGCCTGCTGCCATGTCCGGTCCCATCGCCCTCATCGTCAATCCCCGCGCCGGGAAGAACCGGGCCGGACGAGAACTCCCCACGCTCA
>JACZWZ010000043.1 GCA_022571885.1 Acidobacteriota bacterium
CCTCTTCGGCTCCTCGGAGGCCTGCTCGGCAGACGCTCCATGGACCGCTTTCTATAAGGAGAACGGCGAGCAACCGGCGGAGATCCTGGCGGCAAACCCCGGCGTCGTCTTCGCCTGGCACGGAGACGATCCTCTGCTCGTACCGATCAGCCCTCTCGCCGAACTGTTCGCACTGGTGACGAGGGGGGCGGTAGCCGAGGACGGGACGGTCTGTGATCCCCCCGACTGGATGGCGGGCGAAGGTGTCACCGTCGAACAGGGATTGGCGATGATGACCACAGGATCGGCCTATGCCCTTTGGCAAGACGAGGTGGTGGGCTCGCTCACCCCCGGCAAGCTGGCCGACCTGTTGGTCCTTTCCGACAACCCACTGACGGTCTCGGCCGAGCAGCTGACCGAGATCGATGTCCTGATGACGATGATCGGCGGCGTCACCGAGTTCTGCCGAAGCGGAGCCGAAGCCTGGTGCCCGAATTGGACCGCCCCGGTCGGGCAGATCGCCAGCGCTTCTGCAAGCCGATCGGGTCAGGGCCCGGAGTTGGTGCTCGACGGTATGGCCGGAGGCGACTCTTTCTGGTCGTCGGGAGCCGACGCCCCACAGTGGATCCAGGTCGACCTACCTGAGCCGTCCACACTATCGGCGGTGCGATTCGTCGTTTTCCAGAATCCTCCGAGTGAAACCGCCCACGAGTTAGAAGTGTTGGTTGGTGGTGAGTGGATTCTGATGGCGACCTTCACCGGATTCACCGCCACCGGTGACGTTCTCACCTGGGAGCCGTCGCCTCCGATGGAGCGGGTGGAGGCACTGCGGATGACGACCCACGAGAGCCTCTCCTGGCCGGAGTGGTACCAAATAGAGATCGATACTTCCCCGTAAGACGGCCATTCGCCGTGCCACCAGCAGTTCCCGTTCCTCGAATCAGTCGTTCCGGACCAACTCTTCGCCAGTTTGCGCGAACTCTTGCCGCCGAGCACCGCTAGGCGATTGCCTTTCTCAGGAATGCCCGCCGAGCGAAGCGAGGCGATTGCCGGAGGTGGCTTCAGCCACCGGAAGCGGAACCCCCCACCAATCGGCTCCGCCGATTGACTCCCCCCAGAGGGGAGAGTTGTCAGACAAGCCCCATCCAATCGGCTCCGCCGATTGACTCCCCCGCGAGGGTGTCGGGTTGGGCGATAGGGCCGACGGTTCTGTTCTGAACACTCTCCCCTTTGGGGGAAGTCAGCGAGCAGAGCGAGCTGGTGGGGGGTACCTGGTCTTCGTCTCCGTCGGACCAACGCGTCTTGTATGTAGTAATGGCCTTTCACCGGGTGGTTGCGCCACGTTGGGTAGCCACTCGATCATGCGTCTGGTGGGTCGGCTCGCCGAGCCGGTATGCGGTCAGATAGGCAGCGGGATTGCCGCGACTTGGTGAGTCCCCCCACCAATCGGCCTGCGGCCGATTGACTCCCCCCAGAGGGAAGAGTGATCCAACCAACCGTCGGGCACTAACCGCGACAGATCACCTCAATGGGAGAGTGATCATCTAGCTAAAGCTGTTGCCGCAACCGCAGGAGCGTTCGACGTTCGGGTTGTTGATGTGGAACCCGGCTCCTTGGAGCGTGTCGCGGTAATCGATTTCGGCCCCGTTGACCTTCTCCATGCTCTGAGCGTCGATGACGAGCTTCACCCCGTCGAACTCGTTGACGATGTCGGTGTCATCGATCTTGGAATCGAGTTCGAGTTCGTAGCTGAAGCCCGAGCAGCCTCCGGGGCGCACACCGAGACGCAGAGCCATGTTGTCGTCATCCTCACGAGAGATGAGTTCGGCCACCTTGGCAGCTGCCGCCGACGTCATTATCACCTTGGGCGCAGCGCTCCTCGGGGTGATCGAAATCGTCTGCATGTCGGCTCCTAGTCCATGGTCGGAGAAATGCATTGTAATGAGCTGGGATCCCTATCGATAGGGTCTTCTCCGGTACGACGACCCCATCACTACGGTGACGGTATGCCAGCCGATGTGACCGTCGCAGATGTCGAATCCGCCTTGAGGGGGGTCGTAGACCCGGAACTGGGTGCCGACGTGGTCGACCTCGGCATGGTGAGCAATATCTCGATATCCGACGGGGTCGCCACCGTCGGCATCGCTCTGACCATCGCCGCCTGTCCCATGCGCGATCAGATCGAAGGCGATGTGATTCGCAAGGTCACCGCCATTCCGGGGATCGAGCGAACCGAGGTCACAGTGACCGCGATGACCGAGCGACAACGATCCGAGCTCATGTCGGTGGCGCGCCGGATGGCGCGAGAAAACTCCGCATCGACCATGGTCAATCCACTCACCCGGGTCATCGCCATCGGCTCCGGAAAGGGCGGCGTGGGAAAATCCTCGATAACGGTCAATCTGGCTATAGCCCTGCGAAGCGCCGGATTCGAAGTGGGGCTGCTCGATGCCGACATCTGGGGATTCTCCATCCCCCGCATGCTCGGGCTGAACACTCGACTCGAGGCCGACGATGACCGCAAAATCCTTCCCGGGCTGGCGGGAGGCATCCACGTCGTCTCCACCGGACTCCTGATGGACGATGAGGAGACCGCCCTGATGTGGAGAGGGCTCATGCTCTCCAAGGCCGTTGAACAGTTCCTCCACGATGTTGCCTGGCCGGCAGATCTCGATTACCTCCTGATCGACATGCCTCCCGGCACCGGGGACGTCCAGATGGCACTGGCCCGACTGCTTCCCCAAGCAGAGATGGTCGTGGTGACCACACCCCAGAAGGCGGCTCAGAAGGTGGCGGCCCGAGTCGCCGACATGGCGCGCCGGTCGTTTCTTCCGGTCGTCGGGATCATCGAGAACATGTCCGGATTCACCGCCGACGACGGCACCCATTACGAGTTGTTCGGGTCCGGCGGCGGCACCGAATTGGCTGCCGACTTGGGCGTCCCCCTAATCGGCCAGATACCCCTCGACCCGCTGGTGGTGGGAGGAGGCGACGAGGGGAAACCCGTGGTCGAAGCGCACCCCGACTCGCCGTCCGGCTCGGCCTTGATGGCGGTGGCAGCCCGGCTGGTCGAACTGGTGCCACCGGCCGCCGACGAGACCTGCACCGCCCGGATTGCAGTCCTGATGGATCAATTGGAGAGCGCCAAGCAATAAGCCATGCGCCTCACTGCGTTCGGCGGCAATCGTGGCCGGCTGCGCCGGCCCCGGGCGATCGCCGACTCGGCGGGCGATCCGCACCGGATTGCCCTACTTGTGGATTGCCCGCCGAGCGGAGCGAGGCGATTGCGGAGGCGGCGCCCGGCCGCCGACCTCTACGAGAAGACTGACTTGGGACGTTTCTCGAGGGTGCCGTCCACGTAGATGTCGACCTTCTCGTTGTAGAAGCTGACTAAACCGGCGATCCGCATGCTCTCTTCCACCGGGGCCTTGTATCCCCAGACGATGTCGTCGGACGTCTCACCTGCAGCGGTCACCGACCAATACTGCGCGGTGCCCTTGTACGGACAATCGGTGGCGGTTTCGGTTGCGGTGAGCAGGTCCATCCGAACGTCCGTCTTCGGCAGGTAGTACCGCGTCGGGAGACCGGTCTCGATCAGCAGGCGTGGCTGATGACTGTCGGCGACCTTGACGCCGTTCACCAGCACCTCGATGTGGCGCGAACTCGGGAGAATATCTACCCGCGTATAGGGATCTCGAGCATGAACGAAGACTTCTTCATCCTCTTCGAACCAGGAGTCCATCTTGTGCCAGTCGAACGCCATCCACCCCTGGAGACCGTCGATCTTGGAGTCGATCACGTAGTGGTATGCGGCATTCTCTGCCACGCGGTCGCCACCCTTGACATCGAAGAAGCTGGCCGTTCCCCGGCTCGGCGAATGCTTGGTGTGGTCGCTGGAGGTGAGGAGCTCCATCCGGACGTCGTCGGCCGGAAAGTAGTAGACCGGGTAGTACGGCTTCTCCCACACCATCTTCACATTGATGCTGTCGGCAATGACCTCACCGCCGAAGTACACCCGGACCCGCTTTTGCCCATCCTCGACCCGAACCCGGCCTCTGCTGGTCATGATCTCTATTCTCTCGTCGACTGCACAATCGAAACTCCTTAGTGGTCAACGGCATTCCCGAGACGGCAAGATCGATCTTGCCAACGACTAATGACTAGAGCCTGACGACTACCTACAGAGCGCCACCATCAGCTGATAAGGATTCCTGAGCGAGCCGCCTCCCGGCTGCCAACCGAGATGGAGATGGGGGATGGCGGCGTTGCCGGAGTTGCCGTTGTAGCCGATCACCTGACCTACCCCGACGCGCATCCCGTCGTAGAGTCCGGGCGCGTAACCCTGGAGGTGGGCGTAGTAGTAGATGTCTCCACTGTCGCCACGGACGTAGACACCATTACCACCGGCCCAATGCCAATTCGGGCTCCAGATGTAGCCATTCTCTATGGCGACAATGGGTGTACCCATTGCGGCCACCATGTCTAGACCCTTGTGTTTGCGTCCGCCGGACCGGGGAGCACCCCACGTGTCGCTAAACGTATGCGCCCCCGCCACCGCGCAGGTTCTCCCGTTCAAGGTGTAGGCACCGCTGGCATAACCCGAGGCAGCGGCCGCAGCGGCCGCAGCAGCAGCGGCCTGAGCACGGCGGGCGGCGGCAGCACGGGCCCTGCGTTCTGCTTCCTCTATTTCCCACTGGCTGTAGAGGGTCTGATACCTGTCATTCGCCGCGGTCAACTGATCGAGAATCTCAGTGGTGCGGGCGTCGAGTTCGGCGGCAGCATCCTCTTGCTGGGCGATCAGCTTCTCGACCTGCTGCTGGAGCTGGGCCCGATCGACCTGGAGAAACTTCAATTGGTTGACAACATCGACGTCCAGGTTCACCACCGCGTCGAGATACGCCGTCTTGGTACCCAGCCTGGTGATCGATTCAGGGCTCACCGCTGCCTGGAAGTTTCCGGCTCCGGCACTCACATACATCGACCGCGCCCGATCGCGGGCTTCAAGGGCCGCCAGCGCAATCTCGCGATCCCGGCCGACAATGTCCTCTTGAATCCGGGAGATCTGCTCCTCGAAGAGGAACTGCTGTCCGAGCACCGCTTCCAACTCATCGAGTTCATCTTCGAGGTCGGCATTGATCTGGGAGATCTCGGCCCGGGCGGCGTCCAATTCGGACCGAGTCACATCTGCGGCGGCGGGCAGCGCCAGGCTCATGACGAGAAGGAAAGAAGTTGTTGCAGCGAGGCTTTTCACAAGCGGTCCATCGGCCCTTCGCTCGAAGAGGTGAGGCTAACCGGGATCCGAAAGTACGGGTTTAGGCGGAACGCGAGGAGCCATTCATATCGCGCTCAGGGGCCACGCGGATAGGTCGAGCCGTTTCCCGTTTCCAGTTCCCCGTTTCCCGAATCAGGTCCCGGTAGCTATAAGGGCCACGACAATTCCAACGAAATCATTCGGAAAACGGGAAACGTTGCCCGGCGCGACCGACTTCCCAAACAAGGACTACCGGCACAGTCCGTTGACGATCGGATAGGGGTTGGCGTAGATCCAGTTGGCGTTCGGTTGGTAACCAAAGTGGACGTGGGTCACCGATGCGTTGCCCGAGTCACCGACGTAGCCGATCAGTTGCCCGACCACGACAGGCGTCCCTGCGCGGATCCCCTCGGCGGCCGCCTGCGTGTGGGCGTAATACCACATGGCTCCCGACACGCCCTTGACGTAGATACCGAGCCCGCCGGACGAGTGCCAACTCACCTGATAGATGTAGCCCGATTCGATGGCGACGATAGGAGTCCAACGCGCCGCCATCAGGTCGGTGCCCTTGTGGGTCCTTCCCCCACCCCGCGGCTCACCCCACGAGTCTCGGAAGGTGACGGCTCCATCTACCGGGCACACCCGACCGGCGGGCGGAGGCGGGGGCGGCGCTGCCGTCGTTGTCGTCACAGCCGCGGTGGTCGTGGTGCCACCAGCCGCGTTTGTGGTGGCTCCACCGCTCGTCGTGGTGGTAGACGCGGCCGTCGTCGCAGTGGCGCCGATCGTCGTCGCAGTGGCCGGAGGCGGTGCACTTGCGGGAACAGTCGTCGCCGATGGCAAGGTGGTAGTCGTCGAGGTGGCGAGGAACTCCCTCAGCCGCCGCTCCTCCTCCTGTTTGTCGTATGCCGCCCGGATCTCCTGGTAGCCGTCGTTGGCGACCTGGAGCTCGGTGTAGATCACATCGAGCAGCCGGTCCATCTCCTGGCGCAGCCCCTCCTGATCGTCGATGGCCTCATCCACGATCCCTTTCTGCTGTATGAAGTCCCTTCGTGCAGCTTCGAGCCGGTTGACCACATCCAGATCGGTTTGGGAAACGCTGGCGAGATAGGCGTACCTGGCCGGAAGCCGAGCCATCTCTTCGTCGGACACCAGGGTCGAGGTGCCGTTGTCCACTCCGGCCGACATATACATTTCGGCTGCGCGATCGCGGGCCGCCCGACGCGCCAGAACCATGTCGCGCTCCCGGGCCGCCAATGCCACAACCAGGTCGTCCAGTCGATCGCGCAGCTGAGCCTCCTCTATTACCGCCGCGTCGTAGGCGGCAACCTGGCCCTCGAGCCGCGACGCCAGTTGGCGGATCGCCTCCCGTGCATCGTCGATATCGGCCGGTGTGATCTCCGCCAACGCCGGAAGCGCAGATGCGATCAGGGCGGCAAGGGCAAACGGAGCGATCCAGAGGCGTCTCATCGCAGCCGCACCTCCGACTCCCAGGTCGGTTCGGCCTCGACTTCCACCAGGCCTTCGATGCTCAGCTTCTCGAGATGTGCCGCAACCGACATCGCGGCCATGGGATGCAGAACCGGATCGACGTCTCGATAGACCTCAATCACAATCGCGCCGACAGAACCGGCACCTCGCCCGACGGCGCCGAGGATCTGGCTCTCCCGCTCCAGCCGATGAGACAGGTACCCGGCGATGGTGGCGTCGGGCGTGTCGATCACGGGGCCGTGCCCCGGATAGAGGGTCTCGAGCCCGGTCGAGTGCAACTTTCGCAGCGATTCCAAATAGTCACTCATCTCCTCGACCACCACCGTTGAGCCACCCATGATGTGGTCCCCCGTGAATAATGCGTCCCGAACCCTGAAGCACACCGAATCGGGCGTGTGCCCTGGAGTCGTCACGCAGACGGCTTCGAGACCGCCGAAACCGACACCTTCTCCATCGGCAATCAAACGATCCGGCCTAAACCCAGGACCGGCGGCGCTACCGATTGCGGGCACTCCGAGATCCTCGGCGAGACCGTTCGCAGCCGGTGCATGATCGGGATGGGTGTGAGTTACCAGGACGGCCCGCACCTCCGCGGAAGATGCGGTCGCCCTGATCGCAGCGAGGTGGGATTCGATGACCGGCCCAGGGTCGATGATCACCGATTCACCCCGCGACGTGATCACCCAGGTGTTGGTTCCGGGTCCGGTGAACAACCCGGGGTTGGGAGCCAGCACGAGGTCTACGTTCACGCCATCGCCTGGTCGAAACCGGGATCGCCGGGAAGAAGGACCTTGATGGTTCCATCTTCGGCAGTTGCGATTCGGGGCGCGATTCGCTCCACATCGATGGCGGCGGCGGCAACCATCAATCCGGCTGCCGTCGCATGGTCGAGGAACATCTCTAGGGTGCGGCGGGTGGGGAATTCGAGCTGCCACTCCCCCTCATCGGCAGCCTCCAGCGCCGCGCCGGGCGTCACCCACACCGCATCGAACACTTCGCGATCGTCGGTGATGGGATCCCCGGAAGCCGCGGCGACGAAGAAGCGGGTATCGAACCTGCGAGGCGGGCCCAGCGGCGTGACCCAGTTTCCGATGTACTCGAGGGCGTCGGCGTCGAGCCGCTCCCCAGAGGCCACCAGGGCCTGGTAGAGGTCGGCTCCGTCGAGGGTCTGATCGATATCCGACCGCGGGCCCACCAGCATCCCGGCCTCCTCGAAGAGCTCTCGCAAGGCGGCGGCTCTCCATGGAAACTCTTCGGGATCTCCTGACCAGCTCACCGCGTTGTGGGCCAGGTGGCTGTGGTCGATTTCATCCACAGCTCCACCGGGAAACACGTGAGCACCGCTCATGAAGACGGCCTGGCGGTTGCGACGAACCATCAAGACCTCGACGCCATCGGCCCCATCGTGAACCAGCACGATGGTGGCGGCAGATCGAATCGGCACCGAGGCCGGCAAGGTGATGGCCACAGGTCGAATATAGGGGCCTCGGTAGGCTGTGACCATGGTCTCTCGTCCTCCATCGGTGGACGCCCTGGCGACGTCTCTCGACACCGGATTGCTGCCGCGCTCGCTGCTGGTGGAGGTGGCACGCCGCGCCGTCGATGCCAGCCGGACGACCGGTGATGATGCCGAGGCGACGGCACGAGCCGAAACGGAACGGCTCAGCAGGCTGCGGCCTCACCGCGTGATCAATGCCACCGGCGTGCTCCTCCATACGAATCTGGGGCGGGCACAGGTGGCATCCGACGCTGCGGCCGCCGGCGCCATCTCCGCCTCGCACGCCTCCCCCCTCGAATTCGATCTGACGACGGGCGCCAGGGGTAGTCGCGGTGCATACACCAATGCTCTACTGACGGCGCTCACCGGAGCGGAAGCGGCGCTGGCCGTCAACAACACCGCCGGGGCCCTGTTCCTGGCACTCGCCGCCCTCGCCGACGACCGACCCGTAATCGTCTCCCGCGGCGAACTCATTGAGATCGGAGGCTCCTTCCGCCTTCCGGAGCTGATGGCGGCCTCGGGCGCCCGACTGTTGGAGGTCGGGACCACCAACCGAACCCGGCTGAAGGACTATCACCGTGCGCTCGACCGGTCGGTGGGGGCGATCCTGAAGGTCCACCCTTCCAACTATCGCATCGAGGGGTTCACCGACGCTGCCTCTTACGCAGAGCTGGGCGCCCTGGCTGCCGACCACGGACTGCCGTTGGTGGCCGATGTCGGAAGTGGCCTCCTCGACGCCCGCCTCCCCTGGCTCGATGGCCCGCCGCCGGCTTGGCTGGCAGAGGAGCCGGCAGTACGCCAGACGCTTGCCGACGGCGCATCGGTGGTGCTCTTTTCGGGTGACAAGTTGCTGGGGGGACCGCAGGCAGGGATTGCGGTCGGAACGACCGAGGTCATCGAGGCCATGCGGTCCCATCCGGTGGCGAGGGCGGTACGAATCGCCGGACCGTCGCTCGACATGCTGGCGGTCACCCTCGAGATGTACGCCGCAGGACGAGGCGCCGAGATCCCTTTCTGGGCAATGGCCTCAATCACCGACGAAGTCCTCCGAGCTCGATGTTCGAGCGTCGTCGCCGAAGTGGAGGTCGACGCAACGATCATCTCCGACCGCTCCCTGCCGGGCGCCGGAACCGTTCCCGGCAAGGGGATTCCGGGTCCGATGATTCTCATCTCCTGCGACGTCGAATCGGCGTGGCGATCATTGTTGGACGCCACGACCCCGATCGTCGGCCGCCGAGATGACCGCGGTCTGATCATCGACCTCAGGGCCGTCCCACCGGATGACGATGCCGCCGTGGCAGCAGGAATCACCATCGCATGCCGGTAGTCGGGACGGCAGGACACGTCGATCACGGGAAGTCGACATTGGTGCAAGCCCTCACAGGTAGGGACCCGGATCGATGGGCCGAAGAAAAAAAACGCGGGCTCACCATCGATCTCGGGTTCGCCTGGACGACTCTGCCGTCGGGCACCGAAGTCGGATTCGTGGACGTCCCGGGGCACGAGCGCTTCATCAAGAACATGCTGGCCGGAATCGATGCGATCACCGTGGCCCTCTTCGTTGTGGCGGCCGATGAGGGCTGGATGCCACAATCCGAGGAACACCTCGCAATCCTCGATCTTCTCGGTGTGGACCACGGAATCATTGCCCTCACTCGAGCCGACCTGGTTGACGAGGACACCCTCGAAATCGTCGCCCTCGAAATCGACGATCGTCTTGCTTCGACCTCGCTCCAAGGATCACCGATCATCGCCACTGCCGCCCCTGAGGGGCGCGGCATCGAAGAACTGAGAACGGCGATCGACACCGCCCTGGCCGCGACCTCGATCGCCGATCTGAATCGGCCCCGGCTCTGGGTGGATCGCTCGTTCAGCATCTCCGGAGCCGGCACGGTGGTGACGGGAACTCTGGTCGACGGATCCATCGAAATCAACGATTCGCTGACGCTGTTTCCGGCAGGGTCGGCAAGCCGAGTGCGCTCTATCCAATCGCACGAACGAGCCCTCGATCGGGTAGGTCCGGGTAATCGCACCGCCCTCAACCTCGTCGGCATCGAAAGGGACGCCATCGATCGGGGATCGATGCTGGGAAGGGAGGGAGAATGGTTCCTGACTCGGCGCTTCATGGGCACGGCAACAACCGTCCGCTCGCTCGGCAGTCCTATCCGAGAGCGTGGAGCGTTCCATCTCCATCTTGGAAGTGGATCGTGGCCGGCACGGATCCGGCTCCTCGAAGCCGAGACGCTGAAGGGAACCGGTGGCATCCTCATCGAGGTAGACACCCCACTCCCGGTCAGATGGGGAGATCGGTTCATTCTGCGCGAGGTGGGAAGGAAGGCAGTCGTCGCCGGTGGCGTGGTATTAGATCCCGCCCCACCGGCAAAGGCGCGCCATGCTGCATCGGCTCTGAGCGTGCTCCGAGCGGCCACGACTCCCGACGAGGCTGCCGACGCATTCCTGACCGGGCGCGGTACCTCCCCACTCGACGACCTGGCGGCTCAGACGGGCGGGGGAATCCCCGACGCAGCGCTGGTGAGCCGGAGCCGTGCGTTCTCGGCCGCCCAGGTATCGCGGCTATTGGACGCAATGGCCGAAGTGGTCGACGGGTTCCACGACGCCAACCCGCTGCGCCCAGGAATCCCCAAGGCGAGCCTGGCCGAGCACATCGGAGTGCACGCAGACGATCTCGAGTCACTGCTTGGCCGGGCGACCGAGCTGGAGGAGACAGGTGCCGAGATCAGACGGGTTGGATTCGGAGCGGACCTCGGAGCTGAGGATCAGAAGATCTGGGAGACGGCGCTGGCGGCACTCCGCCAGGCCGGGTTCAGCCCCCCACGACGGATCGAGCTGGCACTGGGTCTCGAACTCGAACATTCCCTCGTCCGAAGCGGCAACGTGATCGAGGTATCGAGCGAACTCATCTATCTGCCCGACGTTCTCGACGCCATCATCGAACGAGCAGGGGAGCTCCCCGAAGGTTTCACCGTGGCCGATTTTCGTGACGCCCTCGGAATAACCCGCAAGCACGCCATCCCGCTGCTGGAGTGGATGGATACCGCCGGGGTGACCATCCGTGATGGCGACGGTCGGCGAATCAACCCCCGGAAGGGTTAGAGCGTTCGGGCTCAGGGTGCAGCGTTACCCACTTCCAGACTCCAGAACGATTGTGTTGGCATTGTCGTACCGCTTTGAAGCTACCGAGACCTGATTCGGGAAACGGGAAACCGGGAACGGGAAACGGTTCTACCCGACCATTGCGGCGGATCGACGTGCCAGTACTTGGCGGCGCTCTGTTTCGGTCAGGCTGCCCCAAATGCCGTATGGCTCCTTGATCTCCAACGCAAACTCGAGGCATTCGCCCTTGACCGGACACACCATGCAAATCGCCTTGGCCTTGACCTCGCGTCGCTCCCGCTCTTCCTTACGCTCCGCGGTGCTGGGCGGGAAGAACAGGTAGGAGTGGTTCCCGCGGCACAGCCCCTTCATCTGCCAGGAACGATCCGCAGCAGCCACGTCAATCACTCGGGTCCTCCGATGTCCTACCGGCGACCGACGCTACCAGCGGTAGATGATCCCCGCCAGGGATAATTTGGAAAACACGCTGGCTGTTCACTAAGAGGGTCAGTCGACACCTAGACCCTCGGCTGCCCGGGCCGGGGACCCGGGCAGCACCGCGATGAGCCGGATGGCGAAGAGCCACAGACATCGGCCTAGAGAGACCGCCATCGGGCGGGTGCCCTAAGCCGGATCAACCTCTAGCACGACCCCCTCGACGGCCACCACCTCGACTCGGTCACCTGCCTCGATCCCAGACGCCCGGGTCGAACGTGCCTGCCACTTGGCGCCGTCGACCACAACCGTCCCCTCGGGGGCAATCGCGGTGTCGGCGGCACCGATTCGGCCTACGAGGTGGTCGCGGCCAATCGTCTGGGTCGAGAAACGGGAACGGACGATCGAGGTGAGGGCAAACCCGAACCACAGAGCGGTCCCCAGCACGATGATCAGCACGATCCACCATGTCTGCACGATCTGTGGTGCCGCATCGGTAAAGAACAAACCGGCCGACATCAGTGCGCCCGTCCCCAGCAGGCTCTTCCAACCGAGGTCGTTGCGCTGGAAGTCGATCGTGTACAGAAGCAAGCCGATCGGAATCAATGCCACCGCCCACCAACGGACCGGTAGCACCGAGATTCCGTAGCCCCCCAGCAGCAGGCTCGCCACGCCGATGGCTGCAGCAGCTCCCGGGCCGACCGCATAGAATTCGAATGCGACGAGCGAGAAACCCATCATCAGGAAAAAGAAGGCTGCCTCAGGCCCGATTCCGAGTCGGAGTGTCGCATCGATCAGGCCCGGTTCGATGAAGGTCACCTCCCCCGAAGGTCTGAGGTGTACGACCCCATCCCCGATGACTGCTATCGCCGTCTCCAGTCTCACCTTCGCTCCGTCGATGATCACCTGACGATCGTGCAGACCGACCACAAACTGCCCGATTGAAGGCTCGACCAGGTCGAGGAAGCCGTCGAAATCGCCCACCACCAGAGCCGAACCCGAGATGAGCTGCTCTGGAAGATCGGGGTGGGTGGCCCGAATCGCGTCCGAGTCGTCGGAATCACCGGCCCGGGTCGGAACCGCAGGCCCGAGCACGACCCCCGGAGCGGCACCGGCGATCGGAGCCGCCGCCAGCAAGCGCAACGCACCACCGGACACCCGCGCCGGAGCCGGACCGGCGTAAATGGCCACCGGGGTTGGAGGGTCGGTGATCAGGTCGAGCAGTTCATCGAAATTACCGTTCAATGTGGCTGCAGAATCTATCTGTAGGACCACCACTTCGGCTTCGGAGTCCTCAATCGTGTCGATCACGAAATCGATCATCCTGCCATCGAGTGAACCAGACACCACAACCACGTCGATGCCCAGATCTCCGTGCGCCAGCGCCGGCAGCCCGGCGAGAATCGCAGAGACGGCAAATACCGAGGTGATGAGGAGTCGGCGAAGCACGGCCGCATGCTAGGGAGGGAGATTTATGGCCACGGCGCAGGACTACGCTCGGCTCCACACATGGCCGACATCCTGCTGGTCGCCGACGTCGCCTGGATAGTCAACGACGTACGCGCCGCTCTCTCCGAAGCCCGGTTCACGGTTTCCACCGTGGACGATCCTCGCACCGTCACCGAACGGATCTCGCAGTCGGCACCCGACGTTCTCCTGATCGACTTCCAGGTGGGGAGCATGGGAGGCATGGCATTGACCCGTGCAGTTCGCGCTGCCGCCGACACCAACGACGGGGTCCGGCCACCGGTGATCCTCCTGCTCGACCGCGATGCCGATGCATTCCTCGCCGGTCGATCCGGAGCGGATGGATGGATCCGCAAGCCGTTCTCGTCCGACGCCCTCCGGGCGGCCATCGACAAAGTGCTCGCCGCCGCACCCGATCATTCGTGACCGATCGCGGGGAACCTCCAAGTACTGAGCGGCTCCGCCGATCGACTCCCCTCACAGCGGAGAATTGTCAGGCCCCCATCCAATCGGCTTCCGGCCGATTGGCTGCCCCCAGAGGGCGTTCAGAGGCACCCCCCACCAATCGGCTTCGCCGATTGACTCCCCCACAAGGGGGGAGTGATATATGAGTGGGGTTCAGGTCATCTATTTGGTGATTCTCTCGGTTTGTGTACTGGCTTCCGGATTCTTCTCGGGATCCGAAACCGCCCTGATCGGGATCCAGCGTGAGCGCGTCGCCCAACTCCTCGAGAAGGACCGGCGCGGCCGGTACGTCGATGCCCTGGTCAGCGACCCCGATGCCATGCTCAGCACCCTGCTGGTCGCCAACAACTTCGTCAACATCCTCGCCGCCTCGGTAGCTACGGTGCTCTTCGTCGACCTGCTGGGATCGACCTGGGGGCCGTGGGTGGCCACGGGTGCGATGACATCAGTGATCCTGGTGATCGGAGAAATAGCCCCCAAGAGCCTGGCGACTCGCTATCCCGAGCGCTACTCGCTGGTTGTGGCTCCAACTGTATGGCGGCTGTCTCTCCTCCTTCGCCCCATCTCTCGCTTCTTCCTGATAGTCAGTCGCGGTTTCATGCGAATCTTCGGCATCAAGGCAGGCAGTCCCGACACGGCCGTGACCGAGGATGACATCCGAGCCCTGTCGGTCCTGGCGGAGAGATCGGGCGATATCGAGACCGCCGAACGCGAGATGATCCACTCGCTCTTCTCACTCGCCGACCTCAGCATTCGCGACGTCATGACGACCCGGGTCGAAATCCACTCTCTCGGCTCACCCGCAACCTTCAACGAGGTAAAGGCGATGGTGGCTGCGACCGGACACAGTCGCTTCCCGGTGATCAAGGACGATCTCGACAATGTGCTCGGGGTGCTGTATGTGAAAGACCTGCTCGCGATGCCGAACGAGCCGTCTTCAACTGATATCAACCGGGTGTTGCGTCGACCCGTGTTCGTACCGGAATCGAAGTCTGTGCTCGATCTTCTACTGGAGATGCGAGCCTCCAGGCTCACATTCGCATTGGTGAGCGACGAGCACGGTGGAGTCGAAGGCCTGGTCACCACCAAGGACCTGATCAAGGAACTGGTCGGCGAACTGCAGGACGAGTACGACCCCGAAGAGCCGACGGTGCTCGAATTGGGAACCAGCGAGTGGATGGTCGACGGCCGGGTGACCGTCGAGGATCTGTCGGATCGCCTGGCGATCGGGTTCCCCGCCGGTGAGTACACAACGATCGCCGGACTCTTGCTGGATGTCGCAGGCCGCATCCCGGTCGCCGGCGACACCATCGAACTGGACGGATTCACAGCCGAAGTCGTCAGGATGGATCGCAATCGGGTCGACCGCATCAAGCTGAGGAAGAAGTAGCAAGCAGCTTGCGGCTTGCGGCTTGCGGGGGATCCTTCTGTTCTGAAGTCTGCACGCTGCACGCTGTCAATCCGCCTAGCGTCTCGACAATGCCCCTTCCCCGTTGGGTGGCTCTCGCCAACAAGCGGTTCACCAACCGACTGGTAGAACCGATCCTGCGCCGCTTCCGTTTCTATGCCGTGATTCATCACACCGGTCGAACCACGGGCACCTCCTACCGCACCCCGGTATATCTCTTCACCGACGGCAAGGTCTCGTACGTCGCCCTGACTTACGGTTCAAACGCCGACTGGCCACGCAACGTTCTGGCGGGCGGTGGATTCTGTGAGGCCGACGGAACGACACGAGCCCTCACCAACATCGGTCTGGTCGGTCGGGATGAGGTGTGGGACCGTCTCCCTCGGCGCTTGCGAGCATTCCTGCGGATCCTGCGGGTAGAGGACTTCCTGCGCTTCGAACGGCAGACCCCGACGGACCAAACCGACCGGTAACCTCGCCTCAGACGGCCTCCCTTGTTTCGGCGGGACCGCCGCTGTTCCGAGGTCGGGAGAGTCGAGGAGGCATCGCGTGGCATGGATCGAAATACCCGACGATCGCAAGTGGGACGGGGAACTCGCCGAATACCGCGCCCAAGTCGTCGACCGGGAACATGATCGGGTCGACAACATCCTGGCGGTGCACGGCCTCGACATCGGCAGCCTGAAGGCGCATCAGACCCTTTATGCCCAAGCCATGAGGAGCACCAAGACCCTCCGCAAGGTCGATCGGGAAATGATTGCGCTGGTCGTCAGCATTGCAAATGACTGCCACTACTGAATCACACACCATCGGCGCGGTCTGCGCCGCCTGCTGCAGGACGACGATCTACCGGCGCGACTCGAGAGAGATGTCGAGACCGCCGGGCTCGATGACCGCCGGCTCACGATGTTGCGGTATTCGCTCAAGCTGACCCGAACCCCTTGGGCCATGGTCGAGGAAGATGTCGCCGCGCTGCGGGCGGCCGGACACTCAGACGTCGACATCCTGCACATCACCGAGGTGGTCGGCTACTTCGCCTACGTCAATCGCATCGCCGACGGCCTAAACGTCCCCTTGGAGTCGTGGATCGATCACGACTGATCCGTTATCGGCGGCGGTGGAAGCGCCCCGCTACGCCGTGGCGACTCGGTCCCGATCGGCACCGCTGAGGCGCCAACTCTGGTTGCCTCTCCACACCAGATACGAAGTCAGTCCCAGCGGGATCGGCAGCAGGTAGGTAATCGCTCTGAACAAGAGAATCGCCGCCACCACCCGGGCGCTGAGGAGGTCGTCGAGACCGATCGTCAGGACTGCCGCGTACCCGAGCTCGACCACACCAACACCGCCCGGTGTCACCGGCAGGGCCGAGATCAACCGCACGAACGCGAACGCCGCCAGCACCGTGATCCAACTGAGGTCCCCCTGGGACACCCCGACATTGCGCAGCGCGATCAGCAACACCAGATACAGCGAGACATGGCTCACCAGCGTCGCCACGGTCAGCCGCACCCAGCGCCTCGCCAGCAACGTGACCGTGTCGGTCCGAAAGCGAGAGGCGCGGTCGCCGAAATCCTCCAGCGGCTCCTTGCGAAGGATGCGCCGGATCCGGTTGAAGACGCCGCCCACCCTTCGCCCCACGGCTCGAGCCAAGCGATCACTCCTGAGCACGAGAGCGAACAACACGACTGCTCCCACCAGCACACCGATGCCGACAAGAGCAGCAAGGAAACGAGCGAGGGTTATGTCGCCCTCAAATGCCAGCAGTACCAGAGCCAAAACGGGCATCCCCATCTTTACGAAGTTGTTCCAGATGCCGCTGACGATGGTCTGCAGCCCGATTGCCGGAAGCCGAAATCCCCAAGACGTCAGCATCGACACCGTGACCCCGACCCCGATGGCACCGCCGGCCGGGAGCGTGTTGGAGACCGCGGTCGAGGCCTGGTTGACCACCGACGCCTCCCTGAATCGCAAGCCCGGCAACGACGCGGTGAGCACAAACCAGTAGGTGACCAGGTTCCAGACACCCACCAGGAACAGTGAACCCAGTTCAAGTGAGGTCATCGCCTTGATCGTCTCCCACACATCGCCATAGTCGGCGATCCGGGGCATGATCCCCAGGAAGATGCCGGCCACGATCGCCAGCGAGACAAGTGCTTGGGCGATCCGTTTCCAGGTAGCAGTCCGGGTTCCTGGTGAGTCGGTGCTCACGGAATGTCGTACCCGGCGTCGCGGGCTGTTTGTTTGATCGCCTCGGCATCGATAAAACCGAGCGAGCGCTGCACGTCGGCGGCCACGGTCTCGGCTCCCGCACCGGCGGCGTCGAAGCGGTACTCAGTGCACCCACCTTCGAATACGTAGAACCACGATCCGCGGTAGCTCGGCTTGTCGACGTGCTCCTCTATCTCGTCGAGGGCCTGACGGATGGTCCCGTCTTCGCGTTCCTCGGAATCTCCCGCCAGCAACAACGCAACCGTTCCCTCCTCGGCGTCCCTGATGCTGATGATGATGACGTGAGCGCCATCGGCATGGGCTGCTCGAATCCGATCCCGGGTCGGACTCTCCGTCGCATCGACCCCGACATTGACAGAGCGATCACGCAGGCGAACGCCAAAGGAGTCGACGACGATCGACCGGGCAGCCGCCAAGGTCGCCTCGGTCGGCCCCTCAGGCACAACCACGATCCGCACCTGGAAGTCTAAGACCACGTCCTTGTACAGCTCCATCGGTCGCTCGTCGGAGGTTGCCGGCTCGGCACCCGAGACATCGCAGGTGGCCGTCGTTCGAATCGTCACGAACGGTTCACCTATCCGATCCGAGTCGATCGTGAAGGTCGCCAGTCCACTCCGCGGCTCAACATGGTTGAAGTCCCACCCCGCTTGTAGCGCACTGACACATGGGACATAGAAGATCCCCGGGACGGACTGGATCTGCATCACGACGGAGTTGGTGACGCCACCACCGCACTCGGGTATGTCCCGACCGAGTTGGCTGGAGCAACTGGAGAGGACGAGAAGCAAGGCCAACGCAAGCAGGATTCTCGATCTCAAACGAACCCCGCTCCAATCAGGTTCTGGAACACCAGCGTCACAAACCAGGTGAGCACGGCAGCCGCGCCCAGGGTCAACCCGAGCCGACGAAGGCTCCACCGCTGCATGCTGATCGGCTCGCGGTCGGGGGCGAGGTCACGGAACTGTTCGACGATGTCGATGCCTTGGGTGCGCTTGAGCAGGGCCAGTGACGAGCGGCTCTGGGTTGGGATCGTCATACCCCGCGTCGCCGAGAACGCCTCTGCGATGTCCTCCGGCGAGAAGAATCGAAGGGTCCGGTCGTAGACGTGCTCGGCCGAAGACCGCAGCGCCAGAATGATCATCATGTTGGCGAGATCCACCGCCTGGCGCCAGGGGGATGGCCGCACGGTGGCAAACGCAGGATCGATGAGCACGATTCGGCCCTCTCGAACCATCACGTTGGCAGGCTTGATGTCACGGTGAGCCAAGCCGGCGTCCCACAGCTTGCGCATCACCATCAACGCATCGTCGATGACGGCGTCGTCCACATCGGCGTCGCCCAATTCGGTCGCCCCATCGAGGAACTCGGTCACGATCAAGTATTCGCGCTCCGGTGTGATCTCGACGAATCCGAACGGCTCCGGCGACGGGAGATCGGCCTCCTGCATCTTGAGCAACATATAGTCCTCGTATTCGACGAGGCTGCGCACCGAGGCAAACCGGACCTCATCCTCCAATGAGCCGACCAGGATGGTGCGCGCCACCTTGTACCAGCGATCGGCCCGGAGATGGTTGCGGGCATAGAGTTTGGCGAACAGATAGCAGTCTGGATCTCGGCCGCAATGGATTCTGAGCGGTGTCGAACCGCCCGACCCCTCCAGGCCGAAGGGCTCGATCGACAGCACGGTCAAACCAAGCTGCTCTCGGAGTGCCTTCTCGATGGCCAGTCCCCTATCACCAGAGATGTCCAGATGAGCGCCCCGAGCCCGCCGGTAATTGACCGGGAACACCGACTCCGGCGCCACCCAGCGAAACACCACCACGGCCACCACCGGACCGAGAAGCCAGCCGATGATCACGTCGGTCGGGTGGTCGATCCCGAGATACAGGCGGGAGATCGCCAGAAGTCCGACCAGGCCGGCGGAGAAGATGAACCACCTCTTCCGCCACCGACCTTTGGGTATCACCGCCAGACCTGCAACGACAACGGTGACGGCCAGAAAGCCGACCGGCGCCGAGGGGTGCGAGTAACCGACCCAGTCTCCAATTATCTCGACCAACGGACGAGGACGCCCGATGCCATTCGCCAACTCTCGTTGCAGCGTATCGACGATCGAGAAGGCGACGACGACTCCAAACAGGATGCGAAAGCGCCTCATTCCGGCGAGCGTGCCCATGATCACCCAGCGCAACGGCCGGATGAACCACACCGATCCGAGAGCATGGAAGCCCTTCATCACATCCGTCAGGCCGTCGGCCCGCCGATCAACCAACCATTGCAGAACCTTGTTGTCGAGGCGGGTCCACCAATCGGTGGTC